>CAZJKZ010000012.1:0-55773 GCA_964546885.1 uncultured Bacteroides sp.
TAGCATGGACTGGCTGACCGGAGAGGAGTAAAAAATCCCCCTACGAAAGTAGGGGCTCCAATACTTCTTCGGCACCTCAAAAGCTGTAAACCTTTTAAAACGCATCGAATTATGACTCAAGACATACAATTTCAAATAGAATGCCTTGCAGCAGAACTCGCTGAAATGCTTATGACAGAATATGACTGGGATATACACCGTGCTCTTGACGAACTATATTCATCAACAACTTTCGCCAAGCTCAATGATCCTGATTGTGGTCTCTACTATCAGGGGGCAGTTTATATTTTCCAATTCCTCAAATCCGAAATCGAAACCGGCAAGATTGCATAACTGCCAATAAATGGGAGAATCTTGACCAAGACCATGATGCTGACCCAGGAACAGCAGTCTCTGAAGCGCCTGTTTGACTGTCTTGGTGTTTAGGATGACGCATTGACGAAGTCCGACGAAAGCAGCGTCCGTTCTACAACAATGTAATCCCTGTATTTCATCGAGTGAATTAAGACCGGACTTTATTATTGGTATAGTTATAGTCGGCTACAACAGGAGATGTTGAAGCCGACTATGCCATAAAATTTACCATAAATCGAACTTGAATAATTGTCAGCTAAATGGCAATAAAAGGACGATTACTTGATGGATATTTTCTTCACGTTATTTCCCTGGCGCACGATGTAAATACCGGGTGTGAGATTATCTGTTGAATTGGCGACTTTGATGCCGCTGGTGGTATAAACATCCAAGGGCAACGTCATATCAATGTCAGCATCAATCTCCTCAATTCCGGAAAGTCCGTCACTTTTTATAGTAGCGAAGTTTTTCCACGGATCAATCTCCGTGCATTTCTCTATTGCCACTTCCGGAACATAGAGTGTTGCGTTTCGATATGCGTTGCTGTCAAAAACATTGACATTAGCAGTAATAGGCTCGGTGGCATCATAATATACTGAGGTTAGTAAACATCCTAAAAATACATTAACACCAAAATGAGTAACTGAACTTGGTATAGTAACAGATGTTAAGTCATTTTTGAAATTATACTGCCAGCTACTTGCAAATGCACAGCTCTCAATTTTTGTCACTGAATCGGGTATATCATACTCTCCTCCTTTACCAATTGGATATTGAATTAATGTAGTTTGATCTTTATTGAATAAGACACCGTCAATAGAGCTATAATTAGGATTATTCTCATCTACAATTATTTCCTTAAGTTTTTGGCAGAAGGCAAAGGCTAACTCTCCAATGAAAGTGACAGATTCCGGAATTGTAATTGAGTTAAGCGCAAAACACTCGTAAAATGCTTCACCTCCAATTTCTTCAACTGAGTTAGGTAGATATATAGTTTTTAACGACTGGCAATTTTCGAAAGCTCTATTTCCTATTATTTTTACTGATTTACCAATTGTTACAGTTTCAAGATACAAACACCCTAAAAATGCTCCATATCTTAAATAGATAACTGAATTTGGAATATTTACTGAGGTTAGGCTTCTACATCCTCCGAAAGCGTACATTCCAATTTCAGTAACAGATTCACCGATTGTGAGCGACGTCATCTTATTGCATCCATTGAAAGCGAAATCTAATATTTTGATAACGGAATTGGGAATAGTTACAGATGAAAGACTACTACAATATTGAAATGAGTATGCTCCGATTGTGGTAACAGATTCACTGATTGTGAGCGATGTCATCTCCGTGCATCCTTGGAAAGCGTATGCTCCAATAGTGGTAACAGCATCATCAATAACGACAGATGTAAGATTGTTACAACCGGAGAAAGAACACTCTCCGATGGCAGATACTTTATATATTTTATTTCCATCAACTACTTCTGAAGGAATTATAAGATTTCCTGACACATTATTACCTGGAATAATATTGTCGGAGGAATAATATTTACCAGGTTTAGTTATACAATACTTTTCATTAAGTAAGGTGTAGGTTAGTGTTTGCCCCATGTAAGTATAACTGATGTCAGTAGGATAATTGACTTCCTGTGGTAACATTGGGAAAGACATAAGCAATCCCAAAAGCATAAGTAAGATTTTTTTCATTGCTTTGATTGGTTTGGTTTGCGGCCGCCGGAACCCCCTCGTCGGTCATATAAGTGGAAACAAAAAAGCGTAAGGTCCGTACCGTGCTGCCCGTTCCACTCGTTGAGGCCTTCGCAATGCCCGGATTCGTCGAACGGGCAGCTGCAGAGGCCTCACGCAAATATGTATATGGACAGAATGACGATGCTCGCACATCATCTCCCGTCCGGATATAACATATCCACAAAGCCGTCCATCGCTGCCACATTCCTGACGAATCCCGAAAGTTGCGAAGTTTCAACGAGTCAAGAAAGAGCGCTAAGTAACGCTTCTTATTTATGTATTGGCAAGCCGGAAGACCTGCCTGGCTACATATCCCACCCAATGACCCTTATAGAGCCTCTGCGAGCGATATGTAAATGCAAAATTATAAAAAACAGGGCGGTATATGCAAAATTATCTGTTAAAAAAGTTTAACCCATAATTCTATCCATGAATTATGGGTTAAACTGTGGTTGGAATCATTTTTCATTTAATACGAATCATTGACTGACGGTAATGATAGCTTAATCGATATAATCGCTTCATTTCGTCAGATATAAATGATCGCTCAATCATAGCATCGGCTTTACTATTAGGCTTTGTAAATTTATTTATCTCCTGTAATACAAGTTTTTCAGGCAACTTGATTCTTCGTCCAAGTTCGATAAAATCGTCTGCTGTCACTTGTCGTGTATCAGATAGAGCCATTCCCTCTTTGAATAAACCTTTATCAAGAGCAAATATTCCGGGTTCATATATCTGGAGCGAAGTATTTATGAGGTCATATGCCGGAGATAGATGATACTCTTTACCATCGCTTACAAGACTGAAATTTTTAAGATGTGCATCATCATTAAGTGTTATGAAGTTATAAAGTATAATTCTGTAAAAACGTAGAATATCAATAGACGCTGTCTTCACATATTTACGGATGATATCGGCACATTCCTCATAACTACCGTTATTATATTTGAAATCAGAACCTCCATTGGCTTTTGTCAGTCCCATCAAGGATGCAAAATCCTCTTGTGCAAATTTTCCTCCCGGATGTACATCAAATCTGCGAGTAATATATGCCATAGATCCATCACGGAAAAAACATATTCCGTTGGGTGCGGTTTCTATCCCATAGATTTGCGAAGCCATCTGCATCGTTAGATTTTCATTTGCAACACAGTAATCATGATTGATTATCTGATACCCCATTGGACGCGGTTTTAGAATATATGTGCTTTGTTCACCCTTCTCGGAATAGCGTAATTTACCGTCAACTCCAAGTACAAGACCAAATTTTGGTTGTGCACCGGATAGTGATAAGCGACCGATATTTTTTACTGCTTGCCGTCTGTCTGTATCTGGTAATGCGGGGGAATCGAAATCCAGTATGTGGCTTACCGATTTGCCATCAAATAATTTTTTCAACGCAGCTGAAGAGTAAGTTGACTCACCTTCAATGAGAAGTGACGGACAGACTTGTAAATTATAAGGGTCCATATCTTACTCATTAATTGGTTTAACCGTAACAGCGCCCGCGGTATCGTATTGTGCGGTCGCTAAAAGAATGCCGAAGTCATCGTTCTTGTCAATGTGGAGTATTGACGATTGTATTGCTCTATTCTCACCCTCGGAAAGAAGATTGAAAAAATACGGAAATAATGTTTGCGATCGATACTCTTCACTCCGAACTGGCATCAAAAGACTTACAGGTGGCATGGCATTTGCAATGTAATTCTCTTCATATTGAAAAATATATTCCGGTGGATTATCATTTTCAGTCAAAATGCCTGCTTCTATACCATTTACATAAACCTTACATTTTCGCATATTTTTAATCTTTAAGCGTTATGTCTATTTTCAATCCAAGGGTATCAAGTATTGACAAAATAGTCTGAATTTTTGCATTTCCATTACCTCTCTCAATCGCTACCAACGTATTTAATCCCACACCCGCCAAAGCAGCCAATATGGGTTGAGTAATATTCAATGACTTTCTTCTTTCCTTTATCTTTTCGCCGATTTGTCGATATTCCATAATATAAAAAATCACAATATAGTGTGATTTGGGTACAAAGATAATAAAAAATTCCCGAAACTCAATACAAAATCACAATATACTGTGATTTTGATGTGTTTTTCTGTGATTTATAATCAAAATTATATTAAAATCACTATGTATTGTGATTTGTGAGGTAATCCCTGGAAGTTATGAGGATTTCTGAGAAATATCTGTTAAAAAAAACTTAACCCATAATTCTATCCATGAATTATGGGTTAAGCTGTGGTTGGAATCATTTATTCTTGATTATTCTTAAGCCAATCAGTGCGAACTTTGTCAGGTAGATGTTTGACGCTGAAATCTGAGAATGTGACTGAAAAACCGTCGCCGTCAGGACACGCTGCCATCATGCCAATTTTTACCGGATGATTGGCCTCCATCCATGCATTGCGCATTAGGGTGTACTCTTTGTCATCGAAAGAATAGAAAATTTCAATGGCATCAAGTCGACGTACTGCCTTTATCCACAATTCTTTTACAGGTTTGTCAAGGGCAATTACGCTCCAGTCAGATGTGTGGTGAGTCACTACGGTACTAAGATTATATTTTCCGTCAACAAATTCTATACCGGTCTTGATATAATTTTCATGGTCGATACGTATCATCATGCCGGCTTGATCAAAGCGCACCTTGTAATCACCCGATACCTTAACTTTTGCCTCGAATTCACCTCCGTATTCCGCATAATAAAAAGGTGCGTCGTCAACAGTGAATCCGTAATGCGAAATACGCCAATAGTCGCTTTTCGGAGTCACTGACATTGTGAGTTTACCATCTGCTATAGACCAGTTGGCAGGTTCGTTAAACCAGTTCATTTTCTCCAGGGTCTGTGCTCCGGAACTGAAGCATGCTGCTACTGAAAGCAGCATTGTGACAATCATTTTATTCATATCTATGAGATAAATGGGTTTTATTTATTAACTTTGCAAAGTTAGCAAGTTGTCAGAAAATAGGCAATAATTATAAATAACCATTTGCAGTAGTTATATGGAAAATTCATACAAGGAAATAGATGATTTGTTGCGAATGCAAACTTTTTCGGAGAATGACAACAATTCTGAATTGGTGTATCGTTATGCCGAAAGTATTGCTATGATAGAAAAATCAATTGTGGTGGTTAGCGATTTATTGAAGGGAACAAGTGAAATCTTTCATGGGCGATTTTCAGATATACTTGGGTTAAAGGGCCATCAGACGGAGAATTCGATTTGGGAAAAGGAGATCCTGAGTCTGATGTCGTCTGAAGAATTGAACGAAAAATATCTGGCAGAATTACGGTTTTATAATTATATCCGTCACATACCAAGAAGAAAGAATCGTGAAAACTATTACCTTGCCACATGTTTGCGTATGCAGAGTAAGTCAGGCAGTAGTGTAGATGTATTGCACCGCATGTATTATTGGTATGAGAAAGATACCGATGTAATACGTTACGGAGTTTGTATATATAGTCCTCTTATTTTCACTCTTCCTTCAAAGAGTGTAGCCATAGATTCTTTGACCGGGAAATGGGTGGAGCTGTCTGCTAAATCGGACGCTACTATTTTGTCTGCACGCGAAAAGCAGGTATTGACCCTGATAGAAAAAGGGTTTACAAGTCAAGCAATTGCGGATCAGTTGTATATCAGCAAAAACACAGTGAGTAGGCATCGACAGGTGATTTTGTCAAAATTGCAGGCGAATAATTCTACCGAAGCCTGCAGAAGAGCTAAACAGGTTGGAATAATATAGTCTATAATACTTAAATAAAATATACCCGCCCATAAGAGGCGGGTAGAAAAAATACGGTGCAATGATGATTATTTGGCAGCTGCGCATGCGGCGGCAAGGGCTTCAGAGAGGGTAGGGTGGCCATGAACGACAGCTGTGGCTATTTCATCAATATTTGTGCCATTTACCATGAAAGCTGTGGCCTCTGCTACTAAATCTGCAGCATGCGGACCAATTATATGGCATCCAAGCATTAGTCGGGTGGTCGGACTATATATGATTTTTACAAATCCTTCACCTTCACCCATCGCCAATGCTTTACCATTAGCGGCAAACATTGATTTAGCGGTAGCGTACTCTATGCCTTCTGCTTCGCACTGCTCCTCAGTGAGGCCGCACATCGCACATTCAGGAATCGTAAATACAGCCGACGGGATAAACTCAAGATCCACATCTTCGCCTAATGCCACACGAGCCTGGGCGGCAGCCGCATGAGCAAGCATACATCTGCCGTTGACATCACCTACTGCAAAAATGCCTTCAACAGAGGTAGCCATATCATCGTCAGTGTCAATAAATCCGCGCGATGTGAGGGTTATGCCGGCTTTTTCTATTCCGTCCGGTAGCACAGGACGACGGCCTACAGCCATGATTACCGAGTCGCATACAATGCTTTCTTCTCCCTTTTTGCCGGTATATACTACGTGAAGTGTTGAGTCTTCAGATTTACGTATAGCAGTCACAGCTGCACCAACAATAGTTTTGACTCCACGGCGCGACAGAGTAGTGCGCAGACGTTTTGCCACCTCTTTGTCAAAAGGAGGAAGAATCTCTTTGCAGAATTCAATCACTGTGACTTCAACACCGAAAGCAGCAAGAATTGAGGCAAATTCCATACCTATCACGCCGCCTCCGATGATACAAATTCTTGCTGGCAGAGATGTGAGTTTCAGAAATTCATCACTGGTAATAGCCAGTTCAGCACCCTCAATATTCAGAGATGCAGGCTTCGACCCTGTGGCTATCAGGATTTGATTGGCTGTATACTCCTCGTCGCCAACGATCACTTTGCCGCCGGTGTCAAGGCGTGCTTCGCCGTGCACTACCTCAACATCTTTAAGCAATGTGTCGATGCCTCTGCGCAGTTGCTCCACCACCTTCTCCATTCTGGTTGTGGCAACGGTATAGTCAGGAGTGAACCCCGACACTTCCACGCCAAATTCGGCCGCTCCTTTTACGGTGAGTATAGTCGAGGCTGAAGCGCACAGGCATTTTGTGGGTATACATCCGCGATTGAGGCATGTGCCCCCCAGACGGTCGCGCTCTATTAGTGTTACCTGTCTGCCGGAACGAGCAGCCTCGGCGGCTATCTCATAGCCGCCGGGACCACCGCCTATAATTAGCAAATCTACGTGTTTCATTGCATTTCTTTCCAGGTTACGACGGGATGCAGGGCAGCCTCCGTATCGTCGGGATGAGAAATCGGAGTGTTATGCGGAGCAGATTTCACCAACTCCGGATTTTCTTTAGCTTCTTTGGCGATGTGGCGCATCACGTCAATAAAGCTGTCAAGAGTTTCGAGCGACTCTGTTTCAGTAGGCTCGATCATCAGTGACTCATGGAATAGAAGCGGGAAATATATCGTGGGAGCGTGAAATCCGAAGTCGAGTAGGCGTTTGGCTACATTGAGAGTGGTGACTCCCGTGCTCTTGTCTGCTAAGCCGTCGAATACAAATTCGTGCTTGCACGGCCCCTCGATAGGAAGAAGGTAAAGGTCGCGCAGACGATGCATCACATAGTTAGCATTAAGAGTTGATAGCGGTCCTACCATCTTAAGACCTTCAGCACCAAGGCTCATTATATAGGCTAAAGCACGCATTTCCACTGTGAAGTTTCCGAGCCACATTGACACGCGTCCCAAGGCCGTATCGCTAAATACAACATCGTAGGTGCCGTCATCTTTTTTCACAACTCGTGGATTAGGAAGAAATTGCTCCAGACCGGCGCGCACGCCTATAGGACCGGCTCCCGGTCCGCCTCCGCCGTGGGGTGTGGAGAATGTCTTGTGCAGATTGATGTGCATTACGTCAAAGCCCATACCGCCGGGACTGGCTATGCCAAGCATCGGATTGAGATTGGCACCGTCGTAATATAATAGAGCACCGCATTTGTGAACTGCTTCCGCAATTTCGGGGATATTTTTCTCAAACATACCCACAGTATTGGGGTTGGTCATCATCACGGCTGCAACCGATGAGTCGAGTTTTGACTTCAGGTCGTCAACATCAATAGTGCCGTCAGGCAAACTCTTTACCTCCACAATATTATATCCGCATACGGCAGCCGAAGCTGGATTTGTTCCGTGAGCAGAGTCTGGTACTATCACCTTTGTGCGCGCCCAGTCGGCACGGCTGTCATGATATGCGTGTATTACCATTAATCCTGTAAGCTCACCGTGGGCTCCTGCAAACGGATTTAGCGTAAATTCAGCCATACCGCCGATTTCAGACAGTGATTTCTGCAAGCGGTAGTATATTTCAAGTGCGCCTTGTGTGGTAGACACGGGTTGGAGAGGATGCAGACGGGCTATAACTGGGTTGACGGCAATTTCTTCATTGATTTTAGGATTGTACTTCATTGTGCAAGAGCCTAAGGGGTAAAATCCCGTGTCAACTCCGAAATTGTTGTTGCTCATATTCGTGTAGTGGCGCACCACTGTGGGTTCATCCACTTGAGGAAGGTCAAGTGCGCTTTGTCTCGCCAGATTAGCGGGTATTGACTCTTGGAGCGCGTCGCCGTAAGTGTTTCGGGGCAGGCTATATCCTTTGCGCCCGGGGTGAGAAAGCTCAAAAACGAGCTTGCCGTAATATTCTCTGTTCATATGGCATCAAAGGGTGTTAACGAGTGAAATATAGCGGTCGATATCTTCGCGCGTCTGCATCTCGGTGGCGGCGATTAGCAGGAGGTCGTCGGCGAGCTTGACACCGGCGAAGATTCCTTCTTTAAGAGCCTTGTCCACTATTTGGTCGACATTTCCGGCGGGTACCTTCATAAGGAATTCGTTAAGGTACGGTTTGTCGGGATGCAGCAGATGCATTTTGCCCGTCGACTCGAGGCCCTGAGCCAGATAGTGGGCTGCGCCGCAGCTCAACTGGTTCACCTCTTTAAGGCCTTCAGCTCCCATAAGCGACATGTACACTGTTGCATACAAAGCCATCAATCCCTGATTGGAGCAGATGTTAGAGGTGGCTTTCTCACGGCGTATATGCTGTTCGCGGGCTTGAAGTGTGAGTACGAACACGCGGCGTCCGTCGGCATCTTTTGTGGCACCGACTATGCGTCCGGGCATCTTGCGTATAAGAGCTTTGGTCGTGCACATATATCCGAGGTACGGACCGCCGTAATTGAGAGGCATACCCAGCGACTGTGCGTCGCCTACGGCTATATCCGCGCCCCATTCGCCGGGAGTGCGAATTGCGGCGAGTGCCGATGCCTGGCAGTTCATTACAAGGAGAGCCTTGTGTTTGTGGCATATATCTGCCCAGCCGGTATAGTCCTCTACGATACCATAGAAGTTAGGTGCGGCCACGATGACTCCGGCAACGTCGCCAGCACCCATCATTAACTCGAATTCGGCTTTGTCGGTCACACCGTCCTTTTCAGGAATCTCTTCAAGAGCAATTTTATGGTAACGGGCATAAGTACGCACGACATCAGCAACAGCAGGATTAACAGTGCGTGATATCAGTACGCGGTTTTTCTTGCGGGCAGCGGCCACGCACATCATCATGGCTTCGGCAGTGGCAGTGGCTCCGTCGTACATTGAAGCGTTTGACACATCCATACCCGTGAGAGCTGTCATCATCGACTGGTACTCGAATATATACTGAAGAGTGCCCTGCGAGATTTCAGGCTGATAGGGTGTGTATGCAGTGAGATACTCACTGCGGCTTAATATGTTGGATATAACAGCCGGAGCGTAGTGGTCGTAGTAGCCTGCGCCTCCGAAGCATACGAGCGGGGTGCATTTGGCGCTCATCGATGCGAAGAAGTCGCGCACCTCTTTCTCGCTCATTTCAGCGGGCAGGTCATAGTCCGTCTTCAATCTCAGCTGCTCGGGCACATCGCTGTAGAGGTCATCAAGAGCTTTGGCATGGCATGCCTGCAGCATGGCTGATATATCTTCAGGTGTATGCGGAAGATATCTGTGAATTGACATAAAATCAGAGAATTCTAATGAGTCTATTCAATGTTTTTCGCTTTCGCAGAGTTTATCGTAAGCTTCTTGGTCGAGGAGTGAGTCAAGTTCGGCCGGATTGGTCATCTCCACTTTTATGATCCAGTTTGCCATAGGGTCTTCATTGATGAGGCGCGGATTATCGATGAGGTGCTCGTTTGATTCGATCACTGCGCCTGACACGGGAGCATAGAGGTCGGAAGCAGCCTTTACTGATTCGATAGCGCCGAAATCTTCGCCGGCTACTACATCGTCGCCCTGTTCGGGCATATCCACATACACTACATCGCCGAGCTGGGCAGCTGCGAAGGGAGAAACACCGACATAGGCAATATTGCCCTCAACTTTTACGTATTCGTGAGAAGGAAGATACTTGATCATATTTTCTTAGATATTATAGTTGATTGTAATTAGTGATTTATTATTTTTTGTAATTGGGGGTGTAGAAGCGTTTTTTCACAACGACCGCAGGAAACACCTTGCGGCGTACCTTCACTTTCAGCTCGGTGCCGAGCTTGGAGTATTCGGCTTTCACCATGGCAAAGGCAATATTCTTGTCGAGCGTGATAGAGTGGTAGCCCGTAGTGATTTCGCCCACTACTTCATCGGCGGAGTTGAGCACTTCGTAGCCATGGCGAGGTATTGCCTGCCCCAGCACCTCTAAACCTACAATTTTGCGTGTCGGGCCTTCCGTCTTCTGCTTGAGATTCTCTTCGCGGCCGTTAAATTCAGGTTTCTCGAAGCGCACAAACATGCTTAGTCCGGCTTCTACGGGTGTAATATCCTCATCGAGTTCATCTCCATATAGTGGCAGTCCTGCTTCAAAACGCAGTGTGTCGCGGCATCCCAATCCGCAAGGCTGTACATTGGCTTCCATCAGTTTATCCCAAAGTTTGAGAATCAGGCCGCTGGTGGCATACACCTCAAATCCGTCTTCGCCGGTGTATCCGGTGCGACTTACCACTATCTGCTCTCCGTCGTACTCTATATCCTTGAAAGTGTAGAAAGTGAGGTCGGAAGCATCAATGCCGAGAACGTTTAAGAGTGTTTTTTCCGAATTAGGTCCCTGTATAGCGAGTTCGCTATAATGGTCGCTAAGATGTTCTACAGTGACATCGTAATTCTTGGCATTTTCAATAATCCAAGCAATGTCCTTGTCAATATTTGATGCGTTGTACACAATGAAAAATTCGTTGACATTGCGCTTGTATACCAGCACATCGTCAACCACGCCGCCGTGGTTGTTAAGCATCATGCCGTAGAAGATTTTACCGTCGGGAGCGCCGGTCACATCGTTTGAGAATATGTGGTTCACAAATTTTTCGGCTTCATTGCCTTTTACGATGGCTTCGCCCATATGGGAAACATCGAATACGCCCACATTCTGACGCACTGCATTGTGCTCTTCCACAATGCCTTTGTACTGTATGGGCATATCGAATCCACCGAAGGGACTCATAAGCGCTCCGAGCGCCACATGCCGATCATGCAGACAGGTTTCTTTCATGTTTTATAGTATTTAGAGTTAACTTTATTGATTGGCATTAAAATTTATTTTGCGGAAATTAGGAGATTGACGAAATCAGCAGTGGAGAGTCCGGAGATTACGGCGCTTACATCTGTGTCGGCAAGTGCTTCTAACAGTGCCTTTTCAGTAAGTTGGCAGCCTTTGACTTTTTCGATTACCGATGAGTCGAGGTCAGAAATGAGAAAGAAATCCCCGTAAATATCCATATCCGCAATTTTGCCGCTGTCGGTGTGGATAATGATGTCAATGTCTCCTACTCCGGGCATTCGGCGTATTATACGTTTACGGTTTTTGTGCGATGACAAAAGTCCTCGTCTTCCGAATATCCACGATAGCTCGTAGTAGCGTTGTTCGATAGCCTCCACTTCTGCTATTGCTTCTGGTGTAAGTATATATTCTGATGTGGTGAGGTGTGAATAGAGGTATTTCTCAAAATCCTCAATCGTCATGCCTTTGAGATATTCCGATAGGGTGGTGATTCTGCTTTGCACCGATGCCACTTGCTTTGATTCGAGCTTGGATCTGGAGGGCGTTATGGCGTTAATCATATTGGCCATATTTGTGGAGAATAGCATTGTGCCGTGTACAATGGACCGCCCCGGCAGATGATAGAATGCGTTGCCTGACACCTTGCGGCCATTAATCTCTATATCGTTGCGCCCGGTGGCTTCAGCCGGCACACCGAGGCTGCGTAGTACCTCAGCAATTTTTGCGGTATAGTCGGCAAAGGTGGTGGTTACGTCAGTGGAGGGCGTGATGTAACTAATCATAAGATTGTCCATGTCGGCGTAAACGCATCCCCCTCCGCTGCGACGGCGATACACCTGGATATGATGATCGCGGCAGTATTCAAGATCCACCTCGACCTCCACATTCTGATTTCGTCCGAAAATCACTGTCGGCTCCACTCTCCAGGCAAAAAGATAATCGGCTGCGAGCATACGTCGAGCCACCCATTCTTCCAATGCGAGATAGAATGGCAGACGGTGTTTTGTATTGTCAGTCACAATATGAATCATACCGCCAAAGTTAATAAATAATTCACAAATGGCAAAATAAATTGACAAAAAGAAAAGACGGGAGCCGTAGAAGGCCACCGTCTTATTTTATATCTTCCCATTCGGCATCTTCAATCTGCTGTTCAGGCTTAAATTTCACTTCTTGATTCTGATGTGTGAACGAATCGCTGTATACGGATATTTCTTCAAACTCTACATATTCGCCGACATTCGGGTCTATTTTCTTGTGCTGACGGCGGCGTTGCTGGGTCCGGGATTCCCTGCGCTGTTGCCCTGACTGGTCGGTGTATCCGGAAGCGGCACGGAAAAAATCGTTTGCCTGCTTCTGAGCCTTGTGCACAGTGGACCATACCCTGATTACAGGACGCAGCAGGATCCATCCGATAAATATGATAAATATTAGAAAAAATAAGCTCATCTGTAAATTTTATAAATGTATGACGTATGGGGGGTTAATCTATGTGCTTTTGCATAAACACGGAAATGAGGATATACATGAGTATAGTCCATGCAAAGCCGCTTACTCCATAAAATATAACAAATACAATAGCTGCAAAGATTATGCCATAACGCTTGACATTGTCATAAAACGACAGATTTTTGAACTTTAAGGAGAACATTCGTATGCTCGACACCATAGCAAGCGATATCAATGCCACAAGCACGAGCACAATAGCCGTGCCTGGATAGCCGTGTTCGCTTATCCATGCGGAGGTGCCGACCCAGAATATGGCATTGGCCGGTATAGGTAGCCCTTTAAACACTGTGGCCTGCGTGTCATCTACGTTGAAGATGGCAAGTCGCAATGCGCCAAGTATGGGTATCAGGAGAGCAAAAACAGCAAGAGTGGGCAGTTCGGCATTCGCCTTAATGATATTAAGCATCAGCATGCCGGGTGCCACGCCAAAACTCACCAGGTCGCTGAGCGAGTCGAGTTGCTTGCCTATATCTGAATAGGCTTTAAGCAGGCGTGCTGACAGACCGTCGCAGAAATCAAACACTGCGGCTGCGCCAATAAGTATATAAAATAGTTGGAGTCCAGTAAGCGGCCCGTATGAAATGTCAAGATTGAAAGCCACTACCACTGCCAAGCATCCTGACAGCAGGTTAAGGCTCGTGATGGTGTTGGGTATATATGAAGTGATTTTTGCCATAAGTAAGGTGTAATTTCGGCATACGCCAAATTGGAAGGAGGAGGAGAATTTCTATTACCGCTCAGGGTGGAGACGCGCCACTTCGGTGACTCCGCCTGTCACAATATCGCCTATTTTCACGAGAATTTCTGTGCTAAGAGGCAGATAAAGATCCACGCGCGAGCCGAATTTGATGAATCCCATATGGTCTTCGATCGAGGCTTCTACGCCGGGCTGCGCGTAGGTCACTATGCGACGAGCCATTGCCCCCGCTATCTGGCGCATAAGCACAAGCTGATCTTCGGGTGTGCGAATCACCACGGTGGACCGCTCGTTCTCAGTGCTTGATTTTGGGAGGTAAGCAGCCATAAATCTGCCGCTGTGATGCTTGGTGTATATCACTTCGCCGTCAACAGGAAACCAATTGGCGTGTACGTTGAAAATGCTCATGAACACGGACAGCTGTATGCAGCGGCAATGGAGGTACTCGTCCTCAAACACCTCTTCGCATGCCACCACCTTACCGTCTGCGCTTGAGACCACGGCATTTTTCGGATTTCCGGTGAATTTTCGGCGCGGAGATCGGAAGAAATTCACCAGCAAAAGGTAGACGAACACTAATACTACAGTAGCCACTATCGCTATGACTTTGGACGATATCCAAATCCACAGCGGTAGCAGTAATATTGCGAAAATCACAAATACTGTGATTAGAATTTCAGTACCTTCATGGTGTATCTTTACTCGCATTATCGAGAGATGTTGTTTTAGAATTTATTGTCTATCTGTCAGAATATGTTTATTTAGCTGCAAATTTAGGACAAAATGTGCAATTCTCAAAATAAATATTTCAATATTGCTCATTTTCGTTAGGAAAATCGGATGTTTTAACATCTTCTATGTAGCAGGACACTGCGTCATTGATGACTGATGACAGATTGGCGTAGCGGCGAAGGAATTTTGGCGAGAAACCTTTGTTGATGCCGAGCATGTCATGCATCACCAACACTTGACCGTCAACACCGCCTCCGGCTCCAATGCCTATAACCGGAATATCAAGCGACTCAGCAACGCGTTTCGCAAGCTTCGCTGGTATTTTCTCAAGCACTACGGCGAAGCAGCCTATTTCCTGGAGCATCTTGGCGTCGGCAAGAAGTTTTTCGGCTTCCGCCTCGTCCTTGGCGCGCACTGCATAGGTGCCGAATTTATTTATTGATTGTGGGGTGAGACCAAGGTGTCCCATCACAGGGATGCCGGCTGAAATTATTCGCTCTATGGATTCGCGAATCTCTGATCCGCCTTCGATTTTCACTGCTTCTGCATGGCTCTCCTTCATAATGCGTATCGCCGATGCAAGGGCCTCCATTGGATTGCCCTGATATGAGCCAAAAGGCAAATCGCACACCACGAGAGCGCGTTGTACACCCTTTATCACGCTTTTGGCATGATAAATCATCTGGTCAAGTGTGATAGGAAGGGTAGTCATATTTCCAGCCATCACATTAGAGGCTGAGTCACCTACAAGAATCACGTCCATGCCGGCCTCGTCTATGAGTTTGGCCATTGAGTAATCGTAAGCTGTGAGCATGGCGATTTTTTCGCCGCGTTGCTTCATCTCCGACAAGCGTATAGTAGTCACTTTACGCGTGTTATCTACTGTATTTGTTGACATTTATATGATATGTTTGGAAAAAACTTGGCAAAGTTAGGCATTAATTGACATTATACAAAGAAAAATCTTTATAAATTCATTATGCTATAAATCCAAAGTTTCGATTTTTGCCACATAGGTGGCCGGGCCTATAAGATACACGTCTTTTGCGCCCGTTGGCGTGGGCACAAAATCTACCTCGAGATTATCGCGGAGGGCGTGGATTGGCTGTTTCACTTGTGATGCCTCACTGCTGAAATCAGGGTGCATGGCATGCCAATGCGCTATTGCGGACGCGGTGATTCCGGTGCCGCAAGCATAAGTCTCGTCTTCCACGCCTTTCTCGTAAGTGCGCACTCTCAGTGTGTCGCCTTCTTCCTCGATAAAGTTGACGTTTACTCCTATTGGCGCAAAGCGAGGATTGTAGCGCAAAGCTCGACCGTTGTCTACCACTGGATATTTGTCAATACCGCTGACATGAACCACAGCGTGGCGTGTGCCGGTGTCAAGAAATGTACAGTTCAGATCGGGATGCGTCACTAATTCTGAAACGTCGGCCATGCGGAGCTTTACAGTGAGATTAGGGCCATCCTTGGCCAGTATTTCTGCCTCGTGTTCGCCGTCGGCAGCAATGAATCTGTATGACTTTATACCGCAGAAATCGGCAAATGCCACGATGCATCTGCCCCCGTTGCCGCACATCATGCCTCCGCTGCCGTCGCTGTTGTAGTAGACCATGCGGAAATCATAGCCGGGTGCGTTCTCGAGCAGCATAAGGCCGTCGGCGCCGATGCCGTAGCGGCGGTGGCATAGGAGTTCGATATCTTTCGTGGATAAGTGGATTGATTTTTCACGGTTGTCGGCAATGAGGAAATCGTTGCCGGCTCCTTGATATTTATAGAAAATCATTATATTTGTATTGATAATGCGGCTTTACAGCCGTTTTATTTGTTACTATTATTCTTTTAGCCGAGAGTCGATTATGATGGTGACAGGCCCGTCATTGACAAGTGCCACCTGCATATCTGCTCCGAAGATGCCCATTCGGGTCGGCTTGGAAAGGAGAGTCTCGAGATTTTTACAATAGAGCTCGTAAAGTGGTACGGCTAATTCATGTCCGGCAGCACGTATATATGATGGTCGATTACCTTTTTTGGTGGATGCTGTGAGTGTGAACTGGCTCACTGCCAACACTTCACCCGATATATCAAGTACTGATCGGTTCATTACGCCATTTTCGTCAGGGAATATTCTCATGGCGGCTGTCTTTGCGGCAAGCCATTTGGCATCGTCCTCGGTATCGCCATGCTCCACACCGACCAGCACCAAAAGACCGCGGCCTATGCTGCTGTGCAATTCTCCGCCAATCGTCACCGCTGCTTCCGTCACTCTTTGTATGACTAATCTCATTATTTATTCAAATTTCAGTTAAGTTAGGTCAAATTTTTATCCTTTTCCATATTAAACTACGCAAAATTAGTACTTTTTTCCCGGAAATCAGCAATTATTTGGTGAAAATTCAGTTAAACCGGCAATTTCTTATCATCAATTATTTGTCTGCTTGCATCTTTTTTACTAATTTTGCCCCAAACCCATTTGGCCCGGATATAATATACATTAATAAATATATAAGTAAAAATACATAAATATATAAGATGGATTCAATTCGCACAGGCTTGGCGAGCGTTGTGGCAAAACTTCAAGGAGGAATGTCACAATCCAAATTCTTAGCACTGCTGGCTATTATAGTAGGTGTCGTGGCGGGATTTGCCGCTGCAATGCTGAAAGATTTAATCAACTATTTGTCGAAAGTGGTAAAGGGCATCTTTCCGGCCGACGAATTCAACTGGTTGTTTCTAATAGTACCTTTGATAGGTATCGTGCTTTGCGGTATTTATTGTAGGTATATAGCCAAACAGGATATGGAGTTCGGCTGCGAGCGTATAGTTCGCGCTTTGAAGGCAGGTAAGTACCGTCTGAGTCGACGATTATCTTATGCGCCCATCATAGCGTGTTCGCTCACCATTGGTTTTGGCGGTTCGGCCGGCTCTGAGGGTCCGATAGCGTATGCGGGCGCGGGTATAGGCAGCAATATTGCTAAGTTTTTCAGGCTCGATGATGAGACAATCAGAGTATGTGTGATAATAGGAGCTGCTGCCGGTATCGCCGGCATATTCAAGGCCCCAGTGGGCGGTGCTATGTTTGCTCTCGAGGTGTTGGCAATGCCTCTCACCACGGCTTATGTCGTGGCATTGATGTTTGCGTGCGTGTCGGCGAGCTGTGTGGCTTATGCCTTTTCAGGATTTACAATCGATGTGACCCAGGTGACCAAAGGATTTTATGATCCTCGCATGACATTGGGGGTTGTGGTCCTTGGTGTGATTTGCGCTATCTATTCCACTTATTATGCCTACTCGATGTCGAAGACAGAGAAACTTATGGCTCGCTTCAACAATCCTTGGATCAAGAATCTGATATCCGGAGCTATGGTTGGCGCATTGATATTCATTTTCCCTGTGCTTTATGGCGAGGGTTATGGCGTAATCGACCATGTGATTAACGGCAACAACACGGATGTGATGAGAGATACTCTCTTTTTCAATGTGAAGGACAATTGGATGCTCTTTGTGTTTGTTGTGGGTACATTGCTTGTGAAATCCATAGCTGTGGCAGCTACCAATTCAGGTGGTGGAGTGGGGGGCGATTTTACGCCCACGCTTTTTGCAGGAAGTCTTATCGGCCTAATATTTGCCCATTTCTCAAATCTGTTTTTAGGCACCCACTTTGAGGAGGTGAACTTCGTGCTGTTCGGTATGGCTGGAGTAATGGCCGGTGCTGTGCAGGCTCCGCTCATGGCTATGTTCATCACTCTCGAGATGGTGGGCGACTTTGCGATGTTCTTCCCTCTCACCATATGCACGTTCATATCCTACGCTTGCACACGCCTTATGCACAAACGTTTTGGGCTTAAACCGACATGGCGTCATAAAATTCAGACATTTATAGAGGAAGTGGTTGAACACAAAAAGGTCAATAACGGTTAGGCTCAGATTGAGGATTAAAATGTTATTTATCAGCATTTTTATATTATCTCCAAAGTTATGTAATATTTTGAATTGCGCTAAATTCCCTAAATATATTTAGCATTGTGGTGCAGATTTCGACTTTTTTATGTACATTTGCAAAAAATATTCATCATTACAACTTAAAATGATCATGAAGAACAAACTTACATTGTTTCTGATGCTTCTCGTACTGGGATTCACGACAGTGAACGCTACGGGATTTGTCAATCTTACCCCGGCTCCCGCCGAAATGACGGTAGGAACAGGAGAGTTGACTCTAACGTCCGGAATGAAGGTGGGATATGCGTCCAATCTTCCTAAGGATATGGTGACAGAAGTAACCCGATTTGTGGAGGCGCTCAATAAAGCCACCGATCTTGATGCTAAAGCTACAAAGGGCAAAGGCCTGATCAGCGTTGAGCTTGACAAGTCGATACCTGAAGAAGGCTATAAGCTTGATGTCACAACTGACGGCGCTACATTGAAGGCCTCTACTGCCGCAGGTCTGTTCTACGGATTCCAGACTATCCGCAAGATCCTTCCCTCAAATGTTATGGCAGGCGTAAAAGCTGCAATCCCCACAGTGTACGCACTCCCTGTAGTGGCAATCAACGATGCGCCCCGGTATCCTTATCGCGGTTATATGCTTGACGTAAGCCGCCACTTTTTCGACGCTGATCAGGTAAAAAAGATGCTCGATGTAATGGCTATGTACAAGATGAACCGTTTCCATTGGCATGTAACCGATGATCACGGCTGGCGTATACCTATTGATAAGTATCCCGCACTTACAGAAAAGGGCGCTACTAACAGTAATATCCTGCGCACGGACTTTGACGAACAGCGTCAATGGCGTGAGGGAAATGACAAGGTGTATGGACCGTATGCCTACACTAAAGAAGAAATCATTGATATAGTAAATTATGCTCGTGATCGTCATATCGAGGTGATTCCTGAGGTGGATCTTCCCGGACATATGGTGGCAGCAATCAGTGCTTATCCCGAGTTCAGTACCGATCCACAAGGCAAGATGGCTGCCGGATTCCCCAAGGATTTCCAGCCGATAGCCGCACAACCCACCACTCACTTCACACATAATATTTGGAATGTCGGAGGCGTGTCGCGCGATGTGCTCGATGTTTCCAATCCTGCGGTAATGCAGTTCGTTAAAGATGTGATCGATCAGCTTGCTGAATATTTTCCCTCTGAATATATCCACATCGGTGGTGACGAATGTCCCACTTTCGCATGGGAAAAGAGCGACTCTTGTCAGGCTATGAAAGAGCGTCTCGGACTTAAAAGCGACCGCGCTCTTCAGTCTTGGTTCACAAAGCAGATTGCTGATTATGCCATGACCAATCACGGTAAAAAGCTTATGGGTTGGAACGAGCTCATTACAGATGAGGATCCAGATATGGATCTTGTAAAGGCTGTAAATCCTGTGATCATGTGCTGGGTAGCTGCTGATTATGCAGCTGATCTTGCTCAGAAAAATGGTCTGCAGCACATCTATACTCCCCACAATAAGGGCTATTATATCAATCGCTCATTTAAGGGAATCGACAAGGTGGGTGCTGTACGCGATGGTTCGCTTGATCTTTCTTATAATTCTAATCCTCCGGACAATGAGCTTTGTATTGGCGTACAAGGAACATTCTGGACTGAGCAGGTAGATCGCCGTCGCGACCTTGAGTATCTTACCCTCCCCCGCCTACAGGCTATTGCCGAGCATGGCTGGACACCACAGGAGAAGAAGGATTATCAGAATTTCCTTCAGCGTATGCGTGCTGATGAAGCCTTGATGCATCAAGCCGGCTACAACTATGCGCGTCATCAGCTCGATTAAGTGATATGACTTAGTTTCATTAATAAACATGAGCCTTGCTCCGGATCAAAATTTCTGTGAGTAAGGCTCATTTCTTTCTATATAAATGAGTAAAAGTCTCGAAAATATGACATTACAGGAGCTATGGAAGTTGTTTCCCATAGTGCTTGCTCCACATTCAGTAAAGTGGAAACGGTGGGCAAATGAAGAAATTGAGATAATTTCGAGGCTATTATCTGCTTACTCGCCCATAATAAATCATATTGGTAGTACTGCGATTGGTAATATTTACTCTAAGCCAATAGTTGATATACTGGTTGAAGTACCCAACCAGGCTCAATTTGGAGAAATTAAAGCTGTTCTTGAGGGAGTAGGGTATATATGTATGTCGGTAAGTGAAAATAGAATCAGCTTTAATAAAGGGTATACTCCTGCAGGCTATGCCGAAAGGGTGTTTCACATCCACGTTCATCGATATGGCGACAATGACGAAATCTATTTCCGTGATTATCTTAACTCCCATCCTAAAGTTGCAGAAGAGTACGAATCTTTAAAACTTGGCCTTTTACCGCAATATAAACATAATAGAGACGGATATACCGAAGCAAAGACGAAATTTGTAAAAGAAGTCACTATATTAGCAAGAAATCAGTAACTTAATTTAAATTGAGCATGCGAAAGTTGTACTTTTTAAGATTTTGTCGTAATGTTTATATTTCATTAGTAATCCTAAAACGCTTCTAAAATGTTATTATTACAAAGTTCGTAAGATGGCCGTCAACGATACTTAGTAATAACGACTATAAAAACACACTAAATTATGGAAAAAGAAAAGAAATCATACTACGTAAACGTAATCGAGTCTAAGGACGGTAAAATGGCTGAAGTGCTCGACTTCAACTTTGGCGGCCATCATGACCTCGCAGAAGGAGCAGAACGTGCAAAGGCTCTTGGCTTTGCAAAAGACAAACATGCTAAAGAATTCGTACTTGCGATGCGCTTCATGCATCACGTAATTAAGAAAAACTCCGACAACCCTATCTTTGCTCAGTTCGCTTCTCAGTTTGAGGCTTTCAAGCAGGAGGTAAAGAGTAAAGTTGGTTGTGGCTGCAGCAACAAGTAAACACTACACTCTATCGAAAACGTATTGGGGAGGTGCCCGTTGAAAGCACCTCCCCATTATATTGCAATCAAGTAGAGCTTACGAAACTTGATTGCAATACAAGTATCATTTCATAAGAAACTAATTTTATCATTCAGGCACATAGATGATGTCGCCGTTTTCAAGCTCATAGGCTATTCCTACACGCTTGCCTTTGTTTCCTGAGGAGTTTTGGTTATCTGAAGGAGTGTATCTATTGATTTTGTTGCCTTCTTTTGTTATTATCTCCATATTATCCTTACCCGGATTCTTTACCATGGTAAAATCTTCCTGAGAAAACATTTCCGTCATGTTGTATCGACTTACGAGAGCCACCATAAGTGCAACGGCAAACACCATTGCTACATCAAAAAGATTGCTTACCACGCTCATTGGGTCAGAATCCTCTCCTTTTCTGAGAATACTACGTCTGCGTCTCATTTTTTTAATTCTTTTAGTGACTCAACCACAAAATCAAGTATCATTAAGTTGTGTGATGCCCATCTTTCTTTAGTCTGTTGCGTGATAAAGCCAATGGCGCTGACAACCAATCCTACGACAGTTGTTGCAAAAGCTACCTGCATATTATATGCCATAGAGGCTATATCTCCCGTAGCAAGACCAACAAGAGCAGGTCCCATCGGAATAAGTGTGCCCATCAAGCCCAGTATCGGTCCCATCTTAGTCAGAATTTTGGATGTTGTCACATTCTTATCTGCTGTTAACTCATATTCTGAGATTAGCATATTGAGTCGTGCATCATTATCTTTTGCGCCGAGGATCTCTTTAAGCGTTATTATTATCGGTGACCCGCTTTTTTCAGGTAGAGATTCAAGGAATTTTACTATATCTGAAGGGTTAAGGTTTTTTATGCCGTTGTCGAGTAATGAAGCTGTCTTCTTCTCAGTCATATACTGTCCGTAGAATCCTCCTATGAGAATAATGGATCTGATGAAGAAATAGATAAGAAGCACAATGACCGGTACAAGCAATCCGGTAGAAATCCAATAGAGGATGTTTGAAATTACGTTCATGATTTTCTATTAATTTTATGTTTATACAGAATTATTCCGGTGATAAAACCAAAGGCTGCGATACCTACTATTGAGAATAGGGCAGGGAGGTTCAGTTCGTTTATTCCCACTGTAGCAGTCCTTCCGTTAACGGTGGCAACAACTCCTAACATCCCTATTATACAGTTTAGAAAAAAAACTAATTCCAGTCTGCTGAATCTTTCAGGCAGCAGAGCTTTAATGCCAATTGAGAGTAACGGCACTATAATGAGTAGACCTATACTCAAGCCATAACCTATGGTATTAAAATCGATGCCGGTAAATGAGAATATCATTAAAACCAAGAGATAGAATAGTGTTGGGAAAATCAATAACCCCGGTATGTATAGTAATATGTTACGGATGATCCTCTCTTTCAGGCTCATGCCATTATTTACCATCAATATGCAGAATGTTATCTGTAGAGCTACATCGATTGTAAGTATTACTGCTACATCCAGCATTAAATCCGGTGTTTGTAACCATTGTGTTATTTGAGTCTTTGACTGTAGTACGGCTATATCTACCGATAATATTACAGATAATGCCAATACGGCTGCTTCTACAGCCATTTGCCAGGGTCGCATAAAGGTAAGCTTGAGTATAAAACTCAAACTTACCAAAAGCATCATAAGAATAATTACTGTCTCCATTACTGCTCAATATTGCGTCTACGCTTGATAATAATAAAGACAATGAGCAACGAGACTACAACTATTAAAGCAACCAATCCTCCGCTTATTATGTTCTTAGATTCTTTGATGCTGTTAAGTTCGTCCTTTTGCATTACCATTCCATCGTTGTCATTAACATTTTCAGCTCTTATTTCGCTAATTGATTTATTGTAAGCAGCGGCTGAAACATCATTGACTTTTGATGATATGAAATCTCTCAATTTTGAATTGTTGCATACAAATCCTGAGCACGAAGGCTGATATTCCTCCACTATTTCAGTATGAAGCTGAGCCAATGTTGCAATCTGTTCGTCAGATGCGTTCCACATTCCTTTTCGGGCTGTTTCAAGCATTACTGCCGTAATTTCCTCCAAAGCTGAAGGATTCACGGATGTAAAATAATCCTTTGTCCCAAGATTATTCGTATCCTTAATATAGGTATCATATATGTCGTCCCACAACTCGTTATCAATTACATCAGGCTTCATAACATTCCATCCGTAGGTGTTGCGTACGACATCCGCAACTCCCGATGCATCTCCCGCACCGCCCTTCATTTTTTCTTTGATATACGTAGGATTAAGTATCGTAGTTCTGCTTTCCACACCGATCGCCTCTTTCACTTCTTGCATTTTTGCTCTGTTACGGTTGCGATAGTCAGCCAGATAGGCATCCGGGTCTTTACCTGTGACATTTCTAACTGCCATATTCATGCCACCCATAAATTCATATACATGGTCAAGGCTTAGGGCACCCCACGTGTTGCTTTGTCGAGGCTGAACCACAACGTCAGTTCGTGTAAGAGCCGCTTCAAAAGCATATTCTCGCATTTTTGCCCAGTCTTTTTCTGAACCGTAGGATGCTCCCATATTATGAATGTAAACTTCAGCTATCTGACTTTCGTCATCCCACTGGTCGCCAGCCTCCACCATTTCTTGGATGCCACTGCCGTAGTTTCCGTTTATTCCTCCGAATACTCTTGATGTTGACATTTCGCGTGCCTCTTTAGGGGATATGCCTTTATCTACTAAATGTCTTTCAGATTCTACTACGCCTTCAGCTACATAATTCGGATATTTATCATCTTTCGATTGGGATGCCATTTCTACGGCACGAGTAATTAAGAAAAGCCTTGAAGCGGCAAGGTCGCGTAGTTGCCCCGATGTCTGAACTACAACATCGATACGTGGACGATTGAGTTCTTCTGACGGGATCAGTCGCAAATCAGTTACACGTCCAAACGGATCACGGATCGGTTCTACGCCGAGCATGTAGAGGATCTGTGCTATAGTAGCTCCTTCCGTCTCGATAAATTCACTGCTCCAAAGGGTATAGCTTACTTTTCTGGGCAATGAATCGCCGTGGGCCTCTCTGTACATTTTTAGAGTGTTGTCAGCTAATGCCTTGCCTTTTTCCCATGCTACAGCAGAGGGAGTCTCCTCTGCGTTAACTGCAAACATATTGCGTCCGGTAGGTAGGACGTGGGGATTTAGTACCGGATCACCGCCTGATGTCGGAGAAATATAACCTCCATTCAAGGCGTTTATGACAGATTCTAATTCCTTGTCAGGACTCTGTTTTAAAGCTGCGGCATATGTATTTACGTTTGTAATTGATTGTACTATCTCCATAATGGCATTTGCCTTCTCTATTTCTTCTTTCGTGTGATTAGGCGCTGACATCATAGTAGGATGGGTGGGATTGTCAGTCGTAGGTTTGGAGTCTTTTCGTTTCATAGCAGCTCCCATTTTTGCAATAGCAGCTGAGTCTGCTCCCATTTTTTTTGCCATTTCAAGAGCTTTTTCCGGAGACATACCGGCAGCTCTCATCATTTTCTTCATGTGGCTGGAGGTGGGCTCTGTACGTTCTGCCAGTTTTGCTGTAGGCGCTGAGATTGACATCGACGAACCCATTACCATCAGCCGTGAAAATAAATCTTTTGATCCGTTGACATCCTCATTTATTCTCCTTGCTTGCTCCAACTCTTCTTCTGAAATATTGGCAATTTTGCAAATTTCTGTGTCCGTGACCATTCTCCCGTCAGAAAGCATTTTTGACACTAAAGTTTTGGCTGGTATAAGATACTTCTTCGAAAATGCTGACCTTTTATCAGAATAGTCATCCTTGACATTTCCTCTCTGTTTGTCAAGAGCATAAAGGCTATAGGCTATAGGATCAACTGTCATGGCATAGGTAGTGGATGCTATCTTATCGTTGCTATATGGAACGCCCATGACATACAATGCTCCTGAAATCTTCTCGTTGGCAAGTTCTTCTGCGAAATTCTCTATTCGACCAATTTCTGCCTGCGTGTAAGGAGTGGACATAACGCTGTCAAGACGGAGCTCACGGTGAATACCTAATTCAACCGCATATTTTTTTACCAGTTTTGACGCATCGTCCAATCGAGATTGATTAGGATTGTCGGATTCGGCCTCGCGATTGTATGAAATAATAGCATCAGAGAGATTCTTATAAATACCACGCACATTACTCTCCATGAAGGGGGGAGTCAGATAATTGATGATACCGGCATAGCTGCGTCGTTTTGCCATCATTGCTTCGCCCACATTGCTTGTAGAATAGATATAGAAATGGGGCATAGTTCCTACCAATCTATCTGACCAGTCACGGCTGCTTAATGCGACTTGCTTACGGGGAGTAAACTCCAGAGAACCGTGTGCTCCAAAATGAATGAGAGCATCGGCTTCGAAACCGTTTTTTGCCCAAAGATATGAGGCTACATAGGCATGTGGAGGCGCCATATCTGTGCCATGCACAATTTTGAAATCATCGTCTCCGATGCCGGCGGCAGTTTGAGGGATTACGACCACATTTCCAAACTGTAACCTCGCCAAAGCCAGTTCATTATCATCAGTCTTGAGGCCATGTCCGGGGAATGTCCCGTCTACAGTCTCGATTTCAGCAATCATATCTTCACCAAGCGAATGGCTTGCCCAATTTTTGTACTCGTCTTCACTTATAAGTTCAGGATTTGCGTTTTTTACAAAGTCATCTATTGCTCCGACGGCATATTGACCGAACACTTTACCGTTAGAATTTAGTATTTTCTCAAATTCAGATACGGAAGAGGGGAGGTTTTCTATCTTATAACCGTTATCCTTCATTCTGGTGAGCAGATTATATAATGAAGGAACCACTTCCATACCTTCAGCAACCAATGCGTTCTGTCCGGGTCCTTTAAAATAGAAAATTGCTACTTTCTTTTCGGTATTGTCTTTTTTCTTTAATGAAGTGTAGTTGTTTACAGTCTCAACAAATTCCTCGAGTCTACCGGGGATAGCTTTAATTACCGGTACACCGTCACTCCCTTCATATTGTGCAAATAGAGCCCATGGGCGGATTGCACCGTCAATTTCCGGCGTGACGATACTTTGCGACATAAAGCCACCATTCATTCCCATTTTGTCATCCATCCATTCGTCGAAATCCCTGTTGACGTTAAGAGGCGCAAATAGCGGAATATTTTTCTTTTTTAAGTACTCAACTACAGCATCTCCCATTCGGCCGTGTGCCATATTAATCATGGCGTCTGCTGCAATACTATCAGCTATTCCTGAGGTGATGGCTCTCTGAATATTTGAAATGGGATATACGATGTTGCCTGTGGATTCAAGTTGTGCGATAAGTTCATCAGGTACACCCATCTGTCCGGTCAGAATTATTTCAGCCGCGCCGGCTTTATTAAGGCCGTTTTTCTCAAGAAATATTTTATAACTCGACAGTGAATTAAAATACAGCTGTTCCCCGTCAGGAGTTTTTATGTCGGGATGGTAAAATAGACCGGAAGGCGAGGCGAGGGGATCTTTAATTTCTCCAATGAAAAATTTTTTGCCGTCAATAAACTTACGTACATAGTTAAGCATGCTTTTGTAATTCTCTCGGCCGCCTCCCTGCAGATATTGTTTTATAAATTCAGTGTCTACTGAATCCGTCGAAATAATCAGATTTTCCGGATTTGTGGCTGCCGTAGTGATGACTGGTACGCCTTTTTCAGCAGCTTTTGATAATAATTCTCTTTGTTCTTCGGTGATTCTCAGTCCCATTCCGTTAACAAAGATCATATCGTATTTTGTAGCTTTTTTTAAATCTTCCTCATCCAGATTCTCAATCTTGATAAATGAATTTTTATTTGCCTTGCCTATTTCGCCGAGTGTGATGGGCTGATAGTTCACGAAAGCAATTTTGGTTGAGGCCATCATGTTGCGCCATACCACAATAGCAGTCGTAATTACCACTATAACTGCCACTATTGTAAAAATAAGTTTTTTCCCTTTCATTTTCATTTGATTATTCTGTCAATGTCTAACGTTAATCCCACTGACCATGTGCGGCCAAGCGTGGGCAATGAGTTCCAATAATATACCTTGGGACGATAATTAAAAAGGTTTTCAATAATGAAGTTTACGTTGATGCCTCTCCATATTTCCTGTTGGAGAGTAAATTTCCATACAGCGTAGGCATTATCCGTTTCATAATTAGATTCTGGTTTGCCGAGGTATCTTCCTGACAATCCTGCATATAGTTTATAGTCCCTGCAAATTCTCTTTTCATAGTCGACTCTCCATGTCATGGAGTGAGGTCGAGGATTAGAAAACTGAGAATCTATCGTCCGACCGCTTGTATGGAGATAGTTGTAGTTAAAGAGTAAGCCTATACCCATTAGAGTACGGTAACGAGCTGAAAAGTCGATACCGCTTACTCTCACACCATCTTCATTACAATATATTGCCCCCGCTTCCTGAGTGGAGTTACCAGGAAAATCGGTTGTTGTAATGCGGCTGTCGTAAAAATTATAATATCCCATAGTGGTCAGGCTGTAGGATCCGGCAAATATATTATTGCGGATACGTCCGTTGTATTCCACTGCCAAGTTAAAGTTATGGCTTTTTTCAGGCTTCAGTTCAGGATTTCCGTATATCATCTGTATTCCAGCCATGTCGAAATTCATGTACATCTCCTTCAGAGTTGGAGCGCGGAATCCTCCGGCATAATTGGCTCGAATTGAAAAACCTTTGAATTTAAACATAGTAGCTAATCTTGCGGTGACGGAGTTGTTTTTTGATTCGGAAAAGTAATCCTCGCGTAAGCTTGCAATTACATTAAACCATGAAAGAGGATTAAAGTCATATTGAACAAATGCGTCAACGGTAGACTGCGAATGTGTCTCACCGTTCACAAATTGATATGTGAGCAGATAGTCGTACATATAATCAGCTCCGGCAGTGAAAGCATTATCTCCAAAAAAATGTGTATAAAGTGCATGGACGATATTCTGGCGGTTGCTATAATCATGATCATGAGTACGCTTATTGTTGACGTATCTTTGTTTGTCGTACTGGTCGTAACTGTATGATAATTCAAGAGTCTGTGAGGCACTCATATTCCATACACCTCTCAGGCCTGCCGAATAGTCTAAATAATGATCGTCGTAGTTGATGCGTGTACTGATTCTGTTAAAATACCCTCCGCGCGCAATGAAGTTTAAATTGTCAGAAGGCTTATAGGAGATACGCTCTTTTACATTAAATGTCCGTCCTCCGAATATGTTCTGAATATTAGATTCTGTGTCGAATACATCGGTGAGTTTAACAGTTTGGGATGTTAAATACTGGAAATTTGTATTTGATATCCATTTGTTCCTATGAAAATTCAGGTCGGCACCTGTGCGCCATTCATTGCCTAAGGCTCTGTATCTTGAATTAAGGTTTACACGCCAGAGCTCTTTGCTGTCTCGTGAAATTAGATTTACTACTCCACCTACAGCATTTGCTCCGTAAAGCGCTGACGAAGCGCCCTTAACCACCTCTACTTGACCTACATTGTCAAGATTAAGCCGGTTAAAGTCTATATTATCCATGGTTTCGCCTGCCAGCCGCTCTCCATCCACCAAAAAAAGTATGGCTTTACCGCCGAATCCACTCATATTTAGGGAGGTTTCTTGACTCATAGCATATGTGAATTCTAATCCCGGAAGCTCTTCCGAAAGGAGATCCTGAATGTTGGTCGCATCAGCCTTGCGTATTTCTTCTGCAGAGATCAGACGCGTTACTACCGGCACATCTTTCAATGCCTTTGGTGTGCGGGTTGCTGTCACCACCACTTCTTCAAGGGCGCCAACATCAGGTGTCAGCCTTAATTCGCTGTTGCCATCGTTGCTATTGAGAATAAATGTTTCTGAATTATATCCAATATAACTTACTTGAAGTTTTGCCGTTTCGCCATTAATAGTGATATGGAAATTACCTTTGGCATCGGTCACAGTGCCTTCTTTCCCATCGATGTTTTTTACATTAGCGCCAACCAACGGACTCCCCGTTTCATCGACCACCCGGCCGCTGAATGTGTCGGCGAGTCCGATTATTGGGGTTGAGAGTCCGAAGATGGCAAGGAGAATATGTTTTCTAACCATTGCCATCATCTTATTCAAATTTTTTGCGCGGTGGAAGAGCAAATCATTGGCATAGGCATTGCTCCGTACTGAAGATTAAACTTTATGTTCAGGGTATTGTTCTCCATTGAGCCGGAAAGTGTGCAAGTATAGTTTTTGCCGGCATCTGTTTGTCCGCTTACTTCAGTAGTGTTTATTGTCACTACTCCATTGGCTTCTGTTACCTTAACATTACTTATTGTTATTGACGGCAAAGCCATAGGAGCCTCGCCAAATGCGGGTAGAACTACAGTTACAGTCGTTTCATCATTAGCCGTGATTGTAAAAGTCATGTTTTCGAAGGTTGATACACTGCCCATAACAGAGCAATCCATGTTGCCTTTGTACGATCCTTGAATTGTTTTGGCTGCTGGAATTGAGGGTTCGTCTTTGTCGTCGCTGCATGACGAAAATACTGTCATGCATACTATCGCCATAATAGCGGCGAAGAGAAATTTGATTTGTTTCATTTTGAGTTAATTTTTTTTGTTTGTTTTATGTGAAGCGTTGTTTCCGATTTTCACTGCAAAGTTAGCACAGTTTGCCTATGCGGGTCAATACTCAAAAATTGGGTATTTTCTGTTATGAGTTATACAAAAATGATAGAAAAAGATACTCATTTTTGGGTATGCCTTATTTGTTGCATATCGTAATTATGGTGCCCAATAATTAAAAAATATTAACATCGAGTATTCGATGACAAAGCCGAAGAAAAAAAGTGTTATCTTTGCGGAATTAGAATATATCAACCTAAACAAACACTATATCATGAACAAAACTTTAGTCAGCACGGGCATTCTGGCATTAGCGGCTATAATGCAGGCAGGAGCCGGACCGCTCGTAGGATTCTATTATGGCAATGACCCGGCGCCCGGTGGCCATGAGTGGCAGTCGCCCGACTCCTTAGCTTATAACAAGGAACAGCCAAGGGCAACTTTTTACCCTTTCGCGACTGTGGATAATGCACGAAAAGTACTACCTGAATACAGTGAGTACTGGAAGTCTCTTGACGGTACATGGAAGTTTTCATGGGTAAACGAACCATCATCACGTCCGTCAGATTTTTATAAACCGGATTTTGATGTGTCTAAATGGGATAATATTGAGGTTCCTTCAAATTGGAATATTGCCGGGCTCCGCCCCGACGGATCACAGGCATATGGCACTCCTATTTATGTCAACCAGAAGGTAATATTCTGGCATCAGGTAAAGGAAGGCGACTGGAAAGGCGGAGTGATGCGCACGCCCCCCGATTCGTGGACTACTTTTAAGGACCGCAATGAAGTCGGTTCTTACCGACGCAACTTCACTGTGCCTGACAGTTGGCGAGACCGCGAGGTATATATCAACTTTGATGGTGTTGACTCGTTTTTCTACCTTTGGATCAATGGTAAATACGTAGGATTTAGCAAAAATTCTCGCAATGCCGCTCGATTCAACATTACTCCCTATCTCAACAAGAAGGGAGAGAATATTGTAGCAGTGGAGGTATATCGTAACAGTGACGGATCCTTCTTCGAGGCACAGGATATGTTCCGCCTTCCGGGCATTTTCCGCTCAGTGTCACTGTACTCAACTCCTCAAATGCAGATTCGTGATTTGGTAGTAATTCCGGATTTGACAAATAACTATACCGACGGAGAACTGGCTATCACCGCTACGCTGCGCAATCTTGGCAAGAAGGATATGAAAGATCTTAAGATGGACTATACTCTTTATGCCAACCGTCTGTATAGCGATGAAAATGAACTTGTTTCTGGTGTGGGAGTAGTCTCCGCACCGGTAACGGTAAATCACGGCAATGAAACTGAAGTCACGGCTGTACTTCGCATAACCGATCCTCATAAATGGAGTGCAGAGGCGCCTTGGCGTTATACTCTTGTTGGCCAGTTAAAGGACGCAAAAGGTAAAGTGATAGAAACGGTATCTACTTATGTAGGTTTCCGCAAAGTGGAGATACGTGATACTCCGGCTGAAGATGATGAATTTGGTCTGGCTGGTAGATATTTCTATGTCAATGGGCAGCCTGTCAAGCTCAAAGGTGTTAATCGTCACGAGACTAATCCGTCGCAGGGTCATGCCATTGACCGTGACTGGATGGAGAAGGAAGTGATGATGATGAAGCGTGCCAATATAAACCATGTGAGAAATTCGCATTATCCTGATGCTCCGTATTGGTACTATCTATGTGACAAGTATGGTATATATCTCGAAGATGAGGCGAACTTGGAGTCACATGAGTATTATTACGGCAAAGCTTCTCTGTCTCATGTGCCGGAATTCAAAAATGCTCACATAGCGCGTGACATGGAACTTGTACATTCCACTGTCAATAGTCCGTCGGTTGTAATCTGGTCGCTTGGTAATGAGGCAGGTCCGGGTGACAACTTTGTGGCTGCCTATAATGCTATTAAGGAGTTTGACACCTCTCGTCCGGTACAATATGAACGTAACAATGATATAGTGGATATGGGTTCAAACCAATATCCGTCTATCAATTGGGTTCGCCAGGCTGTTAAGGGTCAGACAAATATTAAGTATCCTTTCCATATTTCAGAATATGCTCACTCTATGGGAAATGCTGTGGGCAATCTCGTTGACTATTGGGATGCGATAGAAAGCACCAACTATTTCTGCGGAGGAGCTATCTGGGATTGGATTGATCAGTCGCTCTACAACTATGACCCGGTTACCGGAGACAAATATCTCGCATTTGGCGGAGATTTCGGTGACAATCCTTCTGACGGTCAGTTTGTAATGAACGGCATAGTGTTCGGCGATATGTCTCCTAAACCGCAGTACTATGAAGTAAAGAAGGTATATCAGAACGTAGCCGTGAATCCTGTGGATATGACAACAGGAGAAATTGAAATCTTCAATAAGAATTACTTTGTTCCGCTTGAGGATTACACGATTGGTTGGCGTCTAATGCGCGACGGTGTAGAGGTTGAGAGTGGAGATGCTCTTATGGGACCGCGTATGGTATTAGGACCACGTCAGAAACTCAATTACAAGGTGCCGTATGATGCGTCTCGTCTTGATCCTAATGGCGAATATTACGTGAATATCGAATTCCGTCTCGCAGAGGATAAGCCTTGGGCTGAAGCCGGTTATGTACAGATGGCTGAGCAGATACCCGTGAGTGCTCCCGCAGCTTATCAAAAGATTCAGAATTTGGCAGGCGTAGGAAAAACAGAAGCAGTGACCGGAAATGATACGTATACGGTTACCGGTGATGGCTTTAAAGCTGTTTTCGATTTGAAGACTGGTACACTCTCATCACTAAACTATGGTGGTATGGATGTTATCGTGCCAGGCCATGGTCCTGTTCTTGATGCTTTCCGTGCTTATCTCAACAATGACACATGGGTTGCTGGACAATGGTTTGCTAATGGTCTGTACAACCTCGTTCACCGTGTCACGGCATTTGATGCATTTGTGGATGCTAACGGCAATCAAGTGCTGTTGTTCTCTGTTGAGTCGCAGGCTCCGCGCGGCGGCCGTATGATAGGCGGAAACGGAAACTCACGCGGTACTTACTCCATTGACGAAAGCGAGTCGAAGGACTTCGGACCCGATGACTTTAAATTGATGACGAATCAGATATGGACAGTCTATGCTGACGGCTCTGTCGAGCTTAACGCTATAATTGATTCTAACAATCCTTCTGTAGTTCTTCCGCGTCTCGGATACACTCTCGAAGTGCCGAAATCTTTAGGCGAGTTCACATATTACGGTCGCGGACCTGAGGAGAACTATAACGACCGCAAAACAGGCCAGTTTGTGGGACGCTATTCCGCAAAGGTTGCCGATATGATGACAGACTATACACGCCCGCAGAGCAACGGCAACCGTGAAGAAGTGCGTTGGGCTGCTCTTACCGACGGCAATTGCGGCGCATTGTTTATTGCACCCGGACTTATGTCAGTGACAGCTTCGCCTTACACCGAAATGCAGCTTTTCTCTGCTGACCATCCGTATAAATTGCCGAACAGCACATCTACCGTATTACACCTCGATCTTGGTGTGACAGGTCTTGGCGGAGCAAGTTGCGGACAGGGTGGACCGCTCGAACCAGATCGTGTAAAGGCTGATAGCCACCGTTTCACATTCATAATCCGCCCCGCTACACAGGCCCAGCTCCAGACACTCGCCTCTGTAAGTCCTGCCGGTGCCAAACCTCTTGGCATAAGTCGAGATCGTGTTGGACGTGTGGCAATAGATGTGCCTGATTCTACCTCTACGGTTCTTTTCAGTATCGACGGTGCAAAACCGACTGTTTATGAAGGACCGTTCGAACTTCGTTCTGAATCTACCGTAAAGGCATGGATTGAGGATACTCCTGATCTTCCCGCAGGCCGTATTAGCGCCTCAGCTTCATATCCGAAGATTGAGTCAGTTAAGACAGAGGCTATATTTGCCAGCAGCCAGGAGCCTGACTATGGCGATGCGTCACATCTTACCGACGGCGATCCCTCTACGATTTGGCATACTATGTACTCAGTGACTGTAGCCACATATCCCCACTGGGTTGATTTCGATGCCGGCGAGGTGAAGAATATCAAGGGTGTGCGCTATCTCCCGCGTCAGGATGGCAGCTCTAACGGTAACGTCAAGGATTATGAGATCTATGTAAGTACTGATGGTCAGAACTGGGGTCAACCCGTAGCTAAAGGATCCTTCCCGACTGGCTCGGCACAAAAAGATGTCACATTTGATACTCCGGTTGCAGGTCGATATGTAAGATTTATGGCTTTAAATTCGCAAAACGGCAATGACTATGCATCCGGATCAGAATTTGAAGTAATCGCTGAATAGTTTTTTAATCTCTATTATCAATCACACGACTGCGCCATAATTATTATGGCGCAGCCGATTTTTTAAAATGAAAAGTAATTGATAAATTCGTGGTCTATCCAGTAAAACATTCACAATCAAAGGTTACGTCTTCTAATAGTAATATCATTGTAATTCAACGATTATAAAGAATTTAGCGTTACATAAATTTAATGATTCAAGTTGGAAAATACCGGTTTGGAATAGCGCCGATTTCGATGATATTTGTTTTCATCGTGCTGAGCGTATGTGCTATTGTTTGTGCCTTCCGGCAGGCGTGTCCGCAATGGTCAATGCCCTTGTCGACGCTAATTGTTATAAATGAAAGCATCGCATTAATTATAACACTAATGTACGGCATTTTTATCCATTTTGCACAGACAATCATTAAGAAATTCCAAAAGTAAGACATAAAATAATTGGTTAAGATATGAAAACACTCAGGTCAATATTGAAAATGATCTTGGGTTTGATAGGTGGGATAATAATTGGATTAATCATTGCCGCCCTTGTAGTAGTATGTTTCACAAACACTACTTTTACTGATTTTTTATCTAATCTTGTGTCTACTAAGTTTACAGAGGCACTGATAGCAGCTGGGGTGGGAGTCATAGCATTTGTTCTCTCGATAATTTTTCTCATTCCGCTGCATGAGGCCGGACATCTGGTTTGCGGTCTATTGTCAGGTTACAAATTTGTATCGTTCAGGATTTTCTCATTTACCTTTATAAAGTTAGATGGAAAACTGCATATAAAAAAATACTCTGTTGCCGGTACGGGCGGACAATGCCTTCTGGCGCCTCCGGATTTGCCAATTGAGAAAATTCCGACGGCCTGGTACAATCTTGGCGGTGTTTTAGCAAATGTTGTAGCTGTATGTGCTCTAGTCCCGGTACTGTTTGTAAATTTACACCCTCTATTTTTTGAGGCAATTGTTATATTTATCTTGACAGGTGTCCTGCTGATTATTATGAATGGCATTCCCATGAAAATATCAGGTACCGGTAATGATGCCTACAATATGCTGGCGTTAAGAAAGAATATGTTAAGCAAACGTGGATTAATTGACTCTCTTAGAGCAAATGCAATGATTCAAAATGGTGTGAGGCCAAAAGATATGCCGGATAGTTGGTTTATAGTACCCTCCGATATTAATTATGCCAATCAGCTTGAAATATCCATTCCTTTGATGGCTGCTTCGCGTCTTATTGATAAAATGGACTATCAGGGGGCATTGCGTGGTTTCGAGCATCTGTATGAGCACAAGCAGGAAATTATCAGTCTTTATGTAAAGGAAATTGAATGTGAACTAGTGTTCCTTAGACTCATGTGTGGTCATATCGACAGCGCTAAAGAATTGCTTACTCCTGAGTTGAAGAAGTATATTGAAACGTATAGAATTGTGATGTCTTCGAAAGAGAGGATTCTTTGTGCAATATATCTGATGATTGAGAATGACAGGAATAAAGCTCTCGAAATTTACAATTCTCTGCATCAAAGAGAAAATGAATATCTGCTTCAAGGGGAAGTAAAGAGCGACTTGGCGATAATGAAGACAATGCTTGGTATAAATGTAAATGCTTTATAGAAATTTGATAGGAATCTTCAGCTCCTCGGATTTTCTGACTTAACATTTACATTTTCTCCAGCCTCACCATTCTCTTCTATGGGATTATCATGGATTGCCCATTTCTTCAGCACCAAAATACTCACTTCGTATAGTCCATATATCGGAATCGTCACTAAGACCAACGTGAACAAATCTGGAGGGGTGATGATGGCTGCTACAATCATAATTAGAACAAATGCGTAAGCTCTGTATTGTTTGAGCATATCTGCATCGATGAATCCCATCTTCCCTAACACAAAGGCAAACATAGGCAGTTGGAATACAACTCCCATCATAAACGTAAGAGTTATGAATGTTGAAATGTAAGAGTCAAGCGTGATTGTGTTGACTATTTCATTATCTACTTGATACGTTGCTAAGAATTGGAAAGATATTGGAAAGAGGACGAAATAGCTCATCAATAACCCTATGATGAACAGGGCATAGATAATTCCTGCAACAAGATAAGAATACTTCTTTTCACTCTCATATAGGGCAGGTGATACGAATCGGAATAGTTCAAATAGAATATACGGTGATGCAAGTAGTATAGCTAATAAACATGAAACAGTTATATGTGTCATGAATTGAGCCGACAGTTCCGTACTTATCAAAGGAATGTTATACTCTGAGAAATGAAATTTAATACTGTATGAATTTATTAAATCTTCAATGTATCGAAAAGTTATAAAATCAGACTTATGGGGAGCAAGAAGTATGGTAAACGTCTCACTCTTAAAACAAAAAATTATAGCAGCAAGTACAACTACGACCAATATAATACGGAAGAGCATCTTGCGCAGAATGTCAAGATGTCCTCCGAATGATAGTAGACCGCTATTTTCTGGTTGCTCACTCACTTTTTTCTCAAAATTCTGTGTGTAAAAAGACTATTCAAAGTCCTTTTACCAGCCTTTAAGGTAAAAGGAAATTAAAGATCTGAAACATTTGGCATCTCGTATGTTAGAGAAACATAGGTGTTCATCATACGCATTCCGTATTCCTCGCCATCCGTGTATTCATATTCTAATTTAATTAAGTTTCCAGAGTAATTCCAGCTGACTTGATTTTCTCCATTGAATGTTGGTGGACCATATTTGCTTTGTAAACTAATATTTAGAGTGTTATAATCATTTCTATAATATCCAGCTAATCTACTAACCATAGGAAAACGTGGTGCATTTGCGTCACCTCCTGCACCCTCCCGGCTGAAGAAAGTTGCAGTAATTAGTTTATTATTCTGAAACTTGAGAACTAGACTTTGAAATTGAATACCAGCTAATTTTGGATTTTTTACAAAATAGGAGGTTGATCCTCCTGATACTTTATTTTCAAAGGTTACATTATTATTAGAGAGCGTTTGTCTTACTTCAGATACAGTCATTCCAAGTTTCAATCCTCCAAAGAAGATTGGGGATTCGGCTTTGACATTCATAACCATCAGGATGGTTATGAATATAAAAATTAATCTTTTCATAAATTTATGTTTTTCTAACTTTATATGCATAAACAGTAACTATTCAGCGAAAAATCTTCTTGATTTTATGATGCTTACAAAATTTCAGATTTCATAAAACGCTAAATATGGATACTTTTCCGTTGGCTTCATAGAATCTATACCATATAAATAATTGATTGCCAGTATTATTTATTTTACCGATTCGCTGAATAGTTACCATAAACAAATGTATTTTGATTGCTCATTCACCTTTGTCTTGCGTCTGTGAGAGTTGACTATTGGTCTTTTCATCGGCACGTCGTTGCACCTCTTCCTCAACTCTTCGATTCATTTCTTCCTCGGTGGGTTCATTCATACCTTCTTTGAAACTTCTAACCCCTTTGCCCATTCCTTTCATGAGTTCAGGGAGTTTTTTGCCTCCAAAGATTAGGAGTATCACTGCGCTTATGAGAATAATCTCGGTTGCGCCTATCATGCAAAGTATCATTCCGGTGTCACTAAATAGATTGAACAATCGTTGAAATCAATTTCCCAATTTCCGTTTTCAGCACTTTCCCACTGGTATTTGTTAGACATCGTATCCCACCAGTTTTGGAATTTAGATGTGGTTTCTGACAAATCCTTAACGAGACGCTCATACAATTCGTTATTATCTGCCGTCAGTATCTTTGCGAGTTCGTTTAGTCCATTACGTCTTTCGAAAAGAGACTGGATCTCATCACGTTCCTCGGGTGTAACTGTTGCTATTTCTTTTTTCATATCATCCTTTTTTCAAAATGTCTTCTAATGGGTCAAGGTAGTCAATCTCATGAATTTCCTTATTTGGGAAAAACTTCCCGATCTCTCGTAATTTAGAAAGTAAATTCCGTGAAGCATTACGTTCTATATGTGCCATGACGCACTGCTCTCTACCCGGTGTATTTACCTCTAAGGTCAATTTTTTATTTTGCCAAATGCAACGCTTACAATGCCAAGCATCGCATATACGGCAGATTGGAGAATGATCCAACTGATACAACTGAGGATTTTTAATTTCTAATCCATTGTCAATATCTCCAACATCATTAGAGCCATCGAAATAAAATCCCGGACAGATATAAAACTTACCATTTGGTGCAAGTGTAATTGTTTCTTCTCCAGCACCACAGTTATTCATTGAATCCAATATCATTCTATCGGTCATGATATTGATTTGGATGTCATGATTATTCTTATATTCTTGGCAAATCTTCACATTTAAATTATCCAAAAACTCAGAATATCTCTTTTCTGTATCAGAGGCAAAATTCTGTATATCGGTTATTACAATATTGAGTCTTGAAACTTTGGGGAGAATGGTGTTAAGTAATGCTACATTAGAAAATAATTCAGCAAATGATGTCCTTATTACATATGCTTGACTCTGAGTGAATGGGAAATAATTAATTGCTGCCCACGTGTCAAAAACAACGACGTTGGCTTTGGTAAGCATTTTCTCATCCTCACAGGTAGAGGAAACTATATCGGCATGATCAATGTCGGCAATTACGTTTTTATAATCGGCTGGCAGTTGATAGTCCGGATAAAGGAATTGGACTATCAGATTCTCCTTCATTGACCAAAAGAGAACCTTTTTCAGAACATCAAGGTATATCAAACGTGGTTTAGTTTTGTCATTATTGTAATGACAGAACGAAACCGATGTGTCATCGAGTTGTATGATAAGATATTTCAACATGATTAACAGGGGGCTATATTTGTTGATTTCTTGTTTTTCTCATACTGCTCTCTTACTCCTTCCTTATCTAACTTGCGGAATAGTTTATTCCAGTAATAGTTGTTAGCCCGGACTCGAGCTTTGTGCATTTTACATATCGCTGTAGATCTCTGGTATATAGTGTCGGTATCAGCTGCGTCATAGTTCTCACCCTGACACCATGCACATCCGTATGCGATATCACAATTGATACATTTGTCCGTGGATTGACTACTACGATCCAAGGCGAGGAATGGACGGAGATAATTATTGTTTATTCCATTTTCAATGTCTCCAATGACAATTTCTTTTTTCTCTCTTAATGAATATTGTGCAAATCTTGTACATGGATAAAATCTACCTTTTGAGTCGATGGAGAGCATCATACCCGCACCACACCAATTTTGGTTAGAGGTCTCCAATGACAGCGGTTTCCCTATATTTTCATCAAAAAAAGAGCAGGAATAGTCTTTGTAATATTCATTGTCTATAATGGCATCTGCCAATTCGATGAGGATATCTTCTAATAGTTTGTCATCACCTTCCTTCCAGACATCTTCAAATACACAATTTATATTCACCTCGTGAATTCCGAGTTCATAAAGATGAAGTACACTTTCTTTAATATATGGAATATCATCACTACTTATAGTGACCTTGGTGGCCGCACCCTCAAATCGTTTTAAATAGAGAGGAATATTGCGCACTACATCATCATAGGATCCTTTGCCACTACCTTTGTATATACGATTAAGGTCGTGTTTGCGCTTAGTACCATCAATTGTAATTGTTATTCCTATGTGAGTTTCATTATCATCAATTAACTTTTGAATTCGAGGATGATCAAAATTTATACCATTGGTTGTAAAGTTAAAACGATATGAGTTAAACCAATGATGATTTCTTCTGAAGAGTTCGAGTTTGATGTAATTGACGATACGTTCAATCAAATCGATTTCCAAGAATGGCTCACCACCAATAAAATCCCATATAACAGACTCAGTGGCAAAGATTGGATCTTTTTCATTGTCGAGTATATAGTTAATTGCTTTTTTTGCAACGTCAAATGTCATTCGCTCATTGGTGTTTTTCCCAACGAGATAGCAATATTTACAAGCTAATTGGCAATCCTTTGTGACAATGAAAGTGATTTCTTTGCCAACACCCTCTTTCCAAGGCTTACTATTTTCTTTCGTTAACTTGCTCATGATTCTGAGAGTGTGGGGGAGTAGACAATAGAGATGCTTACTCTCCCCACTTTAGTTTAGGCTTTATTCACACCTTTACAGCCGTAATTTTTACAACCTTGTTCACAAGTGTATTTACAACCACCAGAGCAAGTGCCTTGGCATGCGGATGTTGAGCAAACTGCAGTGCAACCATATTTGCAGTAGCCACTTGCAGATTCAGAAGCAGAAGCTAACACTGGGATTTTAGTTAGAGCAATAGCGCCAAGTATTGGCAGGGCAGTCTTTGCCGCTTTCTTGAAGAACTGACGTCGCGACTGGAGTTCTTCGTTTTTGTTTTGTTTCATGACTGTACAATCATGTCCTATAGGCTCTCCGGATTGGACTGACTGGTTTATAAAAAAAGCGTGAAAGCCTGTATCAGTTGCTCTTCCCGCTGATAGAGGCTCTCGCATTGCCCGTCTGAGTAGAAAGAGCAACGCCGAAGCCTCACGCTGTATGATATGTTAAATTGAAGCCACAAAATGCGACCTCTAACATTTGTCATACCCGAAAGACATCTACCGTTGCTACATTCTCGACTCAGACCTGAGAATTTGCGAGATTCCTATCAGTCAAGAATATGCGTGGATAAACGCTTTTGATTTATGTCTGTATCCCGCCCACTTTACCCGTATCGGGCTTCGGTTAGCGATATTCTATTGCAAATTTAGGAAGAATTAATGACTTGACAAAATTTTCTTGAAGAAAAATTTGTCAAAGTCACAAAAATAGTGCTAAATTTGCAGTCAATACGACCTCCCACGCTTCCCATAGATCAGCGCACATGGGGAGGTCTTCGATTTTTAATGCAGAAGCGACTGGCGACAGCTATTGGTTCAATGACAGGAGCCATTTCATTTGTTGGCGTTAAAAACATATGGTTTTAGAGCCTTGTATTCTTGGCTATTGGTATAGGAGATACCTTCAATGATGCCTTTGATAAATAGTATGGGTATTTTTATGTCTCTAAATCGGATGGAGGCTGCTATATGTACGGGAATCATGCACAGTGACTTGGTTAGGAAAGCCAGTACGCATCTCATGCGTTTTATTGAATGATTTGACGGAATATAAATCATACGATGCCATAGAATATATTGTGTCTTGGCGCGAATTAAGAATCTTTTCTTGTCTTTGTGGTATGATTCACTTGAAGTGCGTCCATCAAGATGCACTACGCCGCTGTCGTACATAAATCCAAGTTTACCGCCATTACAGTATAATTTATAAAACAAAAGGGTATCTTCATTGAATGGATATCCCATACTGTCTATCCACTGCTCGTCTTTTAGCCTTATGCTTAACAGTGCGTCCTTGCGCCAAAGACTGCACGGACCTGAAGCGGATTGTGAATCGACTACAGGACGCGTGGGGTGGGTGAGGTAAGAGAATGAACCGTGATCTTTGATTTTTATAGCAAATGATGTGTCGAAGTGGGGAAGGGTGATATTGGATAATGCTGCATAAAGCCTGCTGCCTAACGACATCTTGTGAATCTCAAATACATCTGCGCCTAAACAATCATAACCATCCGAAGTCAACCCATCAATCATTTTCTCTACGCTGTCCGGTGCAAGCAGTACATCGTCGTCAAGAAGAAGGAGTAGAGGAGTATCTATTTCTTCATAGTCCAGAGCTCTTTGCGACAACATTCCTTTTTGTGTCACAACATATCCTTCTTCGCATATTCTGAAATCAGGAATTGGGCAGCCTTCTGCAATGTAAATCACCACTTTTTCAGGCTTGATGCTTTGCATTTTTATAGACACTAACTCTTGGCGCAGTGTATCAGGATTGCGAGCAAGTGTACGGATGGCTATGGAGTATTTAAACATTATTTGTTGGTGAACGGCAGTTGTAATCAAGGACGGTGGGGAGAATATAGGGCGGTCTCTGTTGCGGTGGATATTGATGGTGGTACGGCTTCTGAGCTTGTGGCACGTTCGTGGTTTGGCGTTTTGCTCATTACAAAATGAAGCGTGGCTCCGTCCCTTATATCATCATAGGTGAAATATGACTTGTCGTGCAGCTGGCCGTTGAGATAGAGCTGATCTACATATATATTTTCCGGGCTCCAGTTGTCTGTTGTGCCCCATACCGTTCGTTCCGATGATGGGGTCACGTAGTCCACAGGGTCAGCCCATACAGCAAGTATAGCAGCTATCGTAGACAGTGCTATTAATATTGGTTTAATTTGCATAATGGGTCAGAGCAAAGAGGTTTATTTCTCGTTGGTTAGCGAATAAGGTACGTCACTGGCAAGCGTGCCGCGCTTTGTGTTGGGCTTACTGTTCATAACAGCGTTGATCTTCGCACCGCTCATCAGGGTGTTGTAGTCAATGTAGTTCTTTGTGTAGTCCTTGCCGTTCACGCTCATCGATTTGAGATATGGAGTCTCGGCTGTATTGTTAGGAGCGTTGATTTCAACTTTCTTGCCGTTGGGCATATTGATTGTGGCTTTCTTGAAGAGCGGAGCACCGAGTACGTACTGGTCGGAAGCGGGGCATACGGGGTAGAATCCGAGTGCAGAGAATACGTACCATGCAGATGTCTGGCCGTTGTCCTCGTCGCCGCAGTATCCGTCGGGGGTGGGGAGGTACATGCGGTCCATAGTCTGACGTGCCCAGTATTGAGTCTTCCAGGGTTCGCCTGCATAGCCGTAGAGGTATATCATATGCTGGATAGGTTGGTTACCGTGAGCGTAGTTGCCCATATTCGCTATTTCCATCTCGCGTATCTCGTGGATTGTGCCCCCATAGTAGCTGTCATCGAATATGGGAGGAAGGGCAAACACTGTATCGAGCTGTGCCACAAATTGTTCCTTACCACCCATAAGGTCAATCAGACCTTGAATGTCGTGGAAAACTGACCAGGTGTAATGCAGCGAGTTACCTTCTGTGAAGGCGTCTCCCCATTTGAAGGGATTGAAATTACCCTCGAATGTGCCGTCCTCGTTTTTACCGCGCATGAGGTTGTTTTCTTTGTCAAATACATTTATGTAATTCTTGGCTCTGTTGCGGTAGAGGTCGATTTCTTCCTGTGGACGACCTAATTGTTTAGCAATTTGGTAGATGCACCAGTCGTCGTAAGCGTATTCCAGTGTGCGTGCCACATTCTCGTTGATGCCTACATTGTAGGGTACATATCCGAGTTTGTTGTAATAGTCATATCCTATACGGCCAGACGAACCTACTTGCGGGTGTACATTGTTGGCTCCGTGCACCATGCCTTCGTACATTTCAGGCACGTTCTCTTTGGCAACAAGGCCTTTAAGTATACCGTCGGCAACTACTGAAGCACTGTTATTACCTACCATACACCCTCGGTGACCCGGGCTTGACCATTCGGGATAGAAACCGCTTTCACGATAGAAATTGAGCCAGCCGTCCTGCATCTTTGCGCCTTCTTCAGGCCAAAGTAGGTTCACGAGTGGGAAAAGGGCACGGAAAGTGTCCCAGAAGCCTGTGCCTGTGTATAAATATCCCGGTTCTATCTGGTCGGTCGAGGGGCTGTAGTGTACGATGTTGCCGTTTGCGTCAACCTCATGCATCTTGTGGGGGAAGAGGACGGTGCGATAAAGGCAAGAATAGAATGTGCGAAGGCGGTCTTTGTCATCATCCTGTACGTCGATAGTGCCGAGGATTTCGTTCCATGTGTCCTTGGCTTCATTTTTCACCTCCTCAAAACTGCGGGAGCCTATCTCTTTCATATTCTCTTGTGCCTGTTCAAGGCTTATGAACGATGTCGCCACCTTTGCTCCTACTTTTTCGCCGCGTTTAGTTTTGAATTGTACGGCTGCACCCACGTGGTTGCCTTCAAGTTCGGATTTTCCTTCCTTGATCTCGCCGCCGTTGTCCCATGTCCAGTCCGCCACAAACGGTTTGTCAAACTCTACAATGAAATAGTTGCGGAAATTGCGGCCCACGCCTCCGCTGTTGCGTGTTGAGTAGCCTACCACGCGTTTTTCTTCGGGGATAACTTTTATCCACGATCCGCGGTCATAGCCGTCGATTACGACATAGCTCTGGTCCTCTTCGGGAAATGTGAACTGAAAGTAGGCGCAGCGGTCGGTGGGTGTTATTTCTGTAGTTACGTCGTATTCCGACAGGTACACTTTATAGTAGTAGGGACGGGCCTCCTCTGATTTATGAGAGAACCATGAAGCGCGATCGTCCTCTTTGATTTTTAAATCGCGGGTAACGGGCATTATAGAGAACTGTCCGAAATCGTTGATCCAGGGGCTGGGGCGGTGGGTCTGCTTAAAGCCGCGTATTTTGTCCGAAGCATAGGTGTATGACCATCCGTCGCCCATTTTCCCGGTTTGTGGTATCCACTGGTTCATACCCCAGGGCACAGCTATTGACGGCACTGTGTTGCCGTTAGAAAGAGATATCTTCGAGTCAGTACCCATCAGAGGATTTACGTAATCAGCAGGCGATGTCTCCGCCGAGGCCTTTGATGCCATCATAAGGAAGGTGCAGGCTGCGATAATTGATGTTCGCTTGATTTTCATGTTATGATTGGTTTTTGTAATTTTTCCGCTAAGTTAGGCTTTTATTATTTTACAAAAGTTTACTTTGGCGAAAATGTAGTATTTATTTGTGACACCTGCCTGAAAGTGTCACTTTGTCATAAGTTATGCAGGATTTGTCATAATTTATGACATTTTGCGTTGGTATTGGCGTGTTTCATCAATGTTTGGAGTTGCGGTATTCCTTCGGCGTCATACCGTATAACTTCTTGAAATCGGAGTAAAACGGTGGTTGAATTGGATTAATTTCAAAAATTTATTCTTTGACCTTTATATTTATTATTCATTATTGAGAATTTCGAGTATCATTACGGTATTTTTAAGTAATTCCGTAGCAAATTTCGACATTATTTATGACATATGCAAGGGATAGGTGGCTGTTTCATTCCACAGCTGGCCAATCTTCTTTAGCTCGGCCACTGCGTTGTCGTCTAATAGACCGTCGCGATTAGGAGCCGCATTGAGCACAAAGTTGCAATGAGCCTTATTATAGGGTATCAGCACTTCTTCTACAAACTCTTTTACATCAAGCATCTTATCTGTGGGCATGCTCTCTTTCTTCATAGATATAGAATCCGAGTGCGAAGTAATCGTATAATTATTTAGAAACAGTACATACTGCTGAAAAAAAAGTGTAAAATTGCGACAAGCGTCCAAAATTGTCAGAAATGTCAAAAAAAAGGACTGTTTTGTTCAAAATTCATAACTTTTTCCACGAAAAAAGCCACATTCCATACATGTTTTTAAAAGATTAGGCATAGATAAGTAATAAATCGGAAAACACAAATATAAATGGCAAATTGGTGAAAAAAATCACACATTCTCTATTTTAAAAAGCGATATATCGCGATTTTATTAAATTTTGGAGTGAAAAAAATGGTGTGTCGCAATCACGACACACCATTTGGTTATAGGCTATTGGGAATAATTATTTTATGGGGGATATCATGAATGAGAGGGTATAGTCATGGTTAGGGAGAAGCTCATATTGCTTTAATGGGCCGGGACCGCAACTTGCATTTCCAAGACCAAGCTGTGCAGCGTCGAGAGTCAGGACTGTCTCTGCTTTCTTGATGCGTGGAAGCTCATGATAATTTGTCACATTCTTTACCAAATCCATATCATCATAATGCTGGGCTGAGAAATTCATGCCGTCTAAAGATGTTACCTTAACCCCCATGCCTTTATTGTCAGTAATTGTAAGCCAACGCACATCCTCACGATTTCCCATAGACTCAGGTCGAACGTAACGCTCTTCCATATTGCTCACGGTGGTTGAATACCTACCAAGACGAGCTGATGAGCGACGATCCCTGTAATTCTCCATCGGGCCATAACCGTAATATTCTACATTTTCGAGTCCGGGAACAAGGTGCATCTCCAGGCCATATCGCGGAAGCACCACATGCTCCGGTGTCGTGAATGTTGCGTCTACCTTAACCTGTCCGTCGGTATACGCGGTGTAAGTCACGTTGTACAGCTGCTCCATATCGCCGAATTTTGCGCTCATGTCAGTTGTGACTGTCAATGTCTTAGCGTCATCGCTGAGTTCGACCTTCACATCTTTGGCCTTAATTGTAGGTATGGGAAGATTGAGGTATCTCTCCTTGTCGTTGCGGATGGTGCGGAACCATGCAAATGATGGAGCGCCCTCTGCTGTAAGAATGTCATGTCCGTTGTAGCTTATTGCTGTAAGCTCTCCTTTTTCAGGATTTACTGTCACAGAAAAATCGTTGGCGCGGTAAACCACTCTTTCAGGATTTATCTCCTCGCGGCGGAATGTCCCACCGTCAGCCACATTTACCTCAGGTGCCACCTTATCAGTCAAAACAAACTGTTCCTGGCAAAGTGCCTCACCGGCTTTAGTGGCATAAGGTAGATCCACATTAAGCGCCCACTCATGATCCTTGTCAAAGTTTTTAGAGGCAGCGGGAATATTTACATTTCCGGTCTTTCCGGGTGCAATAGGAGATACATTTACGGTGCCTTTCTCTACCATTACTCCGTCTTTTAAAAGCTGCCAGTCCATCTTGCCACCAACATCTACAAATGAATTGCGGTTGAGCAATGTCACGCAGCCGTTGCCGTCATATGTAAATTTCACAGGTTGATACACCTTGCGTACCTCAAGAAGTTTCGGTGTCACCTGGCGGTCGGGAGTCACGATACCGTTAATACAGAAATCATCGTCGTTAGGCTTGTCTCCGAACTGACCGCCGTAGTAATAGTTGTTCGGGTCTTCTCCGGCCTTGTTAATTCCTTGGTCCACCCAGTCCCATACGCATCCGCCGATCATCCTTTCGGAATCATAGATATAATCCCAGTACTCCTGGAAATTGCCCATGGCATTGCCCATAGCGTGAGCGTATTCACACATGATATAGGGTTTCTGCTCTCCGTTTTTATCGCGGTCGATCATCGAAGGTACGGAAGGATACATGTTTGAATCAATGTCGGCAATGTCGTTGTATCCCTCGTAGTGGATTGGACGGTCGTCGATAGCCTTTGCAGCTGCGTACACATCTTTAAAGTTGGATCCGCTTCCGCTCTCGTTACCCATTGACCATATTATCACCGATGGATGATTCTTGTCTCTTTCCACCATACGCACCATGCGGTCGATGTATGCCGGTTTCCAGCTTTCACGACTGCTGATTACATGGTTGCCATGGCATTCTATATCAGCCTCATCTATAGTGTAAATTCCGTAAAAATCATAGAGAGCGTACATTTTAGGAGAATTGGGATAATGCGAAGTACGCACAGTGTTGATATTGTGAGTCTTCATCAGCTCAATGTCTTGTATCATCGATTCCACAGGAATATACTTACCGAGTTGAGGATGAGTGTCGTGGCGGTTAACGCCTTTCATAAAGATACGTTGACCGTTGACGTACAGGCGATTGCCCTTAATCTCAACATTACACATACCGTAGGGTACTGATGTGGCTTGAAGCACGTTGCCATCAGGACCTAAAAGTTCTAAAGTGAGATTGTAGAGATTTGGATCTTCCGCGCTCCACAACATAGGATTTTTCACCTTTAACACGCCGCTGCCAATGGCATCCTCGCCTTTCTTGAAGCCGGACACAGGAATATCTACAGATGCCACTTGCTTGTTGGCGGGATCATAGAGACAGGCTTTTACGCTGCAATTCTTAGGAAGTGAACCGTGAGACGCCAACTTCACATTTACAGTCACGTCGGCAGTGCTATAACCGTCGGCGAATGTAGTTTTGGCATAAAAATCGCGTATACGGGTCTTTGGCGTGGCGGTCAGGTAGACATCTCTGTGTATACCGCTCAGACGGAACATATCCTGGTCTTCGAGATAGCTGCCGTCGCTCCATCTGTAAACTTCTATAGCAAGTGTGTTCTCGCCGAGTTTAACATAGGATGTAATGTTAAATTCAGCATCATTGTTAGCGCCCTGGCTGTAACCAACCTTTTTGCCGTTGACCCAAACGTACATCGCACTATAGCATCCGTCGAAGTGTAGGAAAATTTCTTTGTCTTTCCAATCTTTGGGAATTGTGAACTGACGACGATAGCTGCCGACGGGGTTAGGCTCAATTTCGCATGTCTGTCCTTTCTTTGATTGGATGAAAGGCGGATTGTTGAAATGAGGGTAAGTGATATTGGTGTATATAGGAGTGCCATATCCTTGCAACTCCCATGATGAAGGCACGGGAATCTCGGACCAATCGCTTACATCATAAGATGTCTTATAGAAGTCCACAGGACGCTCTGACGGGTCCTTCACCCAATTAAATTTCCAGTTGCCGTTAAGCGACTCGTACCAGGGCGACACCGGTGTCTCCCACGGTTTTGCGGCAGATGGAGACGCTAATGCTGTTTTTATATCAGGATAGGACACGAAAGTGGCATGTCCGGGCTCTTTGTTTATAGCAAAAATCGTCTCGTTTTCCCAGTCATTTGTGCTTGAAGTGCGAATCGGATCACGTTCGGCTTTAATGTCTGATTTCACAAAATACCAACGTTGGTTTTTCGCACCTGTCGTTGGCTGCTGCTTCACGGGTTCGCCGGGCTGACCGTCATCGGCGTAACTTATTGACATCCCGGAGGCGAGAGATGTGAGAATGTAGGAGCCGTTGTCTGACGGAATGACTTTCCATACCTGATTAGGATTGCCTAATGCTGTAGGATACTGGATAATATTATGGGGAACATTTACACCTGAGTTGTCAATCGCCATATCTTCAATAGCACTTGAAAAAAGCCATAAGCCGTCCTCTATTTTAGTGGGGAACCATACTTGCGAGGCAACTCCTTTTTGCTTGGTGTTGATAAAAATTGTGGCCTCCGCATCCATATTGTCCATATTGTCTAAAACAAGACCATTTTCTCCTACTATATAATATAGAGAATTTGGATCAAGATTTTGCGCACCCGCAATAAGCGCAGTCAGAATCAAGAAATTAAAGAGTAAGTACTTCATATCTTTCTATTATTTTACTACAGAACGAATTGTGGGTAAAACAATCTCCTCCATCTTGCGATAACCGGCCGCTGTAGGATGCACACCGTCCTTGGAGTATTCATTCTTCATGCCGTGAGTTGTGCCATTCTCCATCTGTGAAAAGTAATCTACATATGTGTATCCCTTTTCTTTCGCAAGAGCCTTGATGCGCTTGTTAAGTGACATTACCTTAGAGGCAACGTCCTTTTTTTCAGGGCGCCAACTCAGCCGATCTGATGGCAATAAGCTTGTGAGTATTACCTTAATACCGTTAGCTTCCGCTATCTCGGCCATAGCCTTAATGTTATTGAATGTACGTGTTTCGTCATATTTATAGTTGTTCTCGGCTATGTCGTTGATACCCCCGTTTATCACTACAGCTTCCGGCTTCAAATTTACGACATCATTGTAGAATCTTACCAAAAACTGGTAAGTGGTCTGACCTGAAATACCACGTCCTAAAAAGTTATTGTCATCAAAGAAAGCCTGATTTGAATTTGGCCAACCATCTGTGATAGAATTACCTAAGAACACCACAAGATGATCCTTTTTGTCCGGGCGTGCCGTGACCTTTTTATTGGATTCCATGTATCTACCAAGGTTTGCCCAATCGTCAGCTGCATTAACGGTAAACATTGTCGAAAATAGACTTAAGACTAAAATTAACTTCAGTTTCATTTTCAAAAAGATAATTTGATGTGAGTATACGTAATTGTTCATTATACTAATCATAGGGCTCCATATTTCTATGGAGCCTTTATGATTCATCATGACAATCCTAACACCTTAAAACTAATAATACATCACTTAACACCTGATTTTGCTAATTATCCAAATATTTATTATTAACCTTTATTGCCGTTACTAATGCATGAAATATTTTGTATAGATCATATTGAGTTGAGAAGGTCTATTTTCCCCTCATTTACCAATTTGACTATTAATTCGCCGAAGAGAGTATTTTGCCATGCAAACCAGGGACGAGTGAAGTCGGCCGCATCATCTTTGTTGAAAGATTCGTGCATGAAGCCTGTGCCTGCGTCTGTTGCGATAAGAGTGGAGATACAATCTGCTATTTCCTTGTCGTCAGTGCTGGTAAAGGCTTTCATCATTATGCTCATAGGCCATACCATATTATATCCGATGTGCGGCCCTCCAATTCCTTCGGCAACTGAGCCTTTGAAAAAATATGGATTATATTCGCTCCACACAAATTTTCGGGTATTCTGATATATTGGGTCATTAATGTCCACATCCGTGAGATATGGCAATGATAACAGACTCGGAGCGTTGGAGTCATCCATCAAGAGGTGATTGCCGAAGCCATCTACCTCAAATGCGTAGATCTCTCCGAAAACCGGGTGATTGTATGTTGCGTAATTTTTAAGTGCTGTTTCTACCTCATTAGCCAAATTTTTGCATGCAGCACTACGTGTGTTATCATGATTTACTGTATCAAGTATCTCAGCAGCCTTGCGCAAACTTGAAACTGCAAAGAAATTTGACGGCACGAGAAACTGCAGGGTGGTGGCATCATCTGAGGGACGGAAAGAAGAGACTATCAGTCCGCATGGTTTAACGGGAGCTCCAAGTCCTCCGTTGTTTAGCGTGTCAAGTGCCCTGTCTGTTACTCTCAAGAATTGGTATTTACCCACGCCGTCATATCTCTGCTGCTCTTTAAATGTGGCGAGTATGTTATCCATAGCAGCGAGCCACTCATCGTCAAAGATTGAGTCGTCACCTGTAACTTTCCAATATTCATAAGCTAAGCGTATTGGATAGCACAGAGAGTCGATTTCCCATTTGCGCTCGTGCACTTCGGGTATCATATCCGTCATATCTGACATCCATTCTCCACCTGTAGGCCCGTCATTGAAGGCATTGGCATAAGGATCCAGGAGTATGCATTTCAACTGACGGCGGATTACACCTTCGAGCATTGCTTTCAATGCGGGGTCTTCATTGGCGAGTTGTACATAAGGCCATACCTGCGCGCCTGAATCTCTAAGCCACATGGCATGGATATCGCCTGTGTAAACAAATGTGTCATTCTTTCCGTCTTCGCCAATGCGGTAGTGTACAGTAGTGTCTATGGTGTTTGGAAAGCAATTCTCAAACATCCATGCCAATTTTTGGTTTTTTAATTGTTTCTTGATATTCGTAATCTCCTTTTCGACTGCTTCTGAATGAAAAAGTCGATCATTCACCGGCGGACGGTTTGATATGAATTTTTCAGCTTTATTATTAGCAGAGATATTGTCGTTGGGACATATAATTTCGGTAACACTTGCTGAGGCTGCTCCTCCACAAAGCATACAAGCTGCCATAGCAATCAACATTTTTTTCATAATCATAGTTTGGTTTAATTTTTCTTTTACAAAGTTACTAATGCTGGTTTAAAATAAATGTATGTTATAATGCCATAAGAATGTTCTCTTTTGCCAAATACATAAAACAATATATAATTGACGTTATCCTACACAAATTTTTACTCTTCAAGAGAGGTGTCCTTGCGTCCATTCGCTTCACGGTATCCCTTCGGTGTCATTCCGAAGCTCATCACATTGTGTCGCTTCTATCATAATTATAGGTGTCTGCAAAGTTACGAAATTTATACATATTTGTCAAAAATTCGGTCATAAATGGCAATTATTTGTATACAATTGCGACAAAAAAGTATATATGCCTGCCTTTTCCTGGAAGATGAACTTTCTGTCAGCCTAAGCAACCTAAGACATGTAGGATTATTATAATTTTGTGCTCAAAAAATTAAATATGAAACGAAATTATATCATTGGTGCATTTCTTGCATTGACCATGCTGTCATCATCCGCAAATTTCGTCAACTTGCGATGCGAGTATCTTAGCGAGCCATTAGGAATCGATACTTCACGACCGCGACTATCGTGGGAGTGTGACAACCATGATGAAATCTATTCCGAGATATGGGTAGAAATCTCAAAGGATTCAAAATTCTACGATGCTCAAAAATTCACTTCATTGAATCCCAATATTGCGGTTGTTGAAATAGACACTATTCCAGACACAAAATATTATTGGAGAGTCAGGAGTAAAAATAACAAAGGAAAGGAAGTATTATCAAAAACTGCAACTTTCGAGACTGGCAAATTCTCCATAAATCAATGGGAGGCTTCATGGATAGGCGACAGCAATGATAAAGAGTTTGCGCCTGCTCCAGTATTCAGAAAGACGTTCAATGTAGATTGTCTGCCCAAAGATGCTCGTGCTTATATCAGTGCATTGGGCTACTATATAATGCATATCAACGGACGACGCGTAGGTGACTACCATATGGATCCTGGATTTACTTCGTACAACAAACGCTCTCTGTATTCGACTCATGATATAACCGATTTGTTGCAGAAAGGAGAAAATACTATTGAAGTTACCCTGGGTAACGGTTTCGCAAATAGCCAGAGTGGTGAAGTATGGAATTATGGGAATGCTCCTTGGCGCACAAGACCGATATTCATATGCGAAATTCAAGGGGATTCAAAGATTCTTGCTTCTACTGATTCAACTTGGTATGCTGCTAACGGTCCGATTGTCTACAACACTATTTATAGCGGTGTACACTATGATGGAAGAATTAAGCCTTCCTTCACTGAAAATACGAAGGTGTTTGATGCCCCTAATGTCAATCTTAAATCGCAGGCTATGCCCGCAATCCGTCCGATAAAGACTCTTGAAGCAAAACATATCGGCTCTTTTGGCGATACAATACATTTGTACGACTTGGGACAGAACATAGCCGGTGTGTGCGAGCTACGAGTTAAAGGCGAAAAAGGCACTAAAATACAATTGGCTCATGGAGAATTGTTGACCTCCGATAACAGGCTTGAGCAAGGAAATATAAATATTTACTACCATCCTGTTAAAGAAGACGAAGCGTTTCAAACGGATGTATATATAATTGGTAATGACAATATCTTAGAAAAATTCCAACCTGACTTTACTTATCATGGCTTCAGATATGTGGAAATACGAAGCTCAAAACCTATACCGGCTTCGGATATTTTGCTTAATGGCATTATGATGCGTACAGCATTGTCACGTAACGGGAGTTTTAGATGTTCAAACGATTTGCTCAACAAGATTTACGATGCAACAATGCTCTCTTACGAGGACAATATCCACTCTATACCCACAGATTGCCCTCAACGAGAGAAAAACGGTTGGACTGCTGATGCTCACGTGGCCATTGATCTTGGTTTACTCAATTATGATGGAATTACGCTTTATGAAAAGTGGATGAACGACTTCATTGACAATCAACTCGACAACGGCAATATCGCAGGTATAATACCTTCACCGGGGTGGGGTTATGGTGAGTTTCCTGGTCCGGTGTGGGATGCCGCATTGTTTATTGTGCCGCTCGCTCTCTACGATTACTATGGCGACAGTACAGCGATAAAGAGGATGTACCCTACTATGCTAAAATATATGGGGTGGCTTAAGAGTCTTGAGAAGGAAGATGGATTAGTGTACAGCGGTATTGGCGACTGGTTGCCTTACGACACACAAACTCCAACTGATTTCACATCCTCGCTGTATGCTTATGCCGACTATAAAATGATGTCGCGTATCTGCAAGATTCTCGGCGAGAATTATTCCAAATGGGACAACAAAGCTAATGAAATGAAGGAGCGTGTCAATTCCAAATGGTTCGATCAGGAGAAAGCTCTCTATGCCAATGGATCACAAGCAGCTCAGGCAATATCTTTGTACTGGGATCTTGTGCCTGAAGGATTTGAAAAGGCTGTTGCTGAAAATCTGAACAAAATGGTTGAAGAAAACAACTATGCCCTCGATTTCGGTCTGCTTGGTAGCAAAAGTGTTCTGCGTATGCTCACTAAATACGGATATCCGGAGACTGCCTACCGAATGGCCACACGCACATCGGCTCCGTCGTGGGGACATTGGATTGATAAAGGCTACACCACTCTCCACGAGACATGGACACTTAGCCCGGAATTCCGCGACGCTTCTCTAAATCACGTTTTCTTCGGCGACATTTCCGCCTGGATGACCAACGACATAGCCGGACTAAATTATGATGCTGAAAATCCCGGTTTTCAAAATATAATTATCCGTCCGACCTTTATGGAAAATCTTGATTGGGCTGAAGCCGAGTATCACAGTGTGCGCGGACCGATTTATGTACGTTGGGAGCGTAACAAGAAAGGGCAGATTGATTTGTCAGTCAATGTGCCTTCGGGGTCTACCGCCTCTGTTGTTCTTCCCAATCGTATGGAGAATGTGGGAGCAGGAAAGCATAAGTTCAAAATTTAAAGAAAATAGCTCGCGCTGAACAAAACAGAGATACTCCCATCGATATATAATGAACTTAATAAACATACTTGAATGAAAAAAATAGTATCTTTTTGCATCTCGATTTGCTGTGCCGCTCTCTCGCTGTCCGCCCAGACTGCTGAATTTTTCAGTCCTTACAAGGAGACAAAGTTAAGAATGCCGTCTGTTCCTCTTGTGGTGTCCGATCCATATTTCTCTATATGGTCGCCTTACGACAAACTGACTGATGGAAATACCGCGCATTGGACATCAGATGAAAAGCCTCTTGAAGGACTTCTCCGTGTCGACGGCACTACCTATCGCTTTATGGGAAATAGACAAACGGTGCTCGAGTCGGTGCTTCCTATGGGCGTTGACCAGGCTTGGGAGGCTGTTTACACCACTTCTGACCCAGGGAAAAATTGGCAGAATCCGGATTTCAACGACTCCTTATGGAGCAAAGGTAAGGGAGCTTTTGGCTCACGAGACAATAGTGGCATAAATACAAATTGGAGCGATGAAAATAGCGACCTTTATGTCAGGAGAGAGTTTGACCTGAAACCGGCCGATCTTGACGGTGAGCTTTATCTCGTCTATTCGCATGACGATAATTTCGACCTCTATGTCAACGGAACGAAGGTGGCACAGGGTCCGGCAGAACTCAAGACCAATATAACTCTCGAAATTAACGATGATATCAAGAAACTCTTTCATCCCGGAAAGAACGTAATTGCAACGTATTGCCACAATAATGGCGGAGGCGCGCTCACCGATTTCGGAATTTATAGAAATATCGGTATGGAAAACGCCGGTATGCCTATCGCAGTTCAGAATGATGTGGATGTAATGGCCACATCCACATACTATTCTTTCACATGCGGACCCGTGGACCTCGAATTTGTGTTTACAGCGCCTATGCTGATCGACGACTATGATTTGCTTTCGTCACCGATCA
>CAZJKZ010000012.1:55873-57789 GCA_964546885.1 uncultured Bacteroides sp.
GTGTTTACAGCGCCTATGCTGATCGACGACTATGATTTGCTTTCGTCACCGATCAACTACGTTTCGTATCAAGTTAAGTCCAACGACGGAATGGAACATGACATTCAGCTACTTCTTACAGCTTCCCCAAAAATTGCGATGAATAGTGACCGTCAGCCCACGCGGTCGATGCTTATCAAGGATAAGGGCATGAATTATTTAAGGACCGGAACCATCGAGCAGCCTATTCTCGCCAAAACCGGTGACCACATCTGCATTGACTGGGGCTATTTCTATCTTCCTGCTATCAACGGCGACGTGTCTCTTAACAGCGATGAAGCTATCAAGCAGACTTTTATCGAGACCGGAAAACTTCCAAAATCAGAGACTGAGGTAGTGGCCTATAGCCCGAAAGAGCAACCTCTTTTGGCATATCTCCACAACTTCGGCAGGACTCGTGAAGCTGCAAGTTACACTCTATTGGGATATGATGAAATCTTTGATATAGAGTATTTCTACAAGCGTTACAAAGCTTATTGGGCTCATGACGGGGCCGTATCTATTTTCGATATGTTCCGTCGCCTCGACAATTCATACTCTTCGGTGATGAAAAGATGCCGTGAATTGGACAGCAAGATATATGATGATGCTTTCGCAGTTGGTGGTGAGAACTACGCAGAACTTTTATCTGGCTCCTATCGTCATGTCATAGCCGCCCACAAGCTTTTCAAAGATGATGAAGGCAACCTACTGTTCTTCTCAAAGGAGAATGACTCTAATGGATGCGTCAATACTGTAGATCTCACATATCCCGAGTCTCCGCTATTCCTTATCTATAATCCCGAATTGCAAAAGGCTATGATGACCTCTATTCTCGATTACAGCCGCTCAGGACGTTGGACCAAACCATTTGCCGCACACGATTTAGGTCAATATCCGCGTGCTAACGGACAGGTCTACGGTGGAGATATGCCATTGGAAGAGGCAGGCAACATACTGACATTGTTGGCAATGTGCTGCAAGCTCGATGGCAATGCCAACTATGCGCTTCCTTATTGGGACATACTCACCATATGGGCTGATTATTTGGTGGAACACGGACAAGACCCCGAAAACCAGCTCTGCACCGACGATTTTGCCGGACACTGGGCACATAATGCCAATCTTTCAATCAAAGCTATAATGGGTATCGCCGGTTATGCCGAACTCGCCCTTCTCAAAGGCGATAAAGCCACATATGAGAAATACAACAAAATAGCTAAGGACATGGCGAAGAAATGGGAAGAGAGTGCTGCAGAAGGGGAGAATGGCAATCGCCACTATCGTTTAGCATTCGATCGCGAAAATACATGGAGCCAAAAGTACAATATCATATGGGACAAACTTTGGAACACGAGAATATTCCCCGCCGAAGTCATACCCACTGAAATCAACTATTACCACACAAAGCAGAATCAGTACGGTCTTCCGCTCGACAATCGCAAGGATTATACTAAAAGTGACTGGATATTATGGACTGCAGCTTTGTCGCCCGACAAGAAAACCTTGGTGAAATTCATCAATCCTGTGTACGATTATGTGAATGAGACCGAAACTCGCGTGCCTATCAGCGATTGGTTTGACACAGTGACAGGACGAAAGACCGGTTTTATGGCCAGAAGTGTCATTGGCGGTCACTGGATGCCCGTATTGGTCGATAAGCTCTCCAAATAATCACACATATACCCTTTTGGGTGCTATATGAGATATTTTCATTTTATTTGCGCTCAAAAGGTTATACTATGATGCAATTAGCTAAATATATAAAGGCAATACGTATGTAGTATGGGCTTTAAAACCGATGATTATGGAACAATTCACACCAATTCGTAATTCAATTAACGGTAAATTCAAGAACGAAGTGCAAAAATTTTCGTTCTGAACAGCCCCAATATTTT
>CAZJKZ010000013.1:0-55270 GCA_964546885.1 uncultured Bacteroides sp.
CGCAGCACTCGCACCTGAAACGAGCGCGTCTACCATTCCGCCACCTGGGCATTCGTGTTTTCGGATGCAAAGGTAAGAATATTTTTTGGTATGTACAAAATTTTTGTCGGATTTTTATCCTGAGCTTGTGTTAAATTTTTGGATGTGGTGTTAAGGAGTTGGTAACGAGGTATGCGACAGTAATAAAATAGGGTGGGACAGAGCGATCTTTAAAGGACGGCTCTGCCCATTATCGTCTATTTCTTGAAGAGACGTATTAGTTCGCCAATCCATAATACAAGAGATGTTGCACTGATGATTATTACCCAATCAATGAATTTTAACGGGGCTACATTAAAGAATTCGCCGCCGATAGTTACAATCATTATTTGGCCTATGAGGATGATCAGTGCTATAAAAAGGAAGACGCTGCATCACTTGAAATGGAAAGCTGACCGACCTGTCTCAAAAGCGCGAGCGTTAAACATATTCCTCAATACGGGAAGCCGGTGTAGCGTAGCTTTTGTGACATTTCCTTTCTGCCTTATTGTTATTCTTGCGGGATTGATAATGCTCTTGTCGACTCAAGTATTGGCAGATTAGTCTCTGTGGGCACATATATTACAGTCTTATTGCTTAGGTCCGACTGCTGGCGAACCCATAAATATTGTATATAGGTTGGAGTGATTGAGCCGTTTTCAATACGTATGGCTTCTGCTGCTCCTTTAGCTCGTTCGATTTCAGCCTGAGCATTGAGTTTCTCAGCTTCAAGATTGGCTTTGGCTTCTTCGATCTTTATCTTTCGATTCTGTTCAGCCTTGGCGAATTCTGCCTTACCCTCCATTTCCTGGCACCAAACGTTGTACCACGGACGGATGAATGCCATAGCGACAATAAAAAGGATTATGCCGCCTACAGCCCAAATGACACTTTTTATTATCTTTGGGGTGAAGTTAATGTTGTTATTGTTATACATAGCTATTTGATTTGGTGATACAAAATTACTGCATAATACTATTATAAGCAACTTTTCGTGTATATTTCAATAATTAATGTGAGAGCTGTGATTTTTATTTCCTCCTACATTTGGAAAATACCGCCAAATATGCTATTTTTGCAATCGAATGCTATAAGAGGAGTAAGATTAGCAAACTATTTACCATGGAATGTATAGATACTGAAAGACTTAAAACTCTGATTGAGGAGCATAACGCATCGCTTGTGATCGGCAATGGCAGCGATATCCACCTATGCTTCGGCAGTGGGGTGTCGGATCTTTATCGTCTTTACACCACTATGCCTCAGTTGCTTCACTCAGCCATAGTGGTTGATAAAGTGGTTGGCAAAGGGGCCGCCGCCCTTATGATGCTTGGAGGCGTGAAGGAGGTGTATGCTTATGTTATCAGCCGCGTTGCACTCAATCTGTTAGACAACAGCGACATAAAAGTGTGCTATGCCCGATTGGTCGAAAATATAATCAACAGAAAGGGCGATGATATTTGTCCCGTGGAGAAGCGTTGTAAGGACGCCATTACTCCTCAAGAATGTTTCCCGCTGATACAGTCATTCCTGCAATCCCTGAAACCCTAATTAACTCGTGATAAAAAAACAAATACTCTTCGTAATAGATTCGCTTGCGTGCGGAGGAGCGGAGCGGAGCTTTATTTCGCTGCTCCCTAAGCTTGACCAGTATAGGGCGCAGATCCACCTTATGATGGTGAGCCGAGGAGGAGTGTTTGAGCAATATTTGCCTGAGAGTGTCGGTATAGTCTGCTTACCGTCACTATCAGGAGTGAGGAAAGCATTTTTTAAGGTCAGTCAGGCCCTTTTTTCGTTTAAGATGCGCCTTATGCGCATGTTCTCCATACGCCGCCATGGGGCTGAAATCTATTGGCAATCTATGCGTGCCGTCTATCCTACCTTAAATGGATCCTACGATGTGGCAATAGCTTATCATCAAGGATTTCCTACATATTATGTGGCGGATAAGGTAAAGGCCCACAAGAAGATAGCATGGGTTAATACCGATATGAACAAGGCAGGATACAGACAGGGATACAATAGGAAATACTATGACCGTTATGACTATGTAGTGGCTGTTTCAGATATAATAAGAGAGCAGTTATGCCGTTTGGGTTACATTACGCCAGACAAAATATCCACCATTTACGATATCAATGATGTAGATATAATAAGAGAAATGGCAGAATCTGATATTGTCAGTACAACAAAGAGCGCCTCTATGCTACGAATTGCCACAGTAGGACGAATAGTGCCTGTAAAAAACTTCACTTTGGCTGTAATGACGGGCAAAGAGCTTAAACGCAGAGGAATAAAATTTGTATGGTCTATAGTGGGAGATGGCTCTGATCGCCAAAAAATTGAGGAGCTTATCAAAAAGTACGATCTTGAAGACGAAATGCTACTTATCGGAATGCATCCAAATCCATATCCTTATATAGCGCAATGTGATATCTATGTGAATACATCGCTTTTCGAAGGATTCGGACTTACACTTGCAGAAGCTCGTATTCTTCATAAGCCTGTTATAACCACTGATTTTCCTGCGGTTTACAATCAAATAAAAGATGGTGAAAACGGATTCATAGTGCCTCCAGAAGCAGCCTCGTTGGCAGACGCGATTATAAGACTTTCTAATGACAGGCATCTGTATGCCGAAATAGTCTCTAATTTAAAAAAAGAAGAGAACTTTACGCCTACAGCATCTCTTGATTTGGTGGAATCTCTTCTTTATAACTGACATAATGACAAATGCATAAAAAAATACAACATATATTACCATTGTTACTGACACTTTTAGTGAGTGTAACCACAAAATCACAAAACACTATGACACCTAAGCTTACGATTAAAAGCATCGCCTCTGCTGAGGAGCTTGACGCACAGCCGTCTTATCCTGTGGCTTGCGTCAATTGGGCCGATTATCCTTACGACCCCGGTACAACATTTAAAATCGCACGTCTCGGCAACGATCTGCTGCTGCGCTTCACAGTGAACGAATCCTCGCCACGTGCTGTTAACGACAACGATTTCGAGCCAGTGTGGGAAGACAGTTGTGTCGAATTCTTCTGCCAAGTGCCCGGACACAAGGACTACTACAATTTCGAGTTCAATTCAAAAGGCACGGCGGTAGCCTCGTCGCGTACAGGTCAGACCGAAAATGTCAACTTCTTGTCGTCTGATAAGATGAAGTCTATAGTTAGAAAAGGCAACGTAGGATCCGATTCATGGAACATGGAGCTGACTATACCCATCAACCTGATTGTAGAAAATCCCACCTACCCCTTGGAGCTTAAAGGCAATTTCTACAAATGCGGCGACAAGTGCGCCACTCCCCACTTCCTGTCATGGGCACCTATTGACCATCCCACGCCTCTTTTCCACTGCCCTAAGTATTTCGGTACGCTCGTCATAGAGTAATGCATTCAGCGCACGATATAATATCAGATAGATAATGTATAAAACTGAAAATAGGGCGATTATAAGATTAAAATTTACGGAAATCCGTAATTGCACGTTGGTTGTTTTAGCTGTATCTTTGCAACGCCAATAATTAGTTATATGTTACCTGTCTGATATAAATGAAAATAATGCTTTATCACTATGAAAATAGCTGTCGTCGATGATCATGAGCTTATAATAGAGGGAATAGTCTCTACACTTAAGAACAACGCAGAATACAAAGTAGAGAAGTTTGGCGATGCAACGGCTCTTGCAAAGAAGATGGATGCCGGTAAGGACTACGACATCTATATTATCGATCTTGAGTTGCCGGATTTGGATGGCTTTGCGCTTATAAATTTGATACGTGTCCGCAATCCGCAGGCCCGCATCATAGTCAACACTGTGCATGATGAACTATGGACTTTGCGTAAGCTCCTGACATGTGATGTCAATGCTATAATCTATAAGTCGGGCAGACGTGATGAAATCATTAAAGCCATAGATGCAATCCTCAATGGCAAAAACTATTATTGCGAGGCCGTAAAAAATGTCATAAATGAAGTGGCTGATGCCTCGAAGTTCCCGACGGCGCGCGAGCTCGAGGTGCTTTCCAGAATAGCTCAGGGCAAAACATCTCGAGAGATTGCAGCCGACTTGTTTGTGTCAGACAATACAGTCGAGGCTCACAGAAAGTCGCTTTTCCAAAAGCTTGAGGCTGTGAATGTTGCCGACCTTGTGGTAAAAGCCATTGCCAAAGGATATATCAAGAAGTCAGGTGCGATACGTTGATTTCAGCCGTATGGCATCCCTAGGTCCATGTAGTTGTACAGCGGACTGATGTACTTGTGCACAGCGGAGCCTTCCATATCATTCGCCTACTGGCTGCACGGCGTCATATGGTATGCCTTAAAATCCGTTATGTAGAGAGAGCGTGACTGATTAAAACTTATTGGGACAAAAATACGAATTATTTCCGGAATTTTGTGAAAAAATTGGATATATTCGGATATTAGTCTTATCTTTGCATAAGCTAAACTATCATTCATCTTTTGACTGGTGAGCTAAATGATGAAATTAAGTATGGATAAATGTCATAAATTAATCAATACCAATGAATACTAACGGAATAGCATTACCTTTGCTTATCGCAGCCGCCTCGTTGGCCGGCTTTAACGTGTCGGCGCAGGAGTCGGATTTCGATTTGTCGTCCCAGCGCTCTGAAAAGCAGGACGTGCTGAAAGTGCCAGGCGAGAAATTGACTCACGACGATTGGCTAATCAATCCCACGCCGCATGCAATATCGCTCAACAAATCAGAGACCGTAAATATCTCAGCGGGAGTAAAGCTCGACGGGAAAAGCGGCAAATTCGCCCATTATTTAGGATTTATAAAAAATAATCCGAAAGGCGTAAAGCTCGATATCGTTTACGGCGAAAAAGAAGCCAAGAAGAGCGGTGTCAAGCCTGTGTCAGGCGCCTACACTCTTAATATCGGGAAAAAAGGTATCACAATAGTGGGATACGACGAGAGAGGAGCGTTCTATGGTATCCAGACACTCCGCCAGCTCGTCGAAAGTCCGGTGGCAAAGAACGGTACTTTGCCTTATGCCGAAATAAATGACTATCCCGATTTGGCCGATCGAGGAGTGGTGGAAGGCTTCTATGGTGAGCCTTGGTCGCACGATGTGCGTCTCTCTCTTATTGATTTCTATGGTAAGAATAAAATGAATTCATACCTCTACGGTCCGAAGGATGACCCTTACCACAGTTGTCCTAACTGGCGACTCCCTTATCCCGAAAAAGAAGCTGAAAACATACGTCAGCTTATTGATGCCAGCAATCGCAACTATGTGGATTTTATCTGGGCCATACATCCCGGACAGGATATAAAATGGAATGAAGAGGACTACAACAACTTAAAAAACAAATTCTCCTTGATGTACGATCTTGGAGTAAGGCATTTCGCCATATTCTTCGATGACATATCCGGCGAGGGCACTAATCCTCAAAAACAGACCCAACTGCTCAACCGCTTGACTGAGGATTTTGTGAAGCCTAAGGGCGATGTTGGGTCGTTGACCATATGCCCCACCGACTACTCCCAGCTTTGGGCTGATCCGACTCCTACAGGCAGTCTTGCCATATACGGCGAACAGCTCCCAGAGGATACAAAAGTATTCTGGACCGGAGAAGTGGTGTGCAGCGACCTAACCCCCGAAACTCTCGAATTCGTAAACTCTCGTATTCGCCGCCCTGCATTTTACTGGTGGAACTATCCTGTAACCGACTATGCCCGCAACTACGTGTTGCAGGGACCGGTCTACGGACTCGATACATCGCTTACTTCTGCCGACGTGTCAGGCGTGGTGAGCAATCCTATGGAGCATGGGGAAGCCTCAAAACTTGCCCTCTACGGTGTGGCCGACTATACATGGAATGTGGGAGAATACAACCCCATTGACAATTGGGAGCGCGGTCTATCTGAAATGATGCCTGAGGCGGCTGATGCTTATCGCACCTTCGCAATTCACTCTTGCGATACGGAGACCGGATATCGCCGCGACGAAAGCTGGGAGACAGCAACGTGCACGCTCGCTGATTGGAACGATGCCACTGCCGACGCTTTGGAGGTAGAGTTTGAAAAAATAGAAAAGGTGCCCGCTCAAATAGAGCAGGGATGCACCAACCAGGCCCTTCTCAATGAGTTGCAGCCCTGGCTCACGGAGTTCGGACAACTTGGCACACGAGGCAAAAAGGCTATTGAGCTTGCACGTCTTTATCGCTCCGACTACGATCCCGCTGTATTTTGGCAGAAATATGTGCAGAATCTGATGAGCGACACCCAGCGCAGCAATTTTGAGAAGCATAAATCGGGTACAATGAAGCTTCAGCCGTTCTATGACAACGTCATGGACGATATGGCTCATGGATTCTTGAAAAGTCTGATATCCGAGGAGCCTAAAGATTACAAAGGCATTAGTTCGTTTGCCAATTCGGGTACGACGCTTACCAAGCTTATGCTTGACGGCGATACCGCCACACACTATACATCAGCAATGTCGCAAAAAGACGGCGACTGGATTGGTGTGGATTTGAGAGGATTGCGTGATGTGGCAGAGGTGTCTGTCAGACAAGGACGTAACTCTGTGGACGATGTCGACTATTTCGATAACGCTGTATTGGAGGTATCTCCTAACGGCAAAGACTGGATAACCTTGGTTAATAATTTGGATCATTGCTACGACATTGATTGGTCAGGGGAGCCCGTTAAAGCCCGATATGTACGCCTCCGCCGTCTTGACAGCAAACGCCGCAATTATGCCTCGGTGCGCACTTTCGACGTGAACCCGCTGCGCATCGAAAATCTTGGATTCGCTTTCGAGGCACCGCAGGCCGCAAAGCCTACTAATATGTTTGACAGCAATCCCCAGACTTCCGGCAAAATCAGCGGTGTGACATCTATCGGTGTTCCCGACGGAGTGACAGGCTATACCCTGCTTATGGGCGAGATAGCCGCTCCCTTGACCTGCAAGCTTCTTGACTCAAAAGGCGGCATGATTAGCGAGACCAAGCTGTCCCAGCCGTTCTCAAAGATCAGTTTGCAGGATGTCGATGCTGATAAGGTGGTGCTTGAAGGCGATGCCGAAGTATTTGAAATAATTGCAGAATATTGATAACCTTATAGATAAAAATGAAAAAGAAATATTTTATACTATCTTTACTGTTGGTGATAGGGAGCTTGAGTGCTGTATATGCCGGAAGCTCCAAGATTGAGGACTATCAGGAGTTACCCGATCCAAAGCCCCACGACAGTCAAGAGGTGTGGGAAAAAGCCGTCTCAGGTCCGCAGTTAGGGTGGGGAAGTATTGACATTCGCTACGCTAAGCACAATGTGCCGGAGGTGAGCAAGTCCAAACGTCTGGACATCACAGCTTGGAAAGGCGAGAAAGTAAGTGCGCAGGCTGTGTTGTGGACCAGCGTGCAACTCGACAGCGTGACAGCGAAATTAAGTGATCTCAAGTGCGGATCGTCCATAATTCCAGCCTCCGACATGTCAACGCATTTCGTCAGATACGTGTACACCGACCAGCTCAACCCCGGTGGAGGAGGTTGTGGTCATCGTGAAAATAAAGCCGAATGGGATTCTCTGCTTGTGGCAGATGTGCTTGATATCATTCCGGCCCGTGATATAGAGGCTTGCAGCGTGCAGCCTATATGGCTTAAAATCAATGTGCCATCCACTGTAAAAGCCGGTAAGTATAAAGGCACTCTGAGCGTTCAAGCTGAAGGCATTAAGCCCATGCATCTACAGCTTGAGCTTAATGTAATAGATCGTACGCTCCCCGCGCCACAGGAGTGGGCACTCAATCTCGATTTATGGCAAAATCCTTATGCTGTGGCAAGATATTACGATGTGCCGCTTTGGAGCGAGGAGCATTTCGACAAATTGCGCCCCGTGATGAAAATGCTTGCTGATATAGGGCAGCGTTCGATCACTACAAGCATAATGCACAAGCCATGGAATGCACAAACTGAGGACCACTATGATAGCATGATCACACGTATCAAGAAGATCGACGGCACATGGGAGTACGACTATGCTGTGTTTGACAAATGGGTGGATTTTATGCTTAATGATGTTGGTATCGACGGCCTAATCAGCTGCTACACCATGATACCATGGTCGCTTAAATTCGATTATTACGACGAAGCCACCAATCGGGTGAAGTTTGTTGAGGCAAAACCCGGCGATGAGGCCTATGCTGAATATTGGAGCTCATTCCTTAAGGATTTTTCCAAGCATCTGCGCAGCAAGGGATGGTTTGATCGCACAGCCATATCAATGGACGAACGTCCGATGGAGGCAATGCGCCAAGCTATTAAGGTGATAAAAGATGCGGATCCGGAATTCAAAATCACTCTTGCCGGAAATTATCACCCTGAGATTCAAGAGGATCTTTTCTTCTTGGCTATCCCGTTCGGCCAGAAATTCCCGGATGACGTCAAGGCTGAGCGTAGGCGTAAAGGGCAGATAAGCAGTGTGTATACCTGTTGTACCGAGTCTTTCCCAAATATATTTACATTCTCCGATCCGGCCGAAGCCGCCTGGACGGCTTTGCACACAGTGGCAGAAGACTACGACGGCTATCTGCGGTGGGCAGTGAACTCATGGACAGCTGATCCTCTGCGAGATTCAAGATTCCGCCTATTTGCTGCCGGAGACACTTACAACATCTATCCCGGACCGCGCAGCAGCATACGCTTTGAGCGTCTTTCAGAAGGCCTGCAGATGTGCGAGAAGATAAATGTGCTGCGTAAGGAGTTAGAGGCATCCGGCGACACCAATAAGCTGAATCGGCTTAATGAAACCGTAGCGTTATTCACCACTGAAAGCCTTGATAATAATCCTCAGCCTGCTGCCGACAGCGTACGTGAAATAGGTATCCTTCTCAACTCTCTATAATATAATGTATTTAACCTAAAATTATTTCAATATATGAACCTTAAAACTATTATCCTAACCGGTGTCATCGCTTCTTCGGCGCTGACATCGGTTCGTGCGGCCGATCTACCCGTCGAAACTCCCGAGCAGAAAGCAGAGCGGATGGAGTGGTTTTCACGTGCTAAACTTGGTATATTCATCCACTGGGGCATCTACTCCAAAGGTGAAACCTCTGAAAGCTGGGCTTTCCACAACGGATATATCTCTCTGCCTGACTACATGAAGCAGGCTGAGGATTTTACCGCAGCTAACTATGACCCGGAGTATTGGGCTCAACTTATCAAGGACAGTGGTGCGAAATACACTGTTATCACCACCAAGCATCACGACGGATTTGCTCTGTGGGACACTAAGGCAGGCGACGTGAGTGCTGTAAAGTCATCGCCTGCCAAGCGCGATGTCATAGGCCCGTTTGCTGACGCAGTACGCGACCAGGGGCTTAAACTTGGCTTCTACTACTCACTAATCGATTGGCCTCGTGAGGACTATACCGACATTTATCGTGCCGGTCCCGTAAAGTACAAGATTGCCGATGACCCCGAGCGCTGGCAGCACTTCCTCGACTTCAACAATGCTCAGCTAACAGAGCTCAGCAGTACCTGGAACCCCGATCTTTATTGGTTCGACGGTGACTGGGAACACTCTGCCGAAGAATGGAAGGCTCCTGAGGTAGTGGCTCTTCTTCGTTCTTTCAATCCTAATGTGATAGTCAACTCGCGTATTCAGGGTTATGGCGACTACTCTACTCCCGAATTGGGTGTGCCGGTAGGTCGTCCGGATTCCAAGTGGTGGGAAACATGTATGACCATGAATAATTCGTGGGGTTATCGTATTTCCGACAATGATTACAAAAGTTCAACGACACTTTTACGCATGCTTGTCGACTGTATTAGCCTTGGAGGTAACCTGCTGCTTGACATAGGCCCTAAAGTCGACGGTACAATACCCGAAGAGCAAGTGCAGATCCTCAAGGATTTCGGCCGCTGGACAAAAAAACATGAAGAAGCTATCTACGATACTCGTGCCGGTATTCCTGCCGGACATGTACAGGGCTATACATCGCTCAATCTGCCGGGCGATATCCTGTATGTCTATCTTCCATACCGTCCTAACGAATCGGTTGAGGTGAAAGGTCTGAAGAGTCGTATCAAGAAGGTGCGTGTGGTAGGTACCGACCGCGAACTTGACTGGAAGCACTACAACGACATCTCGTGGAGCGAAGTGCCGGGTGTATATTATATTAATGTACCTGAGGATGTGTGTGACCCTGAAATTACAGTGCTGGCTCTCGAACTCGAAGAACCCGTGAAACTTTATACCGGTGAAGGACAGGTAATGAGCTTCAACGATAACGATGCCGCTGACGCACCCGCGGCTGCAGGCGAAGAGAACAAATAATCATAATCGAAAGAATAGATAGAATCATGAAGAAAATTTTTATGGCCATTTTGGCTCTTGTCGCTTTTATGGGGGCACAGGCCGAATCGCTTTCCGAACGATATGCCGCCCGTCTTACCGAGCCGCGTATCTACGACTGTTTCCGCACAGCCGATAAGATAAAAATAGACGGTAAACTCACTGAGGGAGCTTGGGCTAAAGCTGTAGAATCACAGCCTTTTGTAGATATCTCCGGCTACGATTATCCCAAACCGGTAAAAGACACATGGGTAAAAATGATGTGGGACGAGGACAACCTTTATATCGGTGCCCGTCTGGAAGAAGATAATATAGTAGCTAATCTTACACAACGCGACACAATAATCTATCACGACAACGATTTTGAGGTATTCATAGATCCCGATGGTGACGGACAGCATTATTTCGAAATAGAGAACAATGCCCGTGGCGTAGTGTTCGATCTTATGCTCGATAAACCCTATCGTTCAGGTGGTAGCTTCTTTATTCCTTGGAATTGCGAGGGTCTGCAGCTTGCCGTGTCTCATGACGGCACTCTGAACAAATCGTCAGACAAGGATAAAGCTTGGTATGTGGAGATGGCTATACCTTTCAAAGCTCTCGAGCGAGACTTTAACAAGCCCCAGGATTACAAGGTGTGGCGTATCAATTTCTCACGCGTGCAGTGGCTTGTGCCCGGACAGCCTGAGGAGAACTGGGTTTGGAGTCCGACAGGACTTGTGGATATGCATATGCCCGAACGCTGGGGATTTCTACGCTTTGTGGATGCCCCAGTAGGTACACGTATGGCAGCTGAAGACCTTAAACTTGATATGGATGCCTATCATCTGATATGGATGTTGTTCTATGCCCAACTCGACAATCAAGCACAGAAGCACAACTATATTCGTACAGCCGACGACTTCCTGCTTAACGACAAGGAGCGTGCCATGCTGCCCGAAGGAGGCGAGATATCTGTTGAGGCTACTTCATCGGCTTTCGACATATCAGTATCGGTGCCCGCACGCAATGAGATATACCATCTCAACCAAGACGGACGCTTTACAATATCTGAAATCACGCCACGCGTGGTAAAAAACTGGACTTGGGTGCGCTTGCAGCCCGATTGGACTGATGACCAGTACCGTGACTATTTCAAGAAAATTCACGATGCCGGTATAAGTGCAGTGCTCTTCGAAGGCTATGATGAAAATACTTTCAAATTATGCAAGGAAGCCGGTCTGGAGGCTCACTATTGGAAATGGACAATGAATCGTAAAGAACTGCTCGACAAGCATCCCGATTGGTTTGCAGTCAATCGTAAGGGTGAGTCAAGCTATGACCAGCCTGCTTATGTTGATTACTATCGTTTCCTATGTCCCTCACGCCCCGAAGTAGCTGAATATCTGGCTGAAGACTATCTGAAGTGTGCAAATCTGCCCTATGTTGATGGTATGCATCTCGACTATGTTCGTTTCCCTGATGTGATTCTTCCTGTAAGCCTCTGGCAAAATTATGGTATAGAGCAGACCAGCGAACTTCCAGAATACGATTATTGCTACTGCGATGTATGCCGTGCTAAGTTTAAGGAGCTGACCGGGCGCGATCCTCTTGAGGACGAATTCCCGATGGAAGACCAGTCATGGATCAACTATCGCCTCGATGCTATTACTAATGTAGTGAAGCATATCGCAGACACAGTACATGCCGATGGTAAATTTCTCTCAGGCGCTGTATTCCCCGGACCGTCTATGGCACGCCGTATGGTGCGTCAAGACTGGGGTAATTGGAATCTTGATGCATATTTCCCGATGATATACAATGGATTCTATTACGAAGGACCGGAATGGATAGGACGCTCCGTGGCAGAAGGAGTCAAGGCCCTCAATGGCAGAGGCTTGCTTTATGCCGGTGTGATGTGTCCCGATCTCGAGGGTAATGATTTTGTGGAAGCTCTTGACGAGGCTTATACTAACGGTGCAGCCGGTTTGTCATTCTTTGACGGTCCAACCGATGAGCAGCTGGCTCAGCTCAAAAAATATATGAAAGATCACAATCTCGTTCCAGCCAACTAATCACGAATAGATGCAAAAAGAGAGAGACCTCCGATTGGAAGCCTCTCTCTTTTTGCATCCTACAAATTGTAAATTCGACAATTTATCAGAAAAATAGCTAAATCTTATCCACTTCAAGCGGCTCATTGATAATCTCGTGCCACGGCAGACCTTGCTTGGCCACCTCAGCGAGGAATGGATCAGGATCAAACTCTTCTACATTGTGTACGCCTGGCTTAACCCACTTGCCTGTGAGGAACATCATCGCTCCTGTCATGGCAGGTACTCCTGTGGTGTAGCTTACAGCCTGCATGCCTGTCTCCTTGTATGCCTCCTCGTGCGAGCAGTTGTTATAAATATAGTAGGTTAGGGGATTTCCGTCTTTGCCAATACCTGAAATGCGGCACCCGATGGAGGTCTCTCCGTGGTAGTTTTCTCCTAAATCCTGGGGATTGGGCAGTACGGCTTTGAGGAATTGCAGAGGCACGATCTTTGTGCCGTTATAGTCCACTTCGTCGATGCGTGCCATACCTATGTTTTGTATCACGCGAAGATGAGTCAGATACTCCTGTCCGAATGTCATCCAGAAGCGTGCGCGCTTGATAGTGGGGTAGTTGAGCACCAGCGACTCAAGTTCTTCATGATAGAGAAGGTAGGAGTCGCGCGGGCCTATGTTTGGATAAGTGAGCGATGTGTGTATCTCCAGCGGTCCGGTTGTAATCCATTTGCCGTCCTGATAATAACGTCCGTTCTGGGTGATTTCGCGGATATTGATTTCCGGATTGAAGTTGGTGGCAAAAGCTTTGCCGTGGTTGCCTGCGTTGCAGTCCACTATATCGAGATATTCCATAGCCTTGAAATAGTGTTTGGCTGCATAAGCAGTGAATACACCCGACACTCCGGGGTCAAAGCCGCAGCCGAGGATTGCCGTGAGTCCGGCTTTCTCAAATCTTTCACGGTAGGCCCATTGCCAGGAGTATTCGAAGTGAGCCACGTCCTTTGGCTCATAATTAGCTGTGTCCAGATAGTTTACACCGCACTGAAGGCAAGCGTCCATTATAGCAAGGTCCTGATAGGGCAAAGCCACATTGATCACCATATTGGGCTTGTGGCGATTGAAAAGCTCCACAATCTGCTGCACATCGTCTGCGTCAACGGTGTCGGTGGTGATGTTGGGCGCACCGATGGCTTTAGCCACGGCATCGCATTTCGACTTAGTGCGCGAAGCGATTACGATTTCGTTGAATACATCGGGATTTTGTGCGCATTTGTGGGCCACTACTGTGCCTACGCCTCCGCATCCGATGATAATTACCTTATTCATTTCTGCGTATTTAATTGTTTATTATTCTTTTTGTCAAGCATTATAGCCACGAAGGTGATTATACCGAGAAGTATAAGAAGGAGAGTCTGGCTGCCAAGCACAAGATTTGCAAAAGCACCGGAATCAACACGGCTGATACCATAGATGTCAAGAGCGAACATTATGGCCCACTGCCAAGGACCTATGCCGCCGTTGGAGGGTACCCCCATAGCGATACTCGATAGAGTGAATGCCACAAGTGCTACGATTGTGCCGTGCGAGGCGAGCACCTCACGTGTGAAGGGGAATGCATAGAAGGCCACATATAGTTGTAGGAAATAGCAGCCCCAGATACACAATGTATATAAAAGCCAAGGACCTTTGCCGGGCATTTTTAATACCACGGCGAAGCCTTCCCAAAGACCTTTCACGAAATTTTGCACTTTTTGCATTATAGAGCCCTCTTTGGCTTTGGTTGTAAGAAACCACCAAGCAAAAACCGCGCATGCCGCTACTGCAATCCATAGCAATGGCGACGATACCAGTGTAATGAAGCTTTCGTAGGCGGCTTTGTTTTGAGCTAAATAGTCAAGCAGTGACTGAGAAGCCAGAATAAACGTGAGAAGCAATAAACAGGCCACTGTAATAGTATCGGCGAGACGGTCGGCGACCATAGACCCAAATACCGTTGCAAACGGCGCATCCTGCCTTTGGGATATATATCCACATCTCCATACCTCGCCTAAGCGTGGAAATACGAGGTTTACGGCATACGTTCCGAAAATACTGTACACCAATATCATTCGCGGAGCGTTTACGCCTAATGCTTTGAGCTGTATTCGCCAGCGGAAAGCGCGGAACACATGCGAGAAAATGCTGATGAGCATGGCTAATCCTATCCATCGAAAATCACACTGATGACGTATTATGTCAATCATCTGATGGAAATCGATGCTCTTGAACATCACATAGCAGAGCCCCACGGTAATGATCAAAGGTATCAGATATTTCATAATATCCGATAGAACCGACTTTTTCTTTTTTTCTTCAGTAGCGGAAGTCATTACAAGGTCATGAGCATTGTGAGGGGAGCGAGCATTAGCGATGTCACTATGGTGATCATAAGCCACCATTCAGTGAGTTCGGAGCTTTTGCGTGCGCCCTCAAAATTGTAGTTTTTGTATTTAGAAGTCACCTGGGTACCGGTGATGATAGGTATGATGCCAATGGGATTACAGCACAACACGGTGAGAAGGATCGACCAAATAAGGTAAGTCGCCGGTCTTTTATCAGGCTGTTGGGCAGCCGGGGTGCCTGATTGTTGGTAGCGGGTATTGCTTTGTTGGCCGGAAAAGTTGGAGGTCTGTTGGTTATTGGGAGTATAAGCCTGTTGCGCACGAGGTTGTTCCTCCGTGTACTCCACGTCGATTGGTTCGCCGGGTGCGTTAGGCCTTGGGTCCGCTTGCTGATGGGGCGCTGAAGCTTGCATCATGTAGTTGGTGAGGATCTGAGCGGTGACGGGTGCCTTTGCGGCAGGCACCCAATAGCTCAGACCTTCATACCACACCGGTGTGGCGGCATTCATACGGTCAAGTGGTAGAGTCGACTCATCGAAAGGACCTTCTTGCACGCCATTAATGTGTATCCAGATTTTCATTTTAAAATATTTTAGAAAAATTTGGTCTCTTCGCCAAGTATATCTGACAGAACGTTGTTGGCAAGACGACTGGCGCCTATGCGGAAATATTCACTGTCAAGCCATTCCTCGCCAAGGATTTCTTTTGCCAATGTATAGTATTTCACGGCGTCTTCTGTGGTGGCGATGCCTCCGGCTGCCTTGAATCCTACCTTTGTGCCGTTAGCATCGTAGTACTCTTTGATGCATTTCATCATCACATATGCTGCTTCGAGCGACGCTCCGGGATAACCTTTGCCTGTTGAGGTCTTTATGAAGTCGGCTCCTGAATAGAGCGAAAGCACGGAGGCGTTTTTAATGTTTTCTGCAGTCTTCAATGCTCCCGTCTCAAGTATCACTTTAAGACGGGCATTGCGGCAGGCTGCTTTCTGCTCCATAATTTCTTCACACACGGCTTCATAGTCGCCGTCAAGGAAATTGCCGAGATTAAGCACAATGTCTATCTCGTCAGCACCGTCGGCCACAGCAAGCGATGTCTCGGCTATTTTCACTTCGCTAAAAGATTGCGAAGTGGGGAATGCGCCTGACACACAAGCTATATCTACCTCTGAAACTTCAAGCACTGTACGCACCACCTGTGCAAAGTTGGGGAACACGCAAACAGCGGCTACATTTGGAAGATCAGGGTGCTCTGTCTCAAAAGCGTTTACTCTTTCGGTGAAGTCGGCTACTGATTGAGGTGAGTCGGTAGCGTTGAGAGTGGTGAGGTCTATACTGCTAAGTATAAATTTATAAACATCTTTATTAAGATTTTCATTAAGATGTTCGGAGAGGATTTTCTCTATATCTGCCTTTATTGCAGCATCGTCAGTGATTACCTGGCTCTTGGCCACGGCCTGATGATATTTATCTAAGTCTTCCATAATTATATTTGTTTATCGTTCGTTTCTGTTAGTTTTGGGTTTGACTTGTGGCGAGTGGCGTCTCTCGCTGTTTTTTTCTCAATATTTGTGCGGAGGGCGGCAGTGAGATCCACCCCTGTCTGATTGGCAATTGCGATAATCACCCACAGAAGGTCGGCGAGTTCGTCGGCAAGATTAAGTTTCTCGCCGGGTTTGCTCGATTGTTCTCCATATTGTCTTGCTATGATGCGTGCCACTTCGCCGGTCTCCTCAGCGAGAATAGCCATATTGGTAAGGGGCGAGAAATAGCGCACCCCCACTGTTGTAATCCATTGGTGCACCATTTCCTGGGCTTCTCTCAGCGATATGTCTTCATCATTATTGTGCATATTCGTCATTTTTGCTTATCAATAGCAAAAGTAATGATAATTTTTGGATATAACACATCAGTAGGGGTAAAAAGAGCTAAAAAAAATTGTAAAAACTCTTTATCTGTTGTGCAAGATGTTGCGTCTAAGCTGAGCAAGCGGTATGCGTTGCATAGCTGAGCGGCGAATAAGGCGTTTGTAGTGCGAAGGTTTAATGGTCAGTAACTCATCCTCTCCGCATTCTAAGATGGGATTAACGGGATTGAATTCGGGCAGTGTGGTCTGGGGTATATTACGATTGTGAGGACATGCCTTTTGGCATATATCACATCCGTAGATGCTTCCGGAAAGATTAGCTTTTGAAGGGAGGTCGGCTCGGTGTTCGATTGTGAGATAGGAGATGCACTTGCGAGCGTCGCAGCGTCCGGTGCCATCGAGTGCTTTGCCGGGACATGCTTTTACGCATGCCATGCATGAAGCGCAGTTAAGAGAGCATGGAGAGTCAGGTGGCACTTCGCCCGTCCAAAGCAGTTCTCCTAAAAAGCAATAGCTCCCTGCGCCGGGGACAATAAACTGTCCGTTTCGACCGGTAAAGCCTATACCGGAGCGCATAGCCCAATAGCGTTCTCTTATAGGTGCTGTGTCAACGGTGGCTCTGCATGTCCCGCCATAGTTGGCGATGATGAAGTCTGCCAATTGGTTTAGTCTTGACTTAATCACATAGTGATAGTCATCACCCCACGCATATCGGGATATACGGCTTGCTAATGGATATTCGCAATTTTCGTTGTAGTAACTGAAAGCGCAGCATATCACGGTCCTTGCTCCTTCCAGCAGTAGCCGGGGATCGTGTCTCACATCTCTATATTTTTCGCAGTAAGCCATCTCTCCGTGGCATCCTTCTGACAGCCATTGGTTATATATCGCAGCGTCTTGCGAGCTTACAGTGTCTGCGCGAGCCATGCCGCATGCCACTGCTCCAAGATTCAGAGCCGTTTGTCGAATGGCCTCTTTACATGCCGATAATGTGAAATTCATAGCCTTCGTCGAGAAGCCATTGTATGGCTTTGGGGAGAGCCTCCTTGAGATTCTTCCATGCCTTCAATGAATCGTGAAACACTATAATGGATCCCTTGCGTGTGTATTTCCTCACATTGTCCACCACTTGCTCCGGCGTGAGGTTCCTATTATAGTCACGCGTCACAAGGTCGTACATAATGATATTATAGTGGTCTTTAAGTGCGCGCGCCTGGCCCCAACGCAGTATGCCGTGCGGGGGACGAAAAAGGGGACTGTCAATTATGGCATCTGCTTCTCTCACATCGCGCAAGTATCTTACGCCTCTCACCTTCATGCCCTGCAGATGATGCATAGTGTGGTTGCCGTAACTATGTCCGCGCCGCTTCACTTCTTCAAGCAAGTTGGGATTTCGCCTCACGTTATCTCCAACCATGAAGAAGGTGGCCTTTATTCCGAATTTGTCGAGCAGGTCGAGCACCCAGGGAGTGACCTCGGGTATGGGACCGTCGTCGAAAGTAAGGTACACTGCCTTTTTACCCTTACGCTTAATACGCCAAATCGCCTCCGGAAATAGGAGGCGATATAGCAAAGGGGGTTGTTCGATGAGCATCGGAGTGTCAGTTTATGTATTGGTTGAGCATCACCACGTCAGCCGGAGTCAGACCATACTTCCCGAGTATCTCTTCTGTCACCTTCATTTGATCAATGCCGGCGACCTTGTGGAGATTGGAGAGCGTAATACCATAAATGAAGCTGTCGTTGTTGTAGTAGTTGGCAGCCAATTCACTGATTTGGTCGGCGTTAGCGCCCTTGAAGTATAGGAGCGGGTAGATTATGACACGCAGATCGGGCGATACAATACCATTCATTATCATCTCTCTTTCTTCAGGCGTGATATCTTCCTCTCCTGAAGCCTCCTCGAGAATTTCCGGATTAGCCTTTACTGCGTCGGCAAGAGCTATGTAGTTCTTGAATCCGATGAACATAGGCAGGTAATAGCGGGCCACGTGGGAGGTGAATCCCATGTTCTCAAGCTGATTGGACGAAAGCGACAGGGCATAGCGTGCAAGCTGAGTGTAGCGGTCGAGAGCATTGTCAATGATGGCTTCGGCCTTGGCTTTGTCTTCTGGATTGCCTGATTGGTTGTAAAGAGTCAGGTAATCGGTTACTGTAAGTACTTCTGCGCTTCCGTCATAAGGAGCTACCTCAGCAGGAAGTTTCTCTGTCATAAGGTTGAGCAGGTTGCGAGCCATATCATATCTGTTGGCAGGCACGGGCTGTCCGTTCTCCTTAGCCCAATTTATTGCAAACTCAGTGGCGGGAAGATCGCCGTCGGCTATAAGATCCTCAGCGGTCTGCACCATCACACTGCGTGTAGATGCCACCATGCGGCGGATTGTCTCATCGAGGTAAAGACTCTTGTTGTGTTTCGGGTCGTCAAGACCTCCCCATTGGAATTTTGACATAATGTTTTCATAAGCCTTGTCGGCAAGGGGAGATATCTGAGCATTAGCGAACGGAGTCACTTGGTAAGCCATACCGGTAAGGTTGAGGTAAGGCTGGAGATTGAGATAGTACATATCCGGCACTGTGGTGGCAAAATACACAGGGCGTTCAAATCCGTCGTTGATGCTGTTGGCCACTATATCGAAACTTAGAAGCTTGCTGAGGGTGAAGCCGTTAGCTGTGAGGCCGTTCATTACAATGTCTTGGATGTAGGGTATCTTCGTGATTGAGTCAACCGATGCGGGATTGATGTCAAATGCCTTGTACACTTTGGCAGTGTCTATGGGCGATATCATCTTCTGCGTTGTCAGGACCTTTATCGGCTGATTGCCGTACATTATGGGATCTGAGGCGTAAAATCCTTTGAGTCCGTCGATAGCGTTGACCACAGTGTCGTTAGATTGACGACCAAGCGAATAGGCGAGGCGATCGTATGCGTAGTCAACAGGCTGTGCAAGGAATTTCACTGCTTTGGCATCATAGTAGGGATGCTGCATCTGATTAGCGTACCAATCGGTAGACAAGTACGACAGGTTCACAACTCTTACGTCGGTGCGTACACCATCCACTTCCTGAGCGTACCAGAGCGGGAAGGTGTCGTTGTCGCCGTTGGTGAATAATATTGCGTTTTCGTCAAGGGAGTTGAGATAATTCTGACCGAAATCACGTGTGGTGTATCGATGCGAGCGGTCGTGGTCGTCCCATGTCTGTGACACCATCTGCAGGGGCACGGCAATACCGATTACCACGGCAATAGCAGCCGAAGTGTAGTGTATCACCTTGTTGTCGCCGTCCTTGGCATTTTGCTTGGCTTTACCAAAGAAGCTGTTGATGAACTGCGATATTGCAGGCACGCCCATGCCAATCCATATGGCGAAAGCGTAGAATGATCCGGCGAAAGCGTAGTCGCGCTCACGCGGCTGTCCGGGTGTCTGGTTGAGGTAAAGCACGATAGCTATACCAGTCATGAAAAATAGGAAGAATATCACCCAGAATTGTTCGATTCCACGCTGAGGATTATTCTCCTTGTGGGGGAAAAGCGATTGCCACAACAGGCCAATAAGACCGAGGAGGAGAGGCAACATATAATATACGTTGTGGCCTTTGTTTGCTTTGCCGTACTCGTCGGGAAGAAGCGACTGGTCGCCGAGACGAGCGTTGTCGATGAAGGGTATACCCGAAATCCAGTTGCCAAGGTGTGGTTCGCCATTGCCTTGAATATCGTTTTGGCGACCTGCGAAATTCCACATAAAGTAGCGCCAGTACATGTGGTTGAGCTGGTAGTTCAGGAAATATCGGATATTATCCATCATCGACGGCTTCCACACATAGGTGTCTCCCGATCCCGTTTCTCCTTCGAAAATGCGTATAGGCTCCATATGTGATAGGTACGGACCGAGCTCGTACATAGGTACAAAGCCTTGGTTTCGCCATTCAAGCCATTTATCCATACCGACGCGCTGGGGCAGCAGTTCAAGGTCCTCTACTTCGTACATCGACCACGACTTGTAGCCTTTTATATGTTCGGGATCTGTGCTGTACATTCTGGTGAAAAGCATATTCACGTCAGGCGACGAACTATAGTCAAGAGAATAGGACTCCTTGACATATTTATCAGGTTGTGACGGGTCGGTCTTAGCCACTTTGGTGTATTTGAACTCACCGTTATCAATTGCCGCACCGTCGGAGCTACGCAGCGTGACGTCTGCAGGTACAGGGTTAAGCTCTCCGTTAGAGTCAAATCTTACGATAGATACCGTCTGGTCGCCTGTGTTGACGTTTTGGAAATTGAGATTTTCAGCGAATACCGGACCGTAGATAAGGGGCGATTTGCCGTACTGCTCGCGGTTGAGATAGCTGGCAAGGGTGAATACATTGTCGGGCCCATTCTGGTTCATAGGGGTGTTGGCCGATGCGCGTATCAGCAGCAGAGCATATGATGAGTAGCCTATGAATATCACAAGGATACTGAGCATGCCCACTGTGAAGAATCGGCGAGGGATTGTGCGGCAATAGATAAATACATAAGCTGCTGCGGCGAGAATAAGTACTACCCATATCCAAACACTATTGGAGATGAAGGTGAGTCCTGAGAGCACAAGAGTGAGGAATACGCCTATTTTAATCATTCCGGTGCGTTGCTTTGAGGAATACAAAGCATTTATCGTGGCCACAAACACGGCGATAAGAACGATTGCATAAATGAGTACACCCATATTGTAGCTCATACCTATCGTGTTGACAAAGAACAGTTCGAATCCTTGAGCCACTTTAACAAAGCCCGGCACGAGTCCGAAGAGTATCAAAGCCACAATCACGAAAGAGATGCCTAAGGCGATGAGTGAGCCTTTTGCTGTGGTGTTCTTGTTCTTTCTATAATAGTAGACAAGCACGATGGCTGGAATACACAGAAGGTTGAGGAGGTGCACAGCGATAGACACGCCTATGACGTAGGCAATAAGAATTAGATAGCGGTCGGAGTGGGGCTCATCGGCATGATTTTCCCATTTTAGTATAAGCCAGAATACCAAAGCCGTACACAATGAGGAGAAAGCGTAAACTTCGCCTTCGACTGCTGAGTACCAGAATGTGTCCGACCAAGTATAAGCCAATGCGCCGCACAGACCGCCCCCCATAATAAGGCACATTTGCAGGGGAGAAACATCTGTGGCGTTGTCGGACACTATGATGCGGCGTACCAAATGGGTAATGGTCCAGAAAAGGAGCATTATCGTGGCGGCGCTCAACAGAGCTGACATAGAGTTGATGGCGATTGCAGCGTCGGTTATGTCACCACCGAAGAGGGTGAGGCAGAATCGGGCTGCTAACATGAAGATAGGGTTGCCCGGTGGGTGGCCTACTTCGAGTTTTGCACCTTGGGCAATAAATTCCGGACAGTCCCAGAAGCTGGCTGTGGGCTCAATGGTGAGCAGGTAGGTCACAGCTGAGATGACGAAGCATAGCCAGCCAAGCGTGTTGTTTACGAGATTGTATTTTTTCATAAGTTAATATATTCGCATTCAAGCTTTTAGCTATCTGTCCGAGACGTAAGGCATTAATTTGTATGGCAGCCAAAAAGCAAAAAGCTCTGAATTATACGCATTTCGACGGCAAAATTACGAAAAACTTGCGAATATCACGAATTTACGACTTTTAAAAAATGTTTAGAAGCACATTCTTTCTTGTTGCTAAGCCACTTGCACCGGGATGCCTGTGGCCGCCGTGATTTTGTCGGCAATTGCCTGTAACTCTTCGTGGGGTACTTTCTGTAAAGATTGTTCGGGTGTCTGTCGGTCAATAGAGTATACCATGATTTCGCGCGGACGTATCTGCTTATATGCCTCAATAAGAGCGTCGATTTCCTCCGTGTTTGTATTATCCACCTTTACTCCGTCATGCTCGCCGCGCGTGAGCATAGTCTGTATTATGCCGGTACCCTCAAATTGTTGAAGGTCTCGGACTACGGAAGCTGTGGTGAATGAGGGATTTCCCGGACGGTCGAGCGCTCGCATTGTAGCATCTATTGCGCTGTCGAGTTTAAGAATGTTATTATCCGCATGGCTAAGCGCTTCAGCCACATCAGGACGGTGAATCATTGTAGAGTTGGTAAGAACGCTGATTTTTACGTTGGGATAATATTTGTCGCGGAGTTCTCTGACATCAGCAATTATTTGTGGAAATTGTGGGTGTATTGTGGGTTCGCCGTTGCCTGAGAAGGTGATTACATCCAGAGGATCTCCGGCGGCTTTCATTTTTGAGAGTTTGTCATCAAGTAGCGATCTTACTTGTTCTCTGGATGGCAAGCCGGTGGTACCGGCACCTTGTGCATTATATCCGGCTTCGCAGTAAAGGCAGTCAAAAGAGCATACCTTGCCGTCATTGGGCATAAGATTAATACCCAACGATGTGCCGAGTCGACGGGAGTGAATCGGGCCGAATATTGTATCGTGAAAAAGGACAGTCTGCATTTTCTTATTTTTTTTGAAGAATCATCAATTTCTCAAATGGACATATTGATTAAAAGAATCAAGATGTTTTGAATAGGCGTGTCATCTGTGAGGTAAGAAAACCTACAATGACTACCAAAATCATCACCATTAACAAGTCGCTGCCTTGCACCTCCACCGGGTAGGAGGTGATAGTCAGGGCGTTGGGGTCAGCGGAGAGTTTGATAAAACCAAAGTGCTGTTGTGCCAACGACAGCAAAGTGCCTAAAATTATACCTAACATACCTCCGCATATGCTTATGAGCCAACCTTCGATTATGAATATTTGGCGTATCATGCTTTGGGGTGCGCCGAGAGCGCGAAGGGTTGCCATATTGAATCGCTTCTCTATCACCAACAGCGATAAAGTGGATATGATATTGAATGATGCTATTACAAGGATGAATGCCAAAAGGAGGAAAGTAATCCACTTTTCCACCTGAATCATCCTGAAAGCTTCCTGCTGCTGCTCCATCCTGTTGAGCACCCGATAGCCTTCTCCGATAGTGTTTTTTATTTCTTTTATCGCTTTTGCGGCATCAGTGTCGGAGGACAGCTCAATATCCACCGACGTGGCTTCGGTGGTGTATTGCAGTAAATCGCGTGCGCTTTCGATTGGAATAAAGATGTGATCAGCGTCGTATTCCGATTGGCCGATCTGGAAGATGCCACTTACGGAAAATTCTTGTCCGCTGAATGATGCTGCCGGGTTGGCTGGGTTGATGCGCCCTAATCGTCGGGGCACATAGAGTGAGATAACATTGTCTCCGCCTGATCGTGCGCCCGACCGCATGGCCACGCCTCCGCTGATTTGAGCAAGTGCGTTGCCTTCATAGCCATAAGCGTAAATGCCCTCTACCATCGCCGAGTCTATGCCGGTGAATGTATTGTAGCCTTGCGGCACGCCTTTAAACATTACGGGCATCTGCTCATTGCCGAAAATTAACAGTCCCCGCTCTTCTATTATAGGTATTGCTTCTGACACAATGGGCAATTCACGAAGAGCTTCAGCCAAAGAATCGGCATCGACGATGGTTTTGCCTTTCGCCGCCGTAATCTTCACCTGCGGATCAAGAATTGAGAGATGCGAAGCTGCGAGCCTGGTAAAACCGTTGAAAATTGACAACACAATGATTATGGCCGCGGTAGCCACGGCCACACCTGACACTGAGATAATCGATATGACATTCACCACGCCGTGACTCTTCTTTGAGAAGAGGTAGCGCAGTGCTATCTTCCAGGCAAGCAATTCAGTCGCAAATTATTGGTTGTACACAGATAGATGCATAATCTGTAGCTATCGCTTTAGCAATTATGCATTCTCGCCTTCTTGCTTATTGAGCAGATGATCAATATTCTCAATATAGTCGAGGGAGTCATCGATAAAGAACGACAGAGCGGGAGTTTTTCTTAATTGGAAACGCACTTTCTTGGCGAGTTCGTATCGGATGGTCTGCGCGCTGGCATTGATGCTCTTGAGTGTCTCCTCGCCTTTCTCCGAGGGGAATATCGAAAGGTACACCTTTGCTATTGATAGGTCGGGGGATACGCGCACAGTGCTTACAGTGATTATTGTGCCATGAGTCTTGGCTGTCTGTTGACGAAAGATTTCGCTTAGTTCTTTCTGGAGCAGACGTGCTATTTTGGCTTGACGAGTTGATTCCATAATATAATAGTTGAGTTAATTCGTTATTGTTGTTTTTTAGTTATCTTTTGATTATAACACTTGATAACACCACAAAGTTACAAATAATTTTTCAATTTATGGCATAGAAAAGTTTTCTAATCTGATATTCAAAGCTTACGGATTAGTGTCATGCCGTCGCGTAGGGGCAGAATCACCTTCTCCACGCGGGGGTCAGCGGATATATGGTCGTTGAAAGCGAGTATCTCGCGAGTCTGAGCGTCAAGATTGGAAGCGGGGTCAAGCACCTTGCCGCTCCACAATGTGTTATCGGCGAAGATGTAGCCTCCTTTCCGAAGACGGGGGAGTACAAGTTCGTAGTAGTCGATGTAGTGCCGTTTGTTTGCGTCGATGAACACTAAATCCCACTCCTCGTCTATTTTTGGAATGATTGCGGCGGCGTCTCCTATATGCAGGTGTATCCTATCGGCCCAGGGCGATGCGCCGAATGTTGACAAAAGTTCTTCCTCCGACTCGTCGTCTATTTCGATGGTGTGGAGATGCGCGTCATCCGGCATACCTTCGGCAAAGCATAAGGTGGAGTAGCCCGTGAAGGTACCCAGCTCCAGTATCAGCTTAGGAGCTATCATCTGGGTAAGCATTTTCAGGAGGCGCCCTTGTAGATGGCCGCTGCACATGCGAGGGTAGAGATGGTGCAGATATGTGTCGCGGTACACCTTTGTGAGCCGTTCAGGTTCGGGAGATATGTGTTCCAATATGTATTCGTCAATGTCCATTGCCCGGTTTTTTTTATTTTTGACACAAAATTAGCAATAATTTTCGTAACTTTGCGCACCAAATCCTAATGATATGAATCTTAAGAAAGGAATCACAGTATATTGCGCCTCATCAGATAATATTGACAAAGTATATTTTGATGCTGCTTATGCTCTCGGCAAGGAGATTGCTTCGCATAGGCTGCCCGTGATCAACGGTGGCGGCAAAATGGGACTTATGGCTGCTACAACCGATGGCGCTCTCGATGCCGGAGGCGAGGCTATAGGGGTGATTCCGCAGTTTATGGTGGAGGCTGATCGTAATTATTCCCGACTTTCTCATACCATAATTACATCCACGATGGCCGAGCGCAAGCAGCAACTTGCATCTCTTGCAATAGGCGTGATAGCATTGCCAGGAGGAGTGGGCACATTGGAGGAGTTGGCTGAGATGATGACAGCTCGCAAGCTTGGCCTTTTCTCAGGCAAGGTGATAATTCTTAACATTAACGGTTATTACGATCCCCTGCTCCAAATGCTTGACAGATCAAAAGAAGAAGGATTCACTTATGGCCCTGACTCATGGTGCGTGGCATCCACGCCTCAAGAAGCCGTGGCTCTAATTTTAGAAGACGCAAATGCCGACTGACTCTCTATATCATAACGTTGATACCGTTCGCCAATCAGTTGATGCCCCGCATCACGCTGAGGAGGCCATATCACACACTACTGATACAAGTGTCGTGACAGTCTCGCCGCATCCGTTAGCTACTCATCATAGACCGGTATGGTCCAGGGCTGATTCCCTGCTTCATACTTTCACTGCACCCCTTCCGGCTAAAAATATCGATACTGAGATATCGATTGATTTTGACGTGGCTTTGGCTGCACGCTATTCCACCGCGGGGATTGACACCGCTAAGCTCGTATCGCTTGTGCCGCCTCCGGCTCCTACATGGGAGCAGGGTATTGAAGGAGTGCCGCGCCCGATTAATGCCGGCGATAACTCTGGGGTCCTTACCATAGTTACCGGTGTGTTTGTGCTTATGATGCTTAGTTTTCGTAAGTACAACCGTCTTTTTTCCTCTCTGTTTAGAGAACTTTTAGGATTAAAACGCCCCAATTTCTATGATGAACATACATCAAAGGAAAAGGGTGTCATCTCGCTCTTGGCTCTGCAGTGGAGCGTTTACACCGGGTTGCTGCTTTACACACTTATGACTGTAACGAGTATGGCCCCACCGATGCATGCGTTGCGCGACATCCTTATGCTGATTGTGCTGACGAGCTTTTATTACGTGTTCCAAGTTTGTGCTTACAATACGGTGGGCTACACATTCGCCGAATCAGAGGGACACCGCAGTTTTGTGGAGGGCTTTACCGCCTCTCAATCGCTTGTAGGATTTTTGTTGGTGGTACCCGCTCTTGTGGCAATTTTTTACCATACTTTAGCGATGCCAATGCTCCTTGTGGGCGGATTTTTCTATTTTATCGCCCGACTTTTGTTCATTGTCAAAGGATTTAGGATTTTTTACCAAAATATTTGGTCGTTGCTTTATTTTATTTTGTACCTTTGCACCCTTGAAATTATACCACTCATCGTTATATATAACTTAGCGCTATTTTTGGTGGGTAGCGATTGATTAACCAGATAACCACAATCGAAGTGAAGATTAAGAAAATTCTTGTTTCACAGCCTCGTCCGGCTTCAGAAAAGTCTCCCTATTTCGACATAGCTGAAAAGTACGGAGTAGAGGTAGTGTTCCGACCTTTCATAAAAGTTGAAGGACTTTCTGCGAAGGAATTCCGTCAGCAGAAAATATCCATTCCCGATTTTACAGCTGTGATTTTCACAGCTAAGACGGCTATCGATCATTTCTTTAAGCTTTGTGAAGAAATGCGTATCACCATCCCCGATACTATGAAGTACTTCTGCACCACAGAGTCAATTGCCCTGTATTTGCAGAAATATATCATATATCGCAAGCGTAAAATATTCCATACGTCCACCGGTAAGCTCGACGATCTTTTGCCATATCTGCTTAAGCATAAGAACGAGAAGTATCTCTATGCCATTAGCGATGTGCACAACAATGGTACAAACATTCTTGATGAGAACCGTATCAACTATAAGCGTGCCGTGATGTACCGTACTGTTAGCAATGATTTTGCTCCCGACGAGCCGTTCGACTATGATATGCTTGTATTCTTCTCGCCTCAGGGTATCGAGTCGTTGCTCAAGAATTTCCCTGATTTCCAGCAAGGCGACATACGTATCGCAACATTGGGCGCGGCTACTGCCAATGCGGTGAAGAACGCTGGGCTGCGTCTTGATATTGAGGCTCCTTCCCCACAATATCCGTCGATGACTGCCGCTCTTGACGGCTATCTTCAGGAGAATGAGAATAACGAAAATTGATGGCTTCACTGCGCCTTTATAAGAAAGAAAAACTTTGCAGCGCCACGGCTATAGGAAAGCTTTTTAGCCGCGACGCTGCAAACTTTACTGTGTCTGCATATCCTGTGCGGTTATTTTGGCGTTTGAGCCCGGATAGAGACGGCGACGCACCTGTGCAGTTCCTCATATCTGTGCCGAAAAAGAGGCTTCGCCATGCCGTGGATCGTGTGAAGATGCGTCGGCGCATACGCGAGGCTTTCCGCCTTATGCATCAGAATTATCCGCTGCCTTCCGGAGTAAAGGTTGATGTGGCATTTGTATACGTTTCGTCAGACCTCCATCCTTATGCTACAATATCAAAATCGATGCAAAAGATGCTCGCAGCCATATCTAATCATGACTATGAGCCTTCTAAGCACATTGATTAACCGACTGAGAGGTGGTGTTGTGTGGCTGATGTGCTTACCGGTGTATTTCTACCGCTACTGCATTTCGCCTATGTTTCCGCCTTGCTGTCGGTTCGTGCCCACATGTAGCCAATATGCTTTGGAGGCATTGCGAAAACATGGGCCATTAAGAGGCAGTTGGTTAGCCATTAAGCGTATATGTCGTTGCCATCCTTGGGGTGGTAGTGGATATGATCCTGTGCCGTGAGATGATTGGTTAGAAAGAAAATGCGAGAAATTACGGAATTTAAAGACGTGCATACCCATAATCTCAGTGCGGGTGAGGATGCTGTGATTAATCTGCCGTGGGGTAGGGAAGTACCAGATTCGGGTTATTATAGCGTAGGCATCCATCCATGGGATTCGGCTGGGGTGTCAGAGGCTGATTTTGACAGACTTCTTGATTTTGCACGAAGTGATAGAGTAGTGGCTATAGGCGAGACGGGGATGGATGCTTTGCGAGGTCCGTCACTGCCCGAGCAGGAGCGTGTGTTCATTCGGCATATTGAGATAAGCGAAAAGTTAGGGAAGCCAATGATAATCCATGCTGTGCGCACTCTCCATGATATAATACGCCTACGCAAGCAACTTCGTCCTTCTCAACGATGGATAATCCACGGATTTCGTGGAAAACCGGCTTTGGCCGAACAGCTTATCGATGCGGGGATCGACATATCTCTTGGAAAAATATATAATCCGGAAACATTGGCTGTTATCCCTCCGGAACATCTATTTCGGGATACTGATTAGATTTGACCTATACCCTCAGATTTATGCATCAAGGGGCAGAACCTCAAAATTCTGCCCCTTGATGCATATTATAGGTTGGGGATTAGCGGACAAGAATTTTGCCTGACTTGTTAGCGGTAGAGTAGATGTAGACGCCGGGAGCAAGCGCATCAAGGCTGATCGAGCCAACTGAAGCAATTTTGCGGCTCAGTACGAGAGCGCCGGCAGTGGTGTAGATTTCGAGCTTTGTGGGGTTAGCAACATTGTAGTTGAGCACGTTGCCGGAGATGAAAGTGATATCGGCTGTGCCGTCTACTGTGACATCGGCGATGCCGGCGAGTTCTTCTGCAGTTTTGTTGGTAAGAACTACTTTGACAGTGGCCACATCTTCAGGAGAATCAGTGTACCAAGCTTTTGCCTCAAATGTGATTATTGGGAGCTCTTCAGCGGGATTAAAATCAGCATCAAATGACATCACTCCTTCACCGTGGATTTCCAAGTCTACAGTGATAGTGTCTCCTTCAGCAATCGCATCATTTCCCTCGCCGAGGATGGCTGTTCTCACATCGGATTTAGTGTTAATGCATTGTCCAGTCAGGCCACAGACAGCAATAATTGAGTCAGATTCAACTGACAGAGTAACTTCTTTGCCTTTAATGCCTCTGAGCGAGAGTCCGCTCTTCTGCTCATACGCCTTCACTATGCCCATATCATCTACAGTGTAGGGGGCATAATAAGTCTCTCCATTGGTGGCGACTTTATCTTGGAAAACGAATTCGGGCGCATCTGCCCAAGCAGAGAGGGCGGCTAAAACGACAGTGATTAGAGTAAAAATTTTCTTCATATACTTTTAATTTAGTTAATATTAGCTTTTTGAAAGTACCGGCGGGGGCTGCCCGCCGGGTAGAGTAAGTTTACGTCAATTAGCTTCCGAGGGTGCAACCTCCGCGTGTACGGCTTGGATAACACCTGAATTATTGTAAAGGAATGCCACGATAGAGAGATTCCCGCTGTTCCAGATGTCCTTAACAGTCGCTTCATGTGTAAATTGTTGCGGCTGACGAGTGGTGAGCTGCACTTGTTCTCCGTTAATACCGTTTACTGCCCCGCGGAATACGTGGTTGTGAATATAGTCGGTCTTAAAGCCTTGGCGAGTGCGCTGGATGGCTTCGATGCCGCTTTCCACTACCCAAATCTGTAGGTTAGCCGATATGTTATTGTAGGGCGAAACTTCAGTTTTGATCTCAATTTTCTTGCCGTTGTTGCTGAGACTGGCCGACAGAGTCATGTCCACGTCAGAAGGCTTGGCAATGGCTTCACGGATTGCGGCTGACCATTGGTCGCTTGTTGTAACGCCCGTTGTTCGGTTGACCACACCGGCAGGGAAAGCGGAGATTTTGTATGCGTCGGTATAGTTTGCACCATCGGCATTACGTAGGCCAATCATAGGCGGTTTTTGCGTTTCTTCGCCTATAGAGTTGGTGCCCTCCGGTCCTCCGTGTATGCTCACGCTAATAAGGTTTTCGGGATATTGAGAGAGAAGATTATCAATAAGTTCGTGAGCTTCAGGGCAGTTCACACAGTATTGCCCTGTAAATTCTTCGAGCAGAACCACACGCTTTGCCTCCACTGCCGGAAGCTCGATATAACGGTCGTCGCTGCTTATGTCGTTACAGCTCGAGAGAGCTGCACCTCCTGCTATGGCTGTCACAGCCGCCAGCATGTATTTTGTAAGATGTTTCATTTAGATTGTGTATTATTAAAGATAAAGGATTGTGTTAGAAATTATATGTATATGCCACTTGGATACCGCGGGTCGCCGGAACATAGCGGCAAACACCACCCGAACAGTTGAATCCCGCGCGAGTGCGGCCGTAGCTCACCATTAAACGGTTGCTCTTATATGTACCGGTCACGGCTCCCATATAATAATGGAGTCCTGTGTCGCCGTGGTTCCACTGGTCGCTCACCGTAAACATAAGATAAGGAAGGACCGATAGCTCTGCCAATCCGTAGCACCAGTCGCGCTGGTCATCGGTGGTCTGAAGGTACTGCAACTCGGTTCTCAGAGTCAGCTTTTTATTGATTTTGTATTTACCTTCAGCCACAAAAATATTGGAGTTTATCATCCCTCCGTGTCCTTCAATCACCGTCTGATTATATTTCTGGAACATATACATGAAATTCAGCTGGAAATCGCGAGTAAGACGTTTGTCAAGCTGCAAATTCACGTCGGTATAATATGTGCTTCCTATACCTTCTGTTCCGTCGATGTACCAGTCAGTTCCGGAAATGGATTGTCCATTGTTCACCAGGTCGCGGTCGATGCCGCAGATGTAGCTCGCGTTGAGTTTGAGCTTGGTTCCGTACTTACCGCCCAAAGCCGTGCCGCGCTTCCACGAATATGCGAATGATCCCTGGAAAGCCCATTCTCCGGGTGCCATTTGTGTGGCGTAGGGATATAGAGCTGCAAGAGCGTAGGTATGCTGGTATGCAAATGGAGGCAGATTGTTAATGAAGGCTCCCGCAAGTGACTGAGTGCGCTTGGATCTGAACGACATATTGTCGCTTCGCTTTGCCTGCAGAAACATGCTCCAGCCCGGTTTGGAATATGAAACAGATCCCATAATTGCCGACCCGTGACCATAGGTGTAGTGGTTGTCAAACGAAGGGTCCTGTCCTTTCCATGCATACTCCAAAGCCAAGTCGAGACCTTGTGTATAATAATGTGTGCGTATGTCAAATGCGCTCACATTGGTGGGCAGATGCAGCTTGCTGTTGGTGCCTGGCACGAGTATGTTTTCGTCCTTTTCATGCTTTAGCACATAAGATGCGCCGAAAGTCCACACCATATCGTTGTTGGCGAGCGGCTTGATAAACTCATTAGCGTCCCATTCGATGTCTGCGCCGTACACCTTTGATTTAGTGTCCCAGTCCCAGAATACGCGCTGCACTCCTCCCAAAGCGGTAATACGAGCGCCTTTAACATTCATTTTCACACGTGCCCCTCGTATGGAGTTGTCCACGCCCAAGGATCTCTCCTCGTAGGTGCGCAGGATGAATCCACTACCGAACTGCTCGTAAAAGTCTCCGGCAGTAAGCTCCATGCTCTTGTACTTGCCCTTTACGAAGATATTGGGCACGCCCCAACCCTTAAAATCAGGTTCGAAGCCGGGAAGCGGATGCTGGAGATATTCCACACGCAAGCCTGCGTCAACGTACTTGCTGAACAAGCCGGCTGAGGCGTAGGAATTGGTGAGCACCTTGTCGTCGTATTTCTCAGTGCCGATTTTGTAGTCGGTCTCCGGAAAGAGTATGTCGCTCTGTATGCTGCCGTGCACTGTCACCGGGTTTTCGGCGGCGACGCTTACAGGTAGCGCAAGAAGCGCCAAAGAGAGAGACAGCGTGTAAAATTTCATGCTATTGATTTGGTTAGATGGGTTATTCAGCTATGAGCTCGCGAATCTCTTCGATGATATGCTCTTCTGATCCTTCGGTGTATCCTGAGTGGCTCTTGGCGATATTGCCTTCGCCGTCGATTATAAGCACGTGGGGGATAGTCTGTATGCCAAGCGAGCGCTTGAGTTCGCTGTTTGAGTCGAGCAGCACTTCATATTCCCAGCCTTCAGAGTCAACGAGAGGCTTTACTTTGCTCACGTTCTGACCTTCGTCGATGCTAACGGCTATAAGCTTCATGCCGGTCTCGTCTTGCCAGTCGGGATACACTTCGTTTATTGCCTTAAGCTCGCGGTTGCAGGGCTTGCACCATGTGGCGAAAAATGAGATCACGAAAGGCTTGCCGTCATTGGAGAGTTCGGCTGTGTCAACGGTTTTGCCGTCAAGAGTCTTCAACTTCACTGAAGGCAGTTCGGCTGAAGCTGCAAAGGCTACAGGAAGGAGAAGAAGCAGGAGTGAGAGCTTTTTGAGAGTCTTCATTTTTTAGGATATTTGTGTTAGTGTTTGCGGATGCGTTTCCAATTTACAAAATTACTAATAAAAGCTGAACCAGCAAAGATATTTGTAGCTAAATTTGCTGAAAAACCGTCTTATTAGTAGAAATTTTGCAATATTTAGATAAAACTTTCAAATTATAATTGAATTGATGTTAAAAAATAAATAATGTGTTGTTTTTGGTGCAAAAATATAGTAATTTTGCATATTGTGAAATAAGATTACAGTTGTAGTATTAAAATTTTATAATCTCTCCTTAAGTGTACAATAATTTAGACACTGATCTCGTAATAAAGATTAAAACATCCTTGAAATATTTATGAAAAAGTATCAACTTACTGTATTAGCTGCATTTTGCCTTGTAAGCTCCGCTTCTGTCATGGCGCAGGATTTGCCGGTGGTTTTTGAGCCTGAAGGCGAGTTGTACGGACTTTCAGACAATGGTTTATATGCCATAAGCAATGCAAAAATTGACTCGGAAGAGGATAATCCCACACCTACGGGTGGTTATATCCTCAATCTTAAAACAAAAGAATATATTAATGTAGAGGCTCCCAATGGATGGGCGGAATTAGGCGATGTGACTGATGATGGAATTGTAGTAGGATCAGTCGATGGCATGCCGGCTTATTGGGATCAGACAACAAAAGACTGGACTGCTCTCTCTGTCCCCGCTGAGTGGAAAGGCGGTCATTTCCTTGCTGTAACTCCTGATGGTAATTACGGAGTAGGATATTTCACTGACGGTGTAAGTAATTACAACGCATATCCTATGTATTACGACTTTAAGAAGTCTGAGTTTATAGAAGTGCCCGGAATACCTACAAAAGATATGACCGGTCTTGACCAGAAGCAGAATGTGTTCTACAATCTTTCTCCGGACGGAAGGTATGTGCTGGCGCAGATGTCGCAAAGCTACTGGATGCCTGTCGCTCTGTTCTCGTATATATATGATATGACCACCAATACCTGGGATCCGATCGGATTCGATTATGACGATACTACCGGTAAGTTTACGCCTCAGGTGCCTGAATTATCATTCACAAGCAATCAGTTTATGAGCTGTGACGGAAAGTGGGTGACCGGAAGCGCATACATGGTATACAATGGTGGTGAAATGGAGAATGGCACCGAGGGTTACTACGCCTATAAATATGAGGTGGATACTAAGAAGTTTGAGGTGTATACCAAAGAAGGCGAAGCCGGAGTTGCCGGCGATAAAGTTGCGCCCGACGGCACTTTGCTTGGTCACTCTCCTGCTTCTAATCCATATCCTACAGCACAGATACGCCACAATGGTTTTTACATTTCCCTTGACGATATTTTCTTGCAGGTGTACGGCAAAACCAATATGGAGTTGATTCACTATCCTGTCACCGGTTCATTCCAGTGTCTGTCTGCCGACGGCCTTACTGCTGTTATGGCAACTAACGAACACTCCTATGTAATCACTATGCCTGAATCTTTTGCGGATGCGGCTTCAAAGGTTGATTTGTTGAAAAACTATACTCTGAACATTCCCGACAATTCCACAATCGGACAAATAAGCGAGATTGAGATTTCATTTGGTCGTCCTATTGATTGTCTGAACTATCCCCAGAACATCACTCTTACCGACGCTAATGGCAAAGTGGTACGTACTGCCATAGGTTTCGATTTATCAAAAGCCTATGAGCAACGCATTGTACTTACTTTCCGTACCACTGATCTCGAGCCCGGAATGAAATATACCGTTACCATTCCAGAGGGTATGGTATGGCTTAAAGCCGACAATACAAGAAAGTCGAAAGAAATGCAATTCTCGTATATCGGCCGTGAGGCAGGACCTGTAAAGGTAGAGAGTATATCTCCTGCCGATGGCGCTTCAATCACACAGTTCAATGCCTCGCCTGACTATCTCGAAATCACATATAATACTCTTGTGGCAATTTCTGATAAAGGAAGTTGCGCATTGTATAACGCAGATGATAATTCGTTGGTAACATATTTCTATGGTACTACAGAGGGTAATAAAGCAATTTTCTATCCTACCTCTACCTATATGCTTTATAAGGGTTCTGACTACAAGCTTGTTATTTCTGAGGGCACTGTGACAGACCTTTCCGGCAAGGGAGGATGTGAGGAGCTTACGCTTAACTATCATGGTGCATACGTGCGTAAGCTTTCCGATGATGATTTGTATATTTTCAATTCTTCTTGTGACAATTACTCTGACTTTATATTCTGGCAGACCGACTTTGATAATCAACCTGATGAGGTAGCTACTTCTTGGGGCTTCGAACCAGGCAATATCTGGATTCTTTTGAGAGACAATACTTCATCAGATGATTGGGCTTTCGCCGCTCACTCTATGTTCACTCCCGCCGCTGAATCAAACGACTGGCTTGTGACACCACAGCTCCACATACCTGATGAGAATGTATATCTCACATTCGACGCACAGAGCTATAGACGATCTAAGACTGACATACTAAAAGTGATTGTCTACGAAAACAATACTGTGTTTAATTATTTGTCAGAAGATATTGAGGCTGATTTCCGTGAAAACGGTGATGTGATTATGTCAGAGCAATTATCTGTCGGTGATACAGAAGAGGGCCTTGACGACGAGTGGACTTCCTATAAATTTGATCTCGCTAAGTATGCAGGAAAGAACATTTACATTGCCTTTGTTAACCAGAACTACGACGGTAGCGCTATATTTATTGATAATATAAAGGTAATGCGTGATTTAAATTTCGTGCTTACCAATCAGACTCCGATTTCATTGGTTGATGCTGATGACGTCACTGTTAAAGGTATTGTTACAATTGGTTCGCAGCTTTCGACTTTCGATGGTATTGAGGTGAAGCTCCTTGATTCGGACAATAATGTGATAGGAGAGGTTGCCGACAACAATGTTGAACTCGCTTATGAGGATACATACAATTTCACTTTCTCCACTCCAATGCCTTTGGATAAGGGATATGAAACACAATACTCAATAGTCGTTTCTTCAGGCGATGTTTCCACTACATTCAATTACTCGATCAAAAACCTAATGTTCGAGCCTGTTAAGCGAGTGGTTCTTGAAGAATACACAGGATCTACCTGTCCTAACTGTCCTCTTGGTATCAATGCAATCGACAACTTGCTAAAGCTTTACCCAGATAATTTCATTCCAGTGACGATACGTGCTTACGGAAACGATATGTATGGCGGCGGCGTTCAGGGTTATGCTTCATATCTTGGTATGCCCTCAGTAGGTGCTCCTTCCGGCCGAATCAACCGTGGAGAAATACTCTCGCCAATGGTTCAGACTCCTTCCGGCTATTTGTTCAGCGGTCAAGGTCTTGTTGACAGTGACGATAAGAGTGTTTATCTATGGGCAGATGCCGTTCAAGATGAGCTTAATACACCGGCTGAAGCTTCTGTAGAATTTTCTGTATCATATAATCCTGACACTCGTGAGCTCGAGGTGCCTGTGAACGTCACATTCGCTGTGACTCAGCAAGACAAGAGCTATAGTCTCTTAGGAGTTGTGATGGAGAACAAGCTTCCCACATTCCAGGATAATAACCTTTATGGAGTCTCTGATCCTAATCTTGGCGAATGGGGTGCAGGCGGTATGTATGCAAGCAGTCGCGTATATCCGTGGGAGGCCAACGAAGTGGCTCGATTTGTAATGAACGGTAGCGCTTATAACGGTACTCCATTCTCTCAATCGGATTTCCAAGCTAATGAGGAATGTAGTATGACCCTTAAGGCAACAGCTCCTGAACGCTACATCACTAATCCAAGCAATTGCTACGTTGTAGTAATGTTGATCGACCGAGCTACAGAGCGTATCGTCAACGCCAATACCGCTTCATTCTCAACATCGGGAATTTCTGATATAGAGGTTGAAGAGGATACGAATGTAGTTTACTACGACCTTCAAGGTATCCAAGTATCGGATCCTCGTCCCGGCAACATTTATATAAAGGTTACCGGTAAGAAGGCTCAAAAAGTCAGATTCTAAAAAATCAGGTGGGCGTCAAACAATAGTGTTTGGTGTCCACCTTTTTACCTTAACATCACGATAATTATTATTCAATCAATATTATTAATTAATACCAGACAATTTGTTATGAAAAAACTTTTACAAAGTCTTTTGTTAATAATGGCAATTGTCGGATTCTGCACACCAAGTGTCAGAGCCGCAGTCTTCCCAAGTGACGGAAGTGCCATTGAGTTGGGAGAAGCCTATGAGGTTGAGATGTATAAAAGCTACAAAGCTACATTAAAAATTACTGAAACAGGTGTTCTTCTTCAGGATGGATGTGCGGCCATTGTTATAACAGAACTTGGTGCCGAAAATAGAGCTTATGTAGGTTATGGTAAATACGGTCAGGTTTATTCTTGGAATGTTGAAGCCGGAAAGACCTATACCCTCGATTGTTCTTTAGCTGTTGCTGGCGGCGAAGTGTGTTTCTATATGGAGTCTGATAAAGGACTTGAAATAATAGAAATGTCTCCGAATGAAGGTGCGGTTCTTGCTCCTAATTCTAATGGAAATGGTACTATAAATCTTGTATTTGGTACAATGGTCTCTTGTGGTGAAGCATCTCTTACCGCTGGTGATGAAACTGTTCAGTTATCAGTACTTGAATCGTTGGAAAACACTATTGCATTTGATGTCAAGACCGCTATGAATAAGATGTATGCAAGTGGCGCTCTCAACGAAGATGGTGGTACTCCGGTTACATTAAAGGTTTCAGGTCTTAAATCGCAATCAGGCTTGCTATATAATGGAGATGGAAATTTCGAAGCTCACTTTGTTGCATCCGCTAAACTTGTTGATCTTGTGTCGAAAAAGCTCCCTTCAACATTTAAATCTTACTATCCTGAAGGTGATCCTGACGGTATAGTTGAATTTGTATTTGACCGCGACCTAATGGACAATGGCTCAATCATGTTTACTATTGTTTGTGGAAATCCTGATATAGATTTATACACAGAAGAGATCCCTGCTGAGATTCAGGGAGCAAAGGCCTCAGTCAATCTTTGCGGAAAATTCCGTGATCTAAATTCATACATATCTAATGGCGGTCCCGTACAGCTTGGCATTAATAATGTAAGAGATATTAATGGTCTCACTGCCGCCGGTATGGGTGAGGGTAGCTACGCTTCTTACAGTTATCAGCTTCCCTACGAGTATTTGGCGCCGGTTAATATGGCATCAGAATTTACACCTGCTTCTGGTTCATCGCTTAAGGGCGTTAAGAATGTTGAAATATGGTTCAACAATGCAGATGCAATTACATTTGACGGTGTAAAGATCACATACGAAGATAATGGGGAACTCAAAACTATCATCTTACCTGAATCAGACCTCTCTATTGATCGCGATGGTAACGATGTAACTATCACTTTTGATGTGCCTGCCGAACTCGAAGGTAAGAGCAAAATCACAGTATCGCTCAACAACGTCACTTCTAAAGACGGTCAGGACTATAATGTGGTAGCAGAGTACGATCAGTTCGTCGCTAATCTTCTTTCTCCTGTCAAGCCAGGCGAGGCAATTGCATCTACCGGTGATGCTGATTTTGTATTTAACTTGAATGTGGACAATACCATCCTATACGTGCGTTATGATTTCTATAACGGCGAAGAAGAAAATGACTGGGCTGGTGGTGCAGAGTTATACAAACAAGACAACGGTACCTATACAGCCTTTAATCAAGACTACAAGTGCTACAGCGATTTTGATCCTTTCATGATTGTGAGCGCTTACTACAATGAGAACGATTTTTATCAAGGAAGAGACGCTTTCGGTACATATCGTATCGACTTCAAGGGTACAACAAAACCCTTCGAGTTCAGTTCTGTAAAATTTGTTAATATCGATCCTGCTAATGATAGTGTTATCGAGCCGAATGAGGACTTCTGCTGGACTGTTAAATTCGACGGTCTCGTAGATATCGACGCGGATGCATCAGGTGTTTTAGGTGCCGGTGGGCTTGTTGGCTTTAATAAAATTGAGGCAGTTGTTCTTGAAGAAGGCATGAGCAACACATGGCGTCTTTATCCAAAAGAAGGATTCTGGGGCGAAGAGCAGTTTATCGAGCTGAATATCGTGGCTTATGATATGGACGGTCTTCTGGTAGAAGGCAACACCGGCTTTAGGCAGTACTCTTCATTGCAGTTCAGCTATGAAGTACATGTTGAAAGCAACTACAAAGAACTCACCGTTACTCCGGCAAGTGGAAGCACAGTAGAAGAAATTTCTGAATTTGAGCTTTCTTTCGATGGTATGGCAGTTGGTCCTAACTATAGCTATAGTGGCGATCAGAAAGTGACTCTGTACACCTTAGCCGGCATGAAGACTGTATATGAATTCTCCGCTGACGATATAGAGGTGGTTTCTGAACAGAAGGGTGTGGATGATTCCGGTCAGCCCATCTATGATGAGATCACTAAGGTAGTGCTCAAAGTAAATCCTGTAGTTACAGATCCTGAAGCTTACGTACTCATTATCCCTGAAAACTATTTCATAATTGGTTCTGAATTCAGTACCTATGGCAACCAGCTCTACACCGGTACATACTATATCGGTGGCGAACCCACTGAAGGCGTTGAACTCACTGTCACTCCTGAAGGTGGAGAAGTGACTAACCTCACTTCTATCGAAATCACTGCTCCTAATATCGAGGATGCCAATTGCATGGGCGATGAGGATATCACAATAACTGATGCTAACGATGAAGTAGTATACAGCATTACTCCGTTTGAGCTTTCAGACGCTTCATTTGATTGGGATACATGGACATTCTTAGGTTTCGTATTAGAACCCAATATCACTGAGGCCGGTGTATACACACTCCATATCCCTGCTGAATTCTTTGTATTCAGTGATGACAGTACAAGTGCAGCTCTTGAGGTGGTATATACACTTACAACTTCAGGTATCACCTCAGTAGCAGTTGAGAAGGCTGACTCTTACACTGTATATTCACTCTCAGGTGTGCTTGTGCTTAAGAGCGCAGATGTCAACGCTCTCTCCACTCTTACCCCCGGTATCTATGTAATCAATGGTAAGAAGGTGCTTGTAAAATAATCCACTGAGAATAATCTCTTATCCTATTTCCAGGGATATATCCGGACTAATAATCCAAGGGTATATCCCTGATTTCTTTATATTCGGAAATAGCGGAATTCCGTGATATAGGTAAGAGTTACATTTTCGTTAAAAATACTTTATTTATTTTGGATAATTCATGGAAATATTCGTATCTTTGCATTTGTAAAAAAAATATTAAAGAATTAACCTTGAACAAAGAACTAATCTTTGCCGCCATATGAAAACTGTTGACCGTATTTTAGCCGAAAAACTCCTTAAGATCCGTGCGATTATCCTACAACCTGCCAACCCGTTTACCTGGGCTTCCGGATGGAATTCTCCCATCTATACCGACAACCGTAAGACACTCTCGTATCCGGAAATCCGCTCTTTCATTAAAGTAGAGCTTTGCCGTATGATTCTTGAGAACTACGGACGTCCTGACGCTGTGGCAGGTGTGGCAACCGGCGCTATCGCACAGGGTGCGCTTGTTGCAGATACTCTCGGTGTACCTTATGCTTATATACGTTCGGCTCCAAAAGATCACGGTTTGGAAAATCTTATAGAAGGCAACCTTACTCCCGGACAAAATGTGGTGATTATTGAAGACCTGATTTCTACCGGTAAGTCATCACTGAAAGCAGTGGAAGCAGTACGTGCTGCCGGATGTAACGTGGTAGGTATGGCTGCTATTTTCACATATGATTTCCCTGTGGCACAGAAGAACTTCCGTGATCATAATGTAGAGCTTATCACCCTTTCCAACTATAGTGCCATGCTCGAGGCCGCTTTGGAGTCAAACTATATATCCAAGGACGATATCGAGACTCTCAAGCAATGGCGTAAGGATCCTGCTCAGTGGACTCCGGCAGAGACTATTATTTAAGTTTGTTTGTAATTCAGCAATTAAAATATCAGTGGATAAGGCGTCCTTAGCTTACGGCTTGTCCACTTGTTTTTAATTATATACTTCTTGTATAATCAAATAATTTCATAATATGTCAAAATTTGAAAGCAAACCCGTAGTGGTGGAACGTGCAGCTGCCGAGGTAGCTGAGAAGTTCAGTGATCTATCTCAACTCCAGTCCTTAATTGATCAACTTCCTGAAGAGGAAAAGGCAAAAGTGGGCGATGTAAAGTTTGACAGCGACAGCATATACATCCATACATCTCAAGTAGGAGATATTACCTTCAAAATCGTGGAACGCTCACATAGCCGCATACGTTTTAATGCTGTTGGCTCTCCTGTCCCGGTGGAACTTGCAGTAAATATCAATGCGTTGTCTGTTGACAGCTGCGAGGTGAATGTGGAGTTTGACGTTAACGTGCCGATGATGCTTCGGCCAATGGTAGCTCCGCACATGCAGAAAGCTGTGGATATGCTTGGCGAAATGATAGGAAAGGTGGCACGCACATGAGGTGTCTGGCTTCTCTCCTCGCTGCTTTGTGTTTCTGTGCGGCTGTATCTTCATGTGAGCATATTGATGATGACCGTATTCCGCCTGCGGCTGTCCATGTTGCATTCAACAATGTGGGAGAGTGGGATGTCTATGGTGTTGCCGGAGCGGGCAGCTACAATTATTTCATTCGTTCGCAGCGGCAGCCTTCGGGATTTCCGTACACCGCTTTGTCATATACCGGTTTTGGCGGCATTCTGCTTATAAGCGACATTCACGGCAACCCGGTGGCTTATGATTTGGCATGCCCGGTGGAATGTAGGGCGGATGTGCGCATTCAGGTGCTCCCCGACGAGTTAAAGGCCGAGTGTCCTGTGTGCCACAGCGTGTATGATATTGTCACCAACCACGGCCAACCATTGTCAGGTCCGGCTCACAAAAAGCATTACGGGCTGTGCAAATATTATGTAGGCCCTGGAATGCAAGGCGAATATATGCTGATTAGCAGATAAAAGATTATTGTCGTTTTGGCAAATTGTGAGTAGGCGATGCATCTAAACAGTCGGAGGGTAGCACTTAGGATTTTTAAGGTGGTGGCATGGGTATTCTTTGCCGTCATCCTATTTGTCGTGGGTATGGTCATGGCTACGGTGAGTATGCTGAAGCCTGAAGAATTAACTCCGTTAGTGAATGTTGTGGCGAATAAGGTGCTCAACGCCGATGTCAGTATAGATAAGGTCGCTGTTTCAGGGGATAGAAAGTCGCAATATGTCTACATTGATGTAGATGGCCTGTCGATATGCTCGCGAGAGATGAAATCGCTTCCTCAGTCCGTGCGCGACACTATTCCGGCTTGGGGCGACACGTTAATCTCTCTTAAGCATTTTCACGGAGGCATCAATATCGCCCATTTGTTTACAGGGGTAGTGGATTTGAGGGACATATCTCTAACTCATCCCCAGATAAATATTTTGGTTGTGAATGAGGCTACCAACAACTTCTCGATAATCCCCCCATCTTCCGATACAAGCACTTCCGCTGTGTCGCTGCCCGACATACGTATTAATAGGTTGGACCTAATCGACCCGGCTCCGATACGTTTTGCTGACCTCCCGCAGAAATTTGACATGACGGCGGATATCATCACAATGAGTCTTGCCAATGACTCTATGCCGAAAGGCTATTTCCCCGCCTACAATGTGGATTTTGCATGCAATATACAGTCACCTGCTTTGGAGATTATCGGTAGGGAGGATGTGCCGGTGAGTCTTAATGGATTGGTGGAGTGGCATTACGAGCGTCCTTATGCTTTAGTGTTGAGGGATATGGATTTTGCTCTGCTGTCAATGTCAGGACGGCTGAACACAAATGTCGATTTCAGCAACCTCATGACAGTGGAGACCTTTGATTTGAAATTTTATCCTGTCGAGGTAAACGACCTGCTTTCGCTCATTCCTGCTCCGATGGCAAGAAATTACGATATTCCTGCGCGTCTGGATACAGACGCGCAGGTACAGCTATCTGTTCTTCTCCATCGCCCGTACACAGTGGGACAAATACTTATGCCTTACGCCACGGCGAATATTGTGATTCCTGAATGTGGATTAAAGTACGAAAAGGTTGACCTGAGACGTTTCGCCGCTGATGTGGATGTGGAGTTGGCTGGAGGATCAGCCGACCAGATCACTGTAGATATTAAAAGCCTTCTTGCACAAGGCCCTGCCTCTGATTTCACTTTCAAAGGCTCGCTTGCCACATTGATGAGCGATCCCCATTTCGACGGCTACATGAAAGGCAATATTGCCATAGGTCATATGCCGAGTATGCTTGCATCTCGCATAGGCGCTGTGATGAGCGGCGATTTGCGGCTTGACGCTCACATCGGCTTTGTCGCATCTATGTTCAGCCTTAATAAATTCCATAATATAAAATTAGACGGCGACATAGAGCTAAACAAATTCTATTACCTCACTTATGATACGCTTGCTATGGTGTCCGTGCCGCAGCTGAAAGGGCGGTTCGGAGCACATGATGTGTCCATTGCTAAGGGAGGCATGGTTGATAGTCTGCTGCGGGGTACGGTAGAGGTGGATTCGGCCGATATTCTTGTGTCCGGTCTGGACATACGTCTCGGTCAGCTCAAGCTCGGAGTGGCAGCTAATAATACGGGGCGCGCCTATGTGCCGAACACCATTATGCCAATGGGCGGCAAGATATCCGCTGCGTCATTCTCGCTGCTCACCATATCTGACACTGCCGGTGTGAAGGTGAAGAATCTTTTAGGCGACGTGAGCATGGAGCGCTACAAGCAATATAATCATTTACCTACGTTTAAACTCAATCTGCATCTCGACCGTCTTAGCACGGGCAGCAAAACCACACGCTTGATGGTGAACGACGGCGATCTGATATTTAACATTAGCAAACTACCCGGCAACGCGCCGTCCAAAGACAAGCCCAAAGCTCGCAGCCACCATGCGTCAGTGCGTTCAAAGCATGTGGAGATTCCCGTAGATTCGGTGTACGTTTACGCTAAGGAAATTAGAAGCCGACATCGCCGCAAGGGGCATAGAGTGCATACCGTGCAGTCTGCCGATTCTACGGAGGTTCTTGAATGGGGTACGTCAAGCTCGTTTTACAAGTTCGCGCACTATTGGGAGTGGAATGGTTCGCTAAACACCGGGGCGGCTCGCCTCTTTGCGCCTTCTTTCCCCGTGCGCAATCGTGTGAAGAATCTTGATATCTCGTTCAACAACGACTCTCTTACTATTGCCAATATGCAGTATAAGGCAGGGAGGAGCGATTTCCTCATTTCAGGTCAGTTCAGCAATATAAAGGATGGCTTCACCACCGACAGCGTGCCTTTAAAGGCTAATTTATCGCTTATTTCCGACACAATTGACATCAACGAGATTGCCAAAGCCCTCTTCACCGGAGACTCTCGAAAGGAGGCAAAGCCTGATAAGGATAACAATCGCCATAATGACACGCCCAAACCTTTTTTGATACCCGTAAATCTTGACGCGAAGTTTGATTTCAAGGCGCATCACATGTCCTACGCCGACCTGCTTCTTGATAATTTCACGGGTGAACTGCTGCTTTACGACGGAGCGATAAATCTCCATGAGTTTAATGCGTCGTCGAGAGTGGGATCGCTCAACCTTAACGCTCTGTACTATGCGCCGTCGGTTAAGGATATGAATTTCGGTTTTGGGCTTAGGCTTAATGATTTCAATATCCGCAATTTCCTGAAGATTGTGCCGGCTGTTGACAGCATGATGCCCGTGATGAGAGGACTGAGAGGCATAGTGAACGCTAATGTGGCTGCCTCTTCAAAGATAGACAAAATGATGAATCTCGACCTCCCGTCGCTTAAAGCCGCCATACGCATCGAAGGCGACTCCCTGTCGTTTCTCGACCCTAAGACATTTAATAAGATTGCCAAATGGCTACTGTTCAAGAATAAAAACAGAAATATCATAGATCACGTAACGGCAGAGCTCACTGTTGACAATGGAGAGTTGCGTGTCTATCCTTTTATCTTTGACTTTGACCGCTATAGGCTCGGTATTCAGGGATATAACGATTTGGCGCTTAACTTTCATTACCATGTGGCTGTACTCAAATCGCCGCTGCCCTTTAAGTTCGGTATCAATATCTCCGGTAGATATGATGATATGAAGGTGCGTTTCGGTGGCGCTAAGTTTAATGAGAAGCAGGCGGCTGCGCAAGTTCCCGTGGTAAACAACATGCGCATAAATCTTGTCAATCAGATCCAGAATGTGTTCCGGCGCGGGGTGAAGAACGCGGATTTCTCCAACTTGATTGTCACCCCCACACCTGTGGTAGAGAACATCGATCTTGAAAAAGATACTCTTACTCCCTCCGACTCCATCTATCTTCGCCGTGAAGGTCTTATTCCTTAGGGTCGCTTTTTGTCGTGTAGGCAGAGAGTGAGATAGCGGCGCGTTTCCGGCCCTACACTAAACCGGTCGGTGGCTCGCATGCCCACTACCCATATTATTTCCCCATTGCGGGTAAGCACCCATACATTGCGCTTTTCGGCAGCCGAGAGTTTTGCGTCAGTGAAAATATCGCTCAGTAGGCGTGTGCCACGCATGCCGAAGGGTGTGATGCGGTCGCCCCTGCGCCATCGTCTAAGTGTGAATTTCGGCGAGCCTTCTAAGATATTTTTGTCAAAATATGCCACAGTGGCCTCGCGTGAGGGCAGAAAGGCCGATACAGGATGTTCGGTTATCGTTATGTACGCGGGCGAGAGGATGTCTCTTGCCAGACTTACCTCTATCTCGTCGGGCGTGAAAGCCGTTCGTCCGGCTATGGTTAGTTTTCCGTGCGACAGTTCGAGTGTTGTTGTTCCGGCTTCGAAAGTCAGCCCTGATTTGTCGGCAGACTTAAGTATATCATCTACCTGCGACATATTAAACCCCAAGGGACGGAGCATCTCAAAGAGGAGTAGGCGGTGCTGTGGCTCGTCGCGCATCAACTCGTCGAGATGCACGGTGTTTGCCGTAAGATATATAGATGATTTCTCGTGTAGGGTCTGGGCGTAAAGTTCGCGGTTCTCGTTGAGGTAGCCTATGGATTTGAGGATGCCGTCGATAGCGTCAGGAAATTGGGTGGTTAGAGCGGGAATTACGACATTTCGCAGTTTGTTGCGTTGGTAGTCGTTGGATGCGTTCGACGAGTCGATTACGTAAGGGATGCCACAATCCGTCAAATATTTCTCTATAGATTCGCGAGTAAGGTTAAGGATAGGGCGCACTACATATTCATTACGCCATCTCATGCCGGTTAAACCTGTAATCGAACTTCCGCGCATTAAGTTAAGGAAGAAGGTCTCCACATTGTCCTCCCGGTGATGGGCCACGGCTATGCACTGCGCTCGCATCTTGTCGAGCAGGTTGCCGAACCATTCGTATCTTAACGCGCGGCAAGCCATTTCCACGGATTCTCCGGTGGAATCGCAACGTGTCTTCACGTCGAAGTCGCGCATATATAGATCCACTCCGAGCTTTGAGCATAGTGCTTGCACGCTGCGCATGTCGCGGTCTGACTCGTCGCCTCTCAAATGGAAATTGCAGTGGGCCGCCACGCAGTTGTAGCCTAACGACGTAAGAGCCGTTAGGAGTGCCACCGAATCGGCTCCCCCGCTCACCGCCACAATCACCACGCCTTCCGGCCTTATCAGCTCATGAGTCTCAATATTATCCTTTATGTTTTTTTCGAAATCTCGCATATATTTTTAAACATATGTATATTGAATTGCTGCCTATATTTTAGTAGTCAAAATCCAAATACAAAGTTAGTGATTTTTTCGCTATCTAACAGCGTTTTCTATGTACTTAATACTCGTGAGTCCCTCCGGGCCCCGTATGCGTATCGTCTGATTCGGCTCAACAACAAGTTTTTATATGGAATGGATATAGTGTCAGCAAGTGAAAAGAAGAGGTAGTCCCGTAGGGACTCAATAATGTAGCCGTGGGTCCTTGTGACCCACGGTCAATAATCCAATCCACGGTATCGGTGCCGTAGGTACCGAACACCCGCGCTCTGGGGATGTATTCAGCCCCTACAGGGCTGTGAGTCGAGTGATGGATTTGTCCACCGTTGGTCACACGGACCCACGGCTACCATATTAGTGCCCTCCGGGCACCATAGGGATATCGTCTGATTCGGCTCAACAACAAGTTTTATATGTAATAGATATAGTGTCAGTAAGTTAAGGGAAGAGGTAGTCCCGTAGGGACTTAATAATGTAGCCGTGGGTCCTTATGACCCACGGTAATAATCCAATCTACGATGTCGGTGCCGTAGGTACCGAACACCCGCGCACCCGGGGATGTATTCAGCCCCTACAGGGCTGTGAGTCGGGTGATGGATTTGTCCACCGTGGGTCCTTAAGACCCACGGCTACTATATTAGTGCCCTCCGGGCACCGTAGGGATATCGTCCGATGCGGCTCAACAACAAGTTTTTATATTTAATGGATATAGTGTCAGTAAGTTAAGGGAAGAGGTAGTCCCGTAGGGACTTAATAATGTAGCCGTGGGTCCTATGGACCCACGGTCAATAATCCAATCTACGATGTCGGTGCCGTAGGTACCGAACACCCGCGCCACTTAGGGAAATATTCATCTCCTACAGGTGGAGGCTAATGTAATTTTTCTTCATGTTGAATTTAAGACAGGTAGTATAATGAAAAAAGCTATTGAATACATCTGTATTCAATAGCTTTTGATGGAGTGGCGGGGGAAGGGATCGAACCTCCGACCTCCGGGTTATGAGCCCGACGAGCTACCACTGCTCTACCCCGCAGTAATTTGATGGTGCAAAGTTACGCACATTATTTGGTTATTCCAAATTATTTAACCTTTATTAACCTGTTGCTTTTGGACGCATGAGATATCTACACATATTAATATGCTTATTTTCCGCGGGTTACTGGCTTTTGTGTGATGCGTAGTCGATCGATATCTTTTACGGTAATCAGACAATGCGCGGCGTTGGCGTTGATTTCCTCGTTCTCGATCACACAGTAAATAAAAGCTGTGCCTTTGCTGATAGCCGTCACGTGCCCGTTAGGACTCACTTTTGCCACTGACGGACATTCGCTGTACCATCTTAGCCTCAAATTTGACGGGTGCAACTTAGCAGGTTTTCCCGGCACATTCGATACAAAAGCCTTTAGGACGGTTTTTTCGCCCTTGTTCAGCACAAGAGCCACTTCGTTGAGATTTAGTCGCATTGGGGTGGCGAGCGTCACCTCGCTCTTGTCGGTGCGATGTCGTGTGCCCGCAAAATCGTCAGCCCATCGCGGTCCCGCCGAGCTGAACACAAAATACCATACCACAGAACCCATAACACCCAAGAAAATCGTAACCATAAAGCATAGTGACAGAGCTCTTGCAATCTTGTTGAGAATACGATGGGGAGGATCGATTTGTATTTCACGTATTTCTTTTTCCATAGCGTTGCAAAATTACGAAATTTTGGGAAAAATATAAGAAAAATCAAATAATAAATCTTCCCTTTCCGAAAAATTGTGTATTTTTGCAGTGTTAAACAAAAAACAGAATCATGAAAGACTATAATTCTATCATTTCACATTTCGACGTGCAGGGCGACGTGACTGAGATCAAACCGCTTGGTAACGGTCTTATCAATGACACTTTTGTGGTGAAGACTGCTTCACCAGATACCCCCGACTACGTGCTTCAGCGCATCAACCACAATATTTTCAAAGATGTGGACACATTGCAGCACAACATTGACTCTGTGACCCATCACATACGCAAAAAGCTCACCGAAGCCGGCGCAGATGACATAGACAGAAAAGTTCTGACATTCGTTCCGGAGAAAACTACCGGAAAATCCTACTGGTACGATGGTGAAAACTATTGGCGTATCATGGTTTTCATACCTGATGCTCACACCCTCGAAGCCGTGACTCCCGAGACTTCATACAATGCCGGGAAAGCTTTTGGTAATTTCCAGGCCATGCTCGTGGATATACCCGATAAACTCCAGGAAAGCATACCCGATTTCCATAATATGGAGTTCCGCATGCAGCAGTTGCGCGAGGCTGTTGCTGCCGATCCCGTAGGTAGAGTAGGGGAGGTGAAGGATATCCTTGACGAGATTGAAGAGCGCGCAGCCGATATGTGCAAAGCCGAACAGCTCTATCGTGAGGGTAAGCTGCCTAAACGCATCTGCCACTGCGACACGAAGGTCAACAATATGATGTTTGATAAAGACGGTGAGATTCTGTGTGTGATCGACCTTGACACCGTGATGCCCTCATTCATCTTCAGCGACTACGGCGATTTCCTGCGCACCGGCGCATGCACGGCTCCTGAGGACGAGCCAGATTTGAGCAAAGTAGAGTTTGATATGGATATCTTCCGTGCCTTTACTCGCGGTTATCTTGCTTCTGCCAAGTCATTCCTTACACCTGTGGAGATAGAAAATCTCCCTTATGCTGCTGCCATGTTCCCCTTCATGCAGGCCGTGCGCTTCCTTGCCGACTATATCAACGGCGACACCTATTACAAGATAGCTTATCCCGAGCACAACCTTGTACGCACAAAAGCACAGATGAAGCTCCTTCACAGCATTGATGCCAAGATGCCCGAAATGAAAGAATTCATCCAATCGCTTTAATCATAACAGATATAAAAATGTCGGCCAAGTCAATTAGCCTGGCCGACTTTTTTTATGGTTAATCTACTTTTTGGAATTGATCTTTACCTACACCGCAGAGTGGGCAAACCCAATCATCGGGAATATCTTCAAATTTTGTTCCTGGAGCGATACCGCCTTCAGGATCGCCAACTTCGGGGTCATATACCCAATCGCAAACTTCACATACATACTTGTCCATAGTTGATAGTGTTTTTAGTTGTTAATAATATTAATTTCTCTTTTGTTAACTATAACACTCAAGGAAGGAAAAAAGTTCGATATACGAGCCACGATATTCTTTAGAAACGGTAGAGCAACGATACGGCAATCGAGAGACGCGATATTTTAGATTTGCAGAGGTAGCTTGACAGTGCCGTCATCTGCTGTCCGTCCGCCACTGTATATTTCACAGGGGCATTTTCTGCGTCGAAAGATGCCAACTTAGAAGATACACCCTTAAATATGTCGTTTATGCCACCCTCATATCTCAGAGTTACGTCGGCTGATAAGGGTCCGTAAATTTTTACTTCAGCGCCTAAGCCCGCAAGTAGTGACGTTGTGACACCATTTACTTCGGGTGTAAGTGCTTGGTCAGTACCGAGAACCGATTCTCCAAACTCGTTCATATAAGTGGCGTCGATCATAAGGTTATCATACTGAGGATATATTCCATAGCTGAACGCACTTGTATGAGCCTCGTTTATTTTAGACGATACATTGAATCCTAACTTAACACCAAACAATGCGTGCAAACTCACTATTTTGTTTATCTGATAACGGTAGTTAAGATAAATCGGGAGAGTGAGTATATTTGCCCTTATCTTCTGATGCAGTCCGCTAAGCTCGTAATAGCGAATGTATGGCTCCATATCCATGTCGGCTGCCGCAGGAGCAGAGTAGTGATAGTCCAGCTTGGACATATCGGCAGTAAGACTGGTGCTACCGTACCCGAATCCTAAATTCGCTTCAAGGGAGTGGTTTTTTACCTGAAAAAATGTCCAGCCGAAGTCAACCCCGAAGTTAGAGGATGACGATGAAGAACTCATGTTTGGCAAGGCGTATTTAGTTTGCATTACATTGCCTAATCCTATATCGGCAGTTGCTTTAATTGCGAATTTTTCACTTATCGCACTTTGTGCAGAGGCTGTAGCAATTGAAAGCATTGCTACAGCCATTATAATATACCTTAAGTTGTATTTCATTTCCACAGAAAATTTTTATTGCTGATTATCGGATTACAATTTTCTTTGATTTCATTTTTCCGCCGCAATTCACTGCCACAACATAGGTGCCATGTGCAAATTGGTTGAGTTTAATCTCCTCGATTATCAGAGTTTCACCGGTGTATGATTTGGAGTATACCTGTACACCTGCCGTTGTATATATGGCTACGTGTGTCTCTTCAATGCCGGGTACAGAGATGTGCAATCCTGTTGGTGTTACCTTAATCCAATCATCGCCATCTATGCCTGCAAATCTGCTTCCATTAGGGGTGTAGCCATATATAGATGCGTCGAAGCATACCTCTTCTCTTCCGTCGAGATGACGCAGATTGCTATTGACAGTGGTGCCGTCCTCATTTTCGAAAACTGCAAATACCCAGAAATCATTTGATGGATTATTGTATATTTCGGGTGTCGTATGGCAATAGCGCAAAGGTGTCTCGGTGATGATTTTCGAGTTGCCTTCGACATCAGTATAACCCACTACAAATCGGTAACCAAGTCGCGAAAGCTCTGTGTCGGGAATATCCATCATAGTCACGAAGGTACACGTCGTTCCGTCTCCCTTTCTTAAAAGTTGCTTGGGGGTCAGCGGGCGTTCGTGCACGATCACTGTGCAATAAGCATGCATTCCGTTAGAGCTTTTCGCTGTGATGGTTGTTGTACCGGGTTTTATTGCTGTTACCACACCATCATCGACGTCAGCTATTTCAGTATCTCTTGACGTCCAAGTCACAGTCTTATCAGTTGCATTCTCCGGATCGATTATTGCTGTCAAGGTAGCAGTTTCTCCTTCGAAGAGTTCCAGAATAATTTTGTCCAAGGAGATTGTTACGACATCTATTACTTTTGGCAAAACCGTTACCAGGCATTCAACCGTCAGACCGTTGGACGAGGATGCATATATAATTGCAGTACCTCCGGCAATAGCCGTTACCACGCCATTATCAGACACTGTAGCTATAGTGCGGTCAGAAGACTTCCAAGTCACTGTCTTGTCGGTGGCGTCCTCGGGCGTTATGGTCGCAATCAGCGTGTGGTTGTCTCCCTCTATTAGAGTCAGCTCATACTCGCTCAGCGTTATTCCGGTCACGGCAATTATGTCGGGTACTACTGTTACATAGCATACGGCTTTGATGCCGTTGGCGGTCTCCGCGGTGATTATGGCGTTGCCCTGCTTGATAGCGGTTACTACACCGTTCTGGTCCACAGTTACAATCTGCTCGTCACTTGAGCTCCAGACCACTGTCTTGTCGGTGGCGTTTTCAGGGCGTACTATTGCAATTAGGTCCGTCACCTGTCCTTCCTTCATCAGCAGCTCGGTGTTAGTGAGTGAGATTCCTGTTACGGCCACCACCCCGGGCTTAACCGTCACTGCGCATTCAGCGGTAAGGCCGTTAGATGAAGATGCGTATATAGTTGCGGTGCCGACTGACACGGCAGTCACCACACCGTCATCAGACACGGTTGCTATAGCTGGGTCAGAAGACTTCCAAGTCACTGTCTTGTCGGTGGCGTCCTCGGGCGTTATGGTCGCAATCAGCGTGTGGTTGTCTCCCTCTATTAGAGTCAGCTCATACTCGCTCAGCGTTATTCCGGTCACGGCAATTATGTCGGGTACTACTGTTACATAGCATACGGCTTTGATGCCGTTGGCGGTCTCCGCGGTGATTATGGCGTTGCCCTGCTTGATAGCGGTTACTACACCGTTCTGGTCCACAGTTACAATCTGCTCGTCACTTGAGCTCCAGACCACTGTCTTGTCGGTGGCGTTTTCAGGGCGTACTATTGCAATTAGGTCCGTCACCTGTCCTTCCTTCATCAGCAGCTCGGTGTTAGTGAGTGAGATTCCTGTTACGGCCACCACCCCGGGCTTAACCGTCACTGCGCATTCAGCGGTAAGGCCGTTAGATGAAGATGCGTATATAGTTGCGGTGCCGACTGACACGGCAGTCACCACACCGTCATCAGACACGGTTGCTATAGCTGGGTCAGAAGACTTCCAAGTCACTGTCTTGTCGGTGGCGTCCTCGGGCGTTATGGTCGCAATCAGCGTGTGGTTGTCTCCCTCTATTAGAGTCAGCTCATACTCGCTCAGCGTTATTCCGGTCACGGCAATTATGTCGGGTACTACTGTTACATAGCATACGGCTTTGATGCCGTTGGCGGTCTCCGCGGTGATTATGGCGTTTCCCTGCTTGATAGCTGTGACTATACCGTTCTGGTCCACAGTTACAATCTGCTCGTCACTTGAGCTCCAGACCACGGTCTTGTCGGTAGCGTTTTCAGGACGTACTATTGCAATTAGGTCAGCCATCTGCCCTTCCTTCATCATCAGCTCGGTGTTAGTGAGTGAGATTCCTGTTACAGCCACCACTCCGGGCTTAACGGTCACTGCGCATTCAGCGGTCAGGCCGTTGGACGATGAGGCGTATATGGTTGCGGTGCCGACTGACACGGCAGTCACCACCCCGTCCTCAGACACGGTTGCTATACCTGGGTCTGAAGACTTCCAGGTCACTGTCTTGTCGGTGGCGTCCTCGGGCGTTATTGTCGCAATCAACGTGTGGTTGTCTCCCTCTATTAGAGTCAGCTCATACTCGCTCAGGGAGATTCCTGCCACGGCTATAATGTTCGGTATCACTGTTACGTGGCACTCGGCTTTGATGCCGTTGGCGGTCTCCGCGGTGATTATGGCGTTGCCTTGCTTGATAGCCGTCACTATACCGTTCTGGTCCACAGTTACAATCTGCTCGTCGCTTGAGCTCCAGACCACGGTCTTGTCGGTGGCGTTTTCGGGGCGTACTATTGCAATTAGGTCAGCCACCTGCCCCTCCTTCATCAGCAGCTCGGTGTTAGTGAGTGAGATTCCTGTTACGGTCACCACCCCGGGCTTAACGGTCACTACGCATTCAGCTGTGAGGCCGTTGGATGAAGATGCGTATATGGTTGCGGTGCCGACTGACACTGCAGTCACCACACCGTCCTCAGACACGGTTGCTATACCTGGGTCTGATGACTTCCAAGTCACGGTCTTGTCGGTAGCGTCCTCGGGCGTTATGGTCGCAATCAAGGTGTGGGTATCGCCCTCTATTAGAGTCAGCTCATACTCGCTCAGCGTTATTCCAGCCACGGCTACTATGTCCGGTATCACTGTTACGTGGCATACGGCTTTGATGCCGTTGGCAGTCTCCGCGGTGATTATGGCGTTGCCTTGCTTAACCGCCGTCACTATACCGTTCTGGTCCACAGTTACAATGTGCTCGTCACTTGAGCTCCAGACCACGGTCTTGTCGGTGGCGTTTTCAGGACGTACTATTGCAATTAGGTCTGTCACCTGTCCTTCCTTCATCATCAGCTCGGTGTTAGTGAGTGAGATTCCTGTTACGGCCACCACCCCGGGCTTAACGGTCACTGCGCATTCAGCTGTAAGGCCGTTGGACGATGAGGCGTATATGGTTGCGGTGCCGACTGACACGGCAGTCACCACCCCGTCCTCAGACACGGTTGCTATACCTGGGTCTGATGACTTCCAAGTCACTGTCTTGTCGGTTGCGTCCTCGGGCGTTATGGTCGCGATCAACGTGTGGTTGTCGCCCTCTATTAGAGTCAGCTCATACTCGCTCAGTGTAATTCCAGTCACGGCGATAATCTCTGACTCTTTCTCTACAGTTACATTACATATTGCCTTTATTGATTGATCGTATACAGATGTAACAGTTATTGTTGCTGTACCCACTCCAATGGCAGTGACCACTCCGTTGCTATCAACAGTTGCGACTGATTCATTGTCAGATGTCCAGATCACTCTCTTGTCGGTAGCATTGTCGGGGTGAACGATTGCAATAAGGTCGGAAGTGTAGCCTTCTCTCATTAAAAGTTCTGTATTGGAGATAGAGATACCGGTTACAGGCACGATACCCGGGTTAACGGTCACGAGGCATTCAACCGTCAGACCGTTTGAAGAGGATGCGTATATTGTGGCCTGGCCCGCATGTACGGCAGTCACAACTCCGTCCTCCGACACTGTTGCCACGGTTCTGTCCGATGATCTCCAGGTCACTGTCTTGTCGGTAGCGTCCTCGGGTGTTATGGTTGCAATCAGCGTGTATGTGTCGCCCTCAGTGAGGCTCAGCTCCTGCCTGTTTAGTCTGATATCTGTCACGTCAATCACTACAGGCACTACCGTTATGTAGCACTGTGCGGTGATACCATTTGATGATGTTGCCGTCACGGTCGCATTTCCCTGCTTGATAGCGGTTACTATACCGTTTTGGTCCACCGTTACAATCTGCTCGTCGCTTGAGCTCCAAGTCACGGTTTTGTC
>CAZJKZ010000014.1:0-54210 GCA_964546885.1 uncultured Bacteroides sp.
GTCACCGCCACCCTTAGCCCCGATGGAGCATCCGCTTCACCGGGGCTTTTTTTATATTTATTTGGATAATAAGCAGCAACAAATGACTGATGTTTCAAAAACTTTTTGTAAATTTGCAAGTTAAATTCTGACAACATCAACTATTACATAAACATGTACAGGACCAACACTTGCGGCGAGCTCCGCATCTCTAACGTGGGCGAGACTGTCACTCTCGCCGGTTGGGTGCAGCGTATTCGAAAAATGGGCGGTATGACCTTCTTGGATTTGCGCGACCGTTACGGTATCACCCAGATAGTTTTTGATAATAATATTAATCCTGCTCTCACAGAGGCCGCTAATCACCTTGGCCGTGAATACGTGGTGCAGGTGAAGGGTAAAGTGCAGGAGCGTTCGGCAAAGAACGCTAATATTCCCACCGGAGATATAGAAATCATAGCTGACGAACTCACGGTGCTTAATCCAAGCGAGGTGCCTCCTTTCACAATCGAGGATGCAACTGACGGCGGTGATGACCTTCGCATGAAATATCGTTATCTTGACATACGTCGAAATGCAGTACGCAAGAATCTTGAACTGCGTCATCGCATGACTATGGAAGTAAGAAAATATCTTGATTCAAAGGGATTTCTTGAAGTGGAGACACCCATGCTCGTTGGATCCACACCTGAAGGAGCACGCGACTTTGTGGTGCCTTCACGTATGAATCAAGGACAATTCTATGCCTTGCCGCAGTCGCCACAGACATTGAAGCAGCTTCTTATGGTAGGCGGTATTGATAAGTACTTCCAAATTGTAAAATGCTTCCGCGACGAAGACCTTCGTGCCGACCGCCAGCCTGAGTTTACTCAGATCGACTGCGAGATGAGCTATATAGAGCAGGATGATATCATAAATCTCTTTGAGGGAATGGCAAAATATCTCTTCAAGGAAATCCGCGGTATCGAATTTGACGGGCCTTGGCAGCGCATGACATGGGCCGATGCCATGAAATATTACGGCAGCGACAAGCCTGATTTGCGTTTCGGAATGGAATTTGTTGAGCTGATGGACGTGCTTAAAGGACATGGGTTCACTGTTTTTGACAACGCCGAATATATTGGCGGTATCAATGCCAAAGGCGCGGCTCACTACACACGCAAACAAATCGACCAGCTTACAGAATACGTAAAGCGTCCGCAGATCGGAGCAAAAGGCTTAGTTTACGCACGCGTGGGCGAGGACGGCACTGTTAAGTCGTCAGTTGACAAATTCTACGATCAGGAGACACTCCAGGAAATGGCTAAGAAGATGGATGCCGAGCCGGGAGATCTTTTGCTCATATTGAGCGGCGATGACACTATGAAGACTCGCAAACAGCTATGCGAACTCCGTCTTGAGATGGGTCGACAACTCGGCCTTCGTGATAAGGATAAATTCGCATGCCTCTGGATTGTAGACTTCCCAATGTTTGAGTGGAGCGATGAAGAGCAGCGTCTGATGGCGATGCATCATCCGTTTACTCATCCCAAAAATGAAGATATTCCTCTTCTCGACACAGATCCGGCAGCCGTTCGTGCCGACGCTTATGATATGGTGATCAATGGTGTAGAGGTAGGCGGCGGATCTATACGTATCCACGACAGCAAGCTTCAGGCCAAGATGTTTGAAATCCTTGGTTTCACACCGGAGAAAGCTCAGGAGCAGTTCGGATTCCTTATGAATGCTTTCAAATACGGTGCGCCCCCTCATGGTGGTCTTGCCTACGGTCTTGACCGCTGGGTTTCGCTGTTCGCAGGTCTTGACTCAATTCGCGACTGCATCGCATTCCCCAAGAACAACTCCGGACGCGATGTCATGCTTGATGCACCTTCAACTCTTGACCAGGCACAGCTCGACGAATTGGCTCTGGCTATTGTTAAACCTCAAGAGAAAGATGCTTAATACACAAGTAATAAAAGCGTTAGAGAGATTTGCCCATCCCTCTCTCCAGGAAAGTTGGGACAACACAGGCCTACAAGTGGGCATACTCGGGCAGGAATGTACGGGTGTGCTCATCTGTATGGATGTGACTCCTGCAGTTGTGGAGGAAGCAGTGGCGTTGAACTACAATCTCATAGTGTCGCATCATCCTCTGTTCTTTAAAGGTGTCAAACGTTTGACCGGCGAGACTGTGCAGCAGGTAGCGGCAATGAATGCAATAGCAGCAGGCATATCGATCTACTCGTCGCATACGGCAATTGACTCCACAAAGGGAGGTGTGTCCTACACTTTGGCTAAAGCAATAGGCGTTACACCCAAAAAAGTGCTTGACCCGTTGGGCGACAGACTGCTAAAGCTTGAAGTGATTGTACCTGCAAGCCATGCTGATATTGTGCGTGCCGCTATGTTCGATGCTGGCGCGGGCGCTCTCGGCGACTACGATTGCTGCAGTTTTAATCTTTCAGGTTCAGGCACATTCCGTGCGCTTCAAGGCGCAAATCCTTTTGTAGGCGAAATTGGTGAGGAGCATACCGAAAAAGAGGTAGAGATAAGCGTGTTGGTTCCACGCCACCTTATTAACAAGGTAGAGCGCGCACTATTGGAAACGCACCCCTATGAGACTCCCGCCTATTTCATCATACCGCTCGCCAACCGCATATCCGACTACGGACTTGGTATATACGGCACAAGCGACGACGGCTTGAAAGTAGGTGATTTTATCGAAAAGGTAAAAACCGCATTAAACGCCGAAACTCTGCGCACAACATCGCTTCCTGATCCGGACACTGTGATACGCAGTGTGGCTGTGTGTGGCGGAGCCGGAGGCGAGTATATACCCCGAGCCTTGGCTATGGGAGCACAAGTGTATATTTCTGCCGATATAAAATACCATGACTTTGTGGACTACAACGGGAAAATACTTGTGATCGACGCCGGACATTACGAGACGGAGGTGGCTATTACTTCTGTGATTGCGGACATATTAAGAAAGGAATGTCCAGGATTTACCGCTGTAAAAATTGCGGAAAAGGGCACCAACCCTGTACATTATGTCTGAACCAAAACAATTCTTATAAATAATCTCAACATCAATATATGGCTACAGAAAAGAAAACCGAACAGGCTGCTACAGTGGAAGAGCGTCTGCGTGCGCTATATCAGCTACAAACTATCCTTACAAAAATCGACAAGATAAAGACTATAAGAGGCGAATTGCCCCTTGAGGTACGTGAGTTTGAAGATAGCATCGAGGGTCTTAACAAACGTATAGAAAACTATACTACCGAAATAGACGAGCTGCGCCAGAGAATAACTATCGAAAACGAAAAAATCAACGAATGTCGCAACAAGATAGCAAAATACAACGAGCAGCTCGACAATGTGCGCAACAGCCGCGAATATGATATGCTTTCTAAGGAAGTGGAATTTCAGAATCTTGAAATTGAGCTTTGCGAGAAGCACATCAATGAGCATCGCCGAAGCATCGACAACAAAAACTCCGAGATTGACAATACAAAAGAGCGTCTTGCCGATATGAAGCATATTCTCGCCGAAAAGAAGGCCGAACTTGACGAAATCGTTTCGGAAACACGTCAGGAGGAAGAGCAGCTGAGAGAGGAAGCAAAGTCCATTGAACCGCGCATTGATGATTTCACACTTAAAGCTTTCAAGCGTATCCGCAAAAATGCCCGTAACGGTCTTGGCATCGTTTACGTGCAGCGCAACGCTTGCGGCGGTTGCTTCAACCGTATACCCCCGCAGCGCCAGATGGAAATAAAGATGCACAAGAAGGTGATCGTGTGCGAATACTGCGGTAGAATCATGATAGATCCCGATCTCGCAGGCGTGGATGCAGAGTAATCCATAAGCTAAAGCCCTAAGTAATTGACACAAAGCCCGGTGTAAAATATGCATCGGGCTTTATTATGGAATTATTAAGTAAAAAAGGGTTATTGATGGTAAAAATAGCGAAAAAGCAAAAAGAAATTTTGATATTACGGAAATAATTCCATATATTTGCAAAAACCAAAATAACACCTTAGACTAATGCAATATTACAGCACCAACCATCAATCTCCTAAAGTCAGCTTTAAAGAGGCCATTGTAAAGAGCGAGGCTGCCGATGGAGGACTGTATATGCCCGAGAGACTACCCGTGGTGCCGCGGGCTTTTATAAATAATATAGCCGGTATGCCTCTTACCGACATATCTTTTGTGATCAACAGCATGCTGTTTGGACATGACATGCCATCGGCAAAGCTTAAAAATATATGTGACAGCATATCCGCCGTATCAATGCCGATTTACGAGATTGAGCCAGGCATATATGTGAAGGAACTTTTTCACGGAGCTACACAGACCGTGAAAGATTTCGGCGCGGCTTTCTTTACCACAATTTTTCAGTCGATTCATGAAGACACTGTGGAGCCTATCAATGTGATGATTCCCACTACAGGCTATTCGGGAGCCGCTATAGCAAGAGGCTTTCACAACGTCGCAGGCACTACTGTGTTCGTCTTATACCCGCGTGGCACCTCCAAATGTCATCTTGATATTATCAACTCTCTTGGCGATAACATTCACGCTATTGAAGTTAACGGAAATATCACTCAGTGCAACGAATTAATAGCCAAGACCTTCGAGGATAAGGACTTTCATGAAAATCTTGTGCATACATCCGCCAGCTCAAACAATATAGGATTTCTGATGCCTATGATAAGTGTGTATTTCCACGCTTATGCCCAGTTGAGGGAAAAAATGCGTAATCCTGACGATATCTACATATCTATACCCACCGGTAATTGTGGAAATCTGCTTGCCGCATATATGGCCAAAAAGATGGGGCTTCCCTGCTGCCATATAGTGGCTGCATGCAACGAAAATGCCGGTTTTCACAATTTTCTTGCAACTGGTCACGAGTCAGTGAAGAATACCGGTAAAATGACTTTAGCTTATGGAATGGATTCAACATGGGTGGCCAATTTGCCGAGATTTGCCGAACTATGTCACCGCGATTTAAAAGAGCTTCGCCGAGATATAAGTTCGGGCATATGCACCGATAAGGAAATCGTAGAGGTGATTAACGATGTGTACGCACGCACGGGCTATCTCCTCGACCCCCACAGCGCGGTAGCATATAAATGCTTGAAAGAGCAGTTGCCTAAAGGCAAGATTGGCGTGTTTATGGCCACCGCACACCCGGCGCGCTCCATCGACGTGCTCACAAAAATCAACAACGGGCAGCTGAAACTCCCTCCAATCATACGCAAAAACTATTGCTGCCGCCCCGAGGCAGTGATACCGCCACTCTATCCGGCTTTAAAGAAGTATCTTAGATACTATAGCTCGCTTGAGGCAATGCAAAATCGGGTATAAAACCAAAAAACATCATTGATTGTTTATAATAGTGTAGAAACTATTAAAATTAATTATTTATATCATGCTTACAAACAAACGCGAATTAAAAAAGTACATCAACAGAGTGAGCGAGGAAGTGGCGCAGTCAATCCTCCCAGCAGCTGTTGTAGCAAAAGTGATTGATAATGAAAAAGCCGAAAATATCCTTACTGATATCTCAATGCTTAGCACAAAGGCTCTTTCAAAAATCAATATCTCTTTTGATAAATCACCCGAGGCTTTTGCCTCTGTTCAGGCTTATAAAGCTGCAAAAAAAGCTTATTATCGTGAAGCTTATGCCAAGCTCCTTACCGAATTTGAGGATGGCATTCAGAAACTTATCGAACCTATCAATAAGGCTCTGACACAAAAGTAAAAAAACTCCTCTCTCGCTAACAAACATTACAGGATACAACTTTATTAAAACTATTTGATGAAACTCAGTGCTTGGCTACTGCGGGCAGCAGGATGGAAAGTGGAGGTGAAAGCCCCGGATTATGATAAGTGCATCATTTGTGTGGCTCCTCACACAAGCAACTGGGATTTTATCCTCGGTTTGTTAGCTTACAATTCAGTGGGAAGAAAAGCCGGATTCCTGATGAAGGAGTCGTGGTTTTTCTTCCCGCTAAAGTATTTTTTCTATGCTATTGGAGGCATACCCGTGGCTCGAAAAAACAAAAAAATATCGCTTGTCGACGCTATTGTGGAGAAATACCAATCCACTAACGGCAAATTACAAATAGCTATTACTCCTGAGGGCACACGCAGTCGCACTACACGCTGGCACACAGGATTTTTGCAAATATCCTTTAGAGCCCACATACCTTGCTTACTTGGTGCCATCGATGCCGCGACTAAGACAATCACTGTGAACGATGTATTCTGGCCCACGGGCAATACGGAAGCCGACATGCGCTTCGTAAAGAACTATTATAGACCATTCACTGGCATTAAACCCGAAAATTTCACTACCGACGACTGATGAGTACTCTCGATCCGCTCTGCATTACCGCATTACCATTAGACATCTCGATAGCCGACAAAGAGGCTAATCTAAAAGCCGTAGAAGAATTATCGGCACAAATTTCACCCAATACCGACATAGTGGTGCTCCCTGAGCTTTTCTCCACAGGATATATTGGCGAAGCAGAGCAAGCCAGGAAATTAGCCGAGCGTGAGGATGGCTCCACAATAGAGCGACTGAAGGCTTTGGCGGCAAAATACCAAAGAGCATATTGCGGAAGTTTTCTGTCCTACACAGGACACATGATTTTCAACCGTGCTTTTTTTATCGAGCCGGGCGGTGAAGCATATTATTATGATAAGCGCCACCTTTTCTGTTTAAGTGAGGAGGCAAAAATCTGTACACGTGGTATTTCGCTACCTCCTGTAATCAGATACAGGCGATGGAATATCACAATGGCTATATGCTATGACCTTCGATTCCCGGTATGGCTGAGAAATACTCCCGAGCACCGATACGACCTTCTGATTATTCCTGCCAACTGGCCTGAAAAACGAGCTTACGCATGGCAGCAGCTTCTGATAGCACGAGCGATAGAAAATGCCGCATTCGTGGTAGGTTGTAATCGCGCAGGCACAGATGATTTCGGAGTGTACGATAATCTCACCTTTATTTATGATTATGCCGGCCGTCCTGTTGGTCAATCATACGACGGGTTTGTCACAGCCTGCATATCAAAAGAAGGTATGGAGAAGATGCGCAAAAATCTGCCTTTCCTTAATGACGAAGACAGTTTTTCTATCCAAATGTATTGATTTACGGACACAAAAAAATCCGGATGCTTTTGAAACATCCGGATTTTTTGTGCCCGTACGAGTTTACATTAGTTTTATCGAACGGTTGATGAAGTCAGATAGCTGCTGACCTTTGAGCAGACCGTTGCCTAAGAGGGCAAGATCGATAAGTTGTTTTACCTGCGGACATGTAGCTGCATAGTCGCTTATTAGCTTTGTCTCTTTGTCTCGGAGTTCGCCTACCGACTTTTCGAGATCCTTCACCTTCTGATCATCTTCAGCCGAAAGCTTGCCATCTTTTGCAGAAGAACGTATGTCAGAAATCTGCTTGTTGGCAGCCTCAATTTCAGAAGAGATAGGTTCGATTTCCTTACCGATAGCTGTATCGGCAGCCTCGCGGATTTTGATTACAAGCGGATGTTCGGTGTTGACTACAAGATTGTAGCTGTCAGGAAGGTCGCCATAGAAGCTCATGCCTGGTTGCATGGCAGCCATTGCCTTCATACGACGCATGTATTCGTCCTGAGTTATTACTATAGGCTGAGCTGTTGGAGCCAAAGCTTCGAAAGTAACTATGAAATTAGCTTTCTCTACAGTAGGTATCTGTGAACGGAATTCAGTGGTAAGTATATTGCGCTGTAGCGGGGTCAGTTCCACTTGCTTTCCGTCAGTTTTGCGTATTAGGTTATCGACTACGTCGCTGTCAACTCTTACAAGACGAGTCTTCTGAAGTTTCTGTTCAAGAAGACCGATGAAGTGGTTGTCAAGCTGGCCATCCATGAGCAACACATTGTAGCCATGCTCGTTAGCGGCATTGATATACGTGTATTGTTCAGTTGGGTCAGTGGCATAAAGATAGATTATATTGCCGTCTTTATCGGTCTGTTCAGGAGCCACAAGATCTTTATACTCTTCAAGTGTGAAATACTTGTTTTGAGTGTCCTTAACAAGAACAAACTTCATTGCAGCGTCACAGAACTTCTCATCGGTGAGCATACCGTATTCTATGAACACCTTAATGTCATCCCATTTTGATTCGTAGTCGGCACGGTCGCTCTTGAAAAGTTCTTCAAGGCGAGCTGCAACCTTCTTAGTGATATATGAAGAAATCTTCTTCACTGCGGTATCAGCCTGCAGATATGAGCGCGACACGTTAAGAGGAATATCAGGTGAGTCAATTACGCCCTGAAGAAGCATCATGAACTCAGGTACAACTCCTTCTACCGAATCGGTAACGTACACCTGATTGCAATAGAGCTGGATGCGGTTTTTGGTAAGCTCGAAGTTGTTGTGGATCTTCGGGAAGAAAAGAATACCGGTAAGAGTGAACGGGTAATCTACATTAAGGTGGATCCAGAACATAGGATCGTCCTGACCGGGATATAGTTCGTGGTAGAACTCCAGATAATCTTCTTTGGTAAGATCAGCAGGCTTTTTCATCCATTTCGGCTCCATGCTGTTGATCACCTTATCCTTATCAGTGTCCTGCATTTTGCCGTCCTTCCACTCCTGCTCTTTTCCGGAGATTACAGGTACAGGCAAGAAACGACAATATTTCTTAAGTAGACCGTCAATAGTGTTCTGCTCGAGGAATTGCTTATCGTCATCATCTATGTAAAGCACAATGTCGGTGCCTCGAGTAGTGCGGGTGCCTTCTTCCATTGTATATTCAGGCGAACCGTCACATACCCATTTTACAGGTTTGGAATTCTCTTTGTATGACAGAGAGTTGATCTCAACCTTTTTTGCCACCATGAATGCAGAATAGAATCCCAGACCAAAATGACCAATAATATTGTTGGCTGAATCCTTGTATTTCTCCAGAAACTCTTCTGCTCCTGAGAATGCTATTTGGTTGATGTATTTTTCGATATCTTCAGCGTCCATACCGATACCGCTGTCACTTACAGTAAGTGTGCCGGCCTCTTTATCGATAGTCACACGTACATCAAGTTTGCCAAGCTCCTCTTTATATTCGCCAAACGACGCAAGAGTCTTGATTTTCTGTGTAGCATCTACTGCATTTGACACAAGCTCACGAAGGAAGATTTCGTGATCACTGTAAAGAAATTTTTTTATTACCGGGAAGATATTCTCCGTGGTAACACCAATTTTTCCTTGTTGCATAATATTATATTTTTATTTTATATTTGTCTGTTTGTATATATATATAACAATTCTGCAAATGTTATGCCAATTGAAAAATCTGACATATTGTCATAATTTTTGTGAAATTTCTTTGTCATTTCATATTTTATATCTACCTTTGCAGTGTACTAATGTGCTAATACACCAATACCATCATATAATATGGATTTCAAAGAAAACGCAAAACCTATCTATCAACAGATTGCCGATCGCATATGCGATGAGGTAATGACGGGAAAGTACGCTATTGATAGTCGTATTCCCTCAGTCAGGGAATATTCTGGCGCTGTTGCGGTAAATGCCAATACAGTGATGCGTACATACGAATACCTTCAGAATCGCGGGATCATATACAATAAGCGTGGCATAGGATTCTTTATATCTCCTGATGCTGTAGAAAATATCAACCGGGTACGAACCGAGACATTTTTCAAAGATGAGATGATATATTTTTTCTCTCGTTTAAAAAAGATCGGTGTCACTCCCGCCTCTCTGATGGATATGTACAAGCATGATTCTGAAGATTGATTTGTTAAACATAATTTTATAGTTATAAGATGATTACACTGAAAGACGTAAATAAAACTTATCCCGGCGCTGTGCCTTTGCATGTGCTCAAGGGCATTAATTTGGAGATTGACAAAGGTGAACTCGTTTCAATAATGGGTGCTTCAGGCTCAGGTAAATCCACACTTTTGAATATCTTGGGTATTCTTGATACCTACGATACAGGAGAGTACTGGCTTGACGGACAACTCGTGCGCAACTTATCGGAGAACAAAGCCGCCGAAGTTCGCAATAAAAAAATCGGTTTCGTTTTCCAATCGTTTAACCTCATTAATTATAAGAATGCATTAGAGAATGTGGCTTTGCCTCTGTTTTATCAAGGTGTATCACGCAAAAAAAGAAATAATATGGCTTTGGAGCAACTTGACAGGATGGGATTGAAAGAATGGGCTCATCATTTGCCAAGCGAGCTTTCAGGTGGACAAAAGCAGCGTGTGGCTATTGCCCGGGCTTTAATAACCAATCCTGCCATTCTCCTGGCTGATGAACCCACCGGAGCGCTCGACAGCAAAACCTCGCTTGAGGTAATGCAGATTTTTCGTGATCTAAATGCCGACGGTGTTACATCGGTAATAGTGACGCATGATCCCGGCATAGGAGCACAAACCAATCGAATTATACGAATATCTGACGGACTTATACAACAATGATTGACCTCGCAAAAGAAATATGGCAAACCATGCGCACCAACAAGCTGCGCACCTTCCTCACAGGCTTTTCTGTGGCTTGGGGCATATTCATGCTCATTTTGCTCCTCTCTATCAGCAAAGGCCTGATGAATCAGCAGGCAAGTTATTTAGAAGGTCGCGATAATGAGCGAATCACTGTGTGGGGAGGATACACTACTAAGCCTTACCGAGGCTATAAAGAGGGCAGAGAGATACCGCTCAGACAGAAGTATTTCGATGGTGTGAGAGAGGCTTCGCCATCGCATATACGAAAAGTGGAAGGCGAATTGTCGCTATCCGACACCGTCGCCACTACGAAGGATTATCTGTCCTCATCAGACATCGTGGGCGTTTATCCGTCTAAATTTGACTCAAATTATAAATTTATAACCGGTAGAAAGATCAATGAGGCAGATATAAACGAAAAGCGAAAAGTAGTGGTGCTTAATAAAAACAATGCTTCTATACTTTTCGATAATCCAAAGGAAGCTGTAGGCAAGAAAGTACGGATCGGTAAACTCGCATTTACTGTTGTAGGTGTCTATGATCATTCTTACGATATGGACATATTCATCCCGCTTACTACGGCAATGGCTCTGAAAGGCTACAACGACAAAGTGTACCGTATGGATGTGTATATGAAAAATATTTCATCTGAGGAAGACTCTCGGCAGGTAGGGATGCAAGTGAGAAAAAACCTTGCTCAACAGGCGACTTTTGATCCTGACGACCCTGGGGCAGTACACACTTCTGATAACTATAGTTCAGCAATTAATCAGATGAATGCCATGGGATATCTCAACACCGCAATGTGGGTGATTGGTATTCTCACACTGATAACCGGTATCGTAGGTGTGAGCAATATAATGTTCGTTTCAGTGAAAGAGCGCACCCATGAGATAGGCGTACGCCGTGCTATCGGCGCAAAGCCGAGAAATATCCTGACACTGGTAGTGGTGGAGAGTGTGGCTCTAACGACATGTTTCGGCTATATTGGTATCGTAATGGGCACTGCGGCTACTGAAATCGTGAAGTATGTGCTAACCGGCAGCAAATATTATTTGGAGTTGACGGTAGATATGGCTATAGCCATAGAAGTGACGATTGCCCTTATCATAGCTGGAGCCTTGGCCGGTATTTTCCCGGCTGTTAGAGCCCTAAAGATTCGGCCTGTAGAGGCTTTACAGGAAGAATAGCAATGGCTTTTAATTCATTAGAGATCGTTTGAGAATTTTTTTAATCTCTCAAAATTACACAAAATGATTAGCTTTTTAGATATAGACAACTGGAAGGAAATCACTGCCACTCTTGCACGCAATAAGACGCGCACGTTCCTCACGGCCTTTGGTATTTTCTGGGGCACAACGATGCTTACGCTTCTGTGGGGTGGCGGACAAGGCCTTCAACGAATGATGCGTGTGAATTTTGAAGGATTCGCATCTAATTCTGCCATTTTAATCCCGAATCGCACCACTATGCCCTATAAGGGATACAAAAAGGGCATGACTTGGAGCCTTACAACGAGCGATGTAGATAATATCAGACGTCTTATACCCCAGCTTGAGATTGTAAGTCCTATGGTGACAAGAAGTACTACGATTAAATATTCCGACCGTTCAAAGGGCGGTCCGATACAGTGTCTTGAACCCAATATCATGCAGGTGATTAATCCTATTATCCTCTCAGGTAGATTCATTAATGAAACAGATATGTCTCGTGGAAACAAGGTGTGTGTATTAGGAGAAAATATTGCTAAGGCTCTTTTCGGAGATGATAGCCCTTTAGGGGAATTTGTCGAGGCGGATAATGTGTTTTATAGAGTGGTAGGTACCATCAAACAACGTAACGAAATGACACTCGGCGGTAGACTGGAGAACTCTATGGTGATACCTCTATCCACAGGGCAGCGAACCTACAATATAGGAAATAAGGTGAATATGGTGGCGATGGTAGCAAAAGACGGCCATGCTCCGTCAGAAGTAAAGGATAAGATATTCCGCACTATCCGTATTAATCATCCAATAAATCCAGAAGACAAAGACAGTTTCTTCTTTCTGGATGTGTCAGATGTATTTGAACAAATCGACAAGGTGTTGTCGGGTGTAGACCTACTGCTGCTCTTTGTGGGACTTAGCTCGCTCATAGCAGGTATTATAGGCGTGGGCAATATCATGTGGATCGTGGTGAAAGAGCGCACCAAGGAGTTTGGCATACGGCGTGCGATAGGCGCAAAGCCCCGTACGATCATGATCCAGATACTTTCAGAGAGTGCGTTGCTTACATTGGTGGCAGGTATGGGCGGCATATGTTTTACTGCACTCATTCTTGGTGTAGCAACTCCGATTATTGACCAGTCGAGTGGTATGGATGTGGATTTCCAGCTTTCGTTCAACGGCGCCGTGACCACTATGGCACTATTCTTGATACTCGGTGGTTTGGCAGGTGCCATACCGGCTGTAAAGGCTATGAAAATCAAACCTATAGCAGCACTTAATGATAAATAAGAATAATAACAAAAACTAATAATAAAAACGATTATGAAACGTTTCCTTAAAATTTGTTTATGGGTGGTAGTCGCCGCTGTGTTTGTAGGCACTCTTGTGTTCCTTTACCGCAACTCACAGCCCGCCCCGGTGGTGTATGATATAATGGAGCCTTCGCTGCAGACTATCGAGCGTAGCACTGTCCTTACTGGCAAGATTGAGCCTCGAGACGAAATTGAGATAAAGCCTCAGATTTCAGGAATTATATCGGAAATAAATGTAGAGGCCGGCGACTTTGTAAAGGAAGGCGATGTGATAGCCAAAATCAAGGTCATCCCCGATGACTCTCAGCTCAGTTCGGCACGCAATCGTGTGGATGTAGCTCGTTTAACTCTTAATAATGCAGAATCGGTATATATGCGCAGCAAGCAGCTGTACGAAAAGAAATTTGTCAGCAGAGAAGAATTTGAGCAGGCAGAGAATAATTACCTAAAGGCAAAAAAAGAGCTTGAAAGCTCAGAGGACGCTCTTTCTATCGTTAAAGAAGGCGTGTCAAAATACAATGCTCAGTCGAGCAATACACTTGTTCGTGCAACTATTACAGGTCAGGTACTCGAAGTGCCTGTAAAGGTAGGATCATCAGTTATCCAGGCAAATACAATGAATTCCGGTACTACAGTCGCTAAAATCGCTGATATGTCAAATTTAATTTTTGTAGGTAATGTTGACGAAACGGAAGTCGGCTTGTTGAGCCAGGGATTACCCCTTACTATAAGTATAGGAGCTTTGCCGGATGCTTCATTTTCGGGTATGATAGAATATCTGTCTCCTAAGAGCACAGAGTCAAACGGCTCGAACACATTTGAAATGAAAGCATCAATAAATATTGATCTGGATTTGACTCTACGCGCCGGATATAGTGCAAACGCAAGTGTGTCTCTGCAAAAAGAGACAGATGTACTTTCAGTGCCGGAAGCTACAGTAGAGTGGGTGGGAGACAGCGCCTATGTATATGTGCTTACTGCTGAAGATCCCGAACAATCATTTGAACGCAAAGCTATCACTACCGGCATCTCCGACGGTGTGAATATTCAGGTGAAGGATGGCGTTAAAGACGGTGATAAACTTCGTGGTAATAAGATTGAAAAATAATCTGATTATTTATGAGAAAGAAAATTATAACTGCTGTACTGCTATCTGCGGTAATGGCTATACATACGCATGCAGAGGTATGGACTCTCGACAGTTGTCTTAACTACGCTACCGAGCATAATCTTCGTGTTCGAGTGAGCCAAGCCTCGATACTGCAAGGAGAGATGAGTGTGGATCAGGCAAAATCAGGGTATTTACCCAATGTTTCTGCGAGTGCAGGCCAGTCATGGAGTCTCGGTAGAGGTCTTACCTCCGAGAATACTTACGCCAATCGTAATACGTCAAATTTCAATTGGGGTGTAAGCTTGAGTTTGCCTATTTTCGATGGATTGCGGACACCGCGCCAAGTGGAGTATGCTACTGCAAGTTTGAGCCAAATCACTGAGCAGTATGAGGCAGCAAAGGAGAATATTAGTGTAAATGTAATCTCAGCTTATTTACAAGTGCTTTATTCTCAGGAATTGTTGCAGGTTGCGCAAAATCAGGTCGCACTTTCTGAGTATGAGTTGGCTCGGCGTAAGTCGCTTCTTGAGGCCGGTAAGATACCGGAAATTGATATGCTTGAAGCTCAATCGCTGCTATCATCCGACCAACTTAATGAAGTACAGGCTCAAAATAGCTATACTATGGCTAAGATAGAACTTGCACGCCTTCTCAACCTAAATACAGAAGTCGATAAATTAGAGGTTGTACCCGTAAAAGACAGTGAAGTGATACTCGCAAAGCCTGAAGAGTTATTTGATAAAGCCCAAATGTACAGCCATTCTGTGCTTGCCACAAAAAAGGGAATTGATGTGTCTGAAGCCAATATCCGGCTCTCTAAATCGGGGTATCTGCCTTCGTTGTCGTTCGGATCTAATATTGGTAGTTCATATTACAGACTCTCAGGCTTCAAAAGTGAGTCATTTTCACAACAGATGCGACATAATTACAGCACATACTTTGGTTTCTCACTGAATGTACCAATATTTGATGGTCTCAGGACTCGCAATTCTGTACGTCGTGCAAAAGCTGATAAAATTTCAGCCGAATTACAATACGACCAGGCTACCGATGAGTTGCGTCATACCATCAATGAGGTGTATTATCAGGCAGTGGGTGCTTTCAAAAAATATGAGTCGAGTAAAGTGGCTGAAGATTATGCACAGAAGGCTTTTGAGGCAATACAAGAAAAATATAATCTCGGTCGTGCCAATTCCGCAGAGTATGAGCAAGCGAAGACAAAAGCTTTAAGATCCACATCCGAGCGTATCCAAGCTTGTTATGAGTTAATAATGAGATCACATATACTCGATTTCTATTCCTCACCGCATTGATGCTTCCATTTTTAAGGTTGGTGCAGCTCTTTATCAAAATTGGAAATAGATGAAGGGCTGCGCTTCATCATTTGCTGTTTGTATAATAAGTTGGATGGCGATGATGAATATAAGCAGTTTTACAATCCATGGCGTGTTTACAAACCATTTACCGGCTGAATCCCATAACCGCTGAGGCAGAGCATGTGCAATAATAATTACTGCCAGTATCACAACCCACATAGTGCGCGCTTTCAAGAATGGCAGAATATACGCTGGAGAGAAATCGCAGAATATACTGCGAAGCATAAGCAGCGAATCATGCACTGATTCGGCACGGAAAAAAATCATGGTGACGCCCACAAAGCATATTGTCACTGTCCATGCGGCTGCCTTGACCACACGGGTATCGGGTATATTGCGTAGCCAGGGAGAGCAAGCTTTATGCACTACTAATCCCAGGCCATGAAGAGCTCCCCAGAAAATGAACTTCCATCCTGCGCCATGCCATAAGCCGGCAAGCATCATAGTGACAAAATTGTTGATATATGTCCGTAAAGTCCCTTTGCGGTTGCCTCCTAAGGGAATATAAACATAATCGCGCATCCATGACGAGAGGGATATATGCCATCTGCGCCAGAATTCGCTGATATTCTTAGATTTGTATGGAAAGTTGAAATTCTGTGCCAGTCGGAACCCCATAATCAAAGCCAATCCGATAGCCATGTCGGAATATCCTGAGAAGTCGCAGTAGATCTGCATCACGTAACCTGCCACACCCATAAGAGTCTCAAATCCGCTGTAAGTCGCCGGATTGTCGAACACAAGATCGCAGTACAGAGCCAGATAATCGGCTACAAGTGCTTTTTTCAGCACTCCGAGTATCACCATCCACAGGCCTGCATACATTTCTGTGCGTGACGCGTGACGATTATTGCGTATCTGAGGTATAAAGTAGTCGGCTCTAACAATAGGCCCTGCTACAAGTGCGGGAAAGAATGACAGGAAAAATAGATATTCGCCAAGAGTGGGCAATTTCTTGATTTTGCCTCTATATACATCAATTATATAGCTTGCTGACTGAAAGGTGTAGAACGAAATTCCGATTGGCAACACAAGGTCAAGGGGTTGATAGTTGGTTTGCACCATCTGATTCCAGTTCCAAAGAAAGAAGTCGGCATATTTAAAATAGGCAAGTACGCCTAATGAAAATAGAAGTGAGAGGCATAGGCAGAGCCGGCGTTTCCAGCGTTCGGCCGAAGTGACGATGGCGTGCGACAGCATCCAGTCGGTGGCTGCCGTCAGCACAAGCATTGACATGAACCATCCGCTTGTCTTGTAATAAAAAAACAAGCTAAATGATATTGTGAAAGCCATCATTTGCCACTTACTACGCCGCAGCCATGCGAAGACGGGCAAAAAGAGCATAAAAAGCACCCAAAATATACCGCTGGCAAACAGCATAGGGTGTTCGGCGTCATACACCAACATTTCGCCGATATTATGCAATAATGTGCTCAAACTGTCCATTAGGGTCGGTGGGTTAATTCTCCGGGCTGGTGTATGAAAATACGCTCTCCACGCATTAATTGGAGTTCGGGTTCGTTAAATGGCAATACAAATGCCGCGCTGTCGGGCATCCATCGCAATATGCTATCCATCCACTGAGCGGCCGACTCTTTTGTGGGGTGTGCTCCATCCTTCTTCCTTGCAAACTGCATGCCGTTGCTCTCGAAAAAAGTACCTTTTGGGAGGGTTGCTCTAAGCAACGAGTTAATCCCTGTGTCCTGGCGCCAGTTAGGCGGACCAATCCACAGGTAGGGTATTGTGTCTATCTCTGCGATGATGTTTTGTACAAACGGATGACGCTTTTCTATGATGTCTTTTATAAAGAGTTCGTTGCCGCCAAGACTTATGAATATATAGTCAGGATGCAGCTTCTTTATATAATCGGAAATAAGTTTGCTCGCCCCAAATAATTCAGTGGTGGAGCCGTACCATATTGCTGTATAGAGTTTGTGGCCGCTTGCTCCGCAATAGGCGCCAAGACGGGGCGAGAGACCTTCGAGCATAGAATCTCCAATAATCAGCACGATTTTCTCCGACGAGTCGAGTATCACTTGATGATGTGGTCTTTCGATAGAGGTGGTGTCAGAGTGTACGCTGTCGGTGTTTTCTCGCGTGCTTTGCAGCGATGAGTCTGAATCGGAAATAAAGGCCTGTGATATTCCGGAAGAGCGGAGCTTTATTCCTCCTCCTAAATCCAAATCACCAAAAACTGAAAGTACAAAAAAAAACACGAAAGCAGCGGCAAGAATACCGCATATAGCCAGATAGTCGCGCTTCATCCTTCTATTGCAGATCGGCGGGAGTGATTGTGATTATAAAATTGTCTTTTTTAGAATTGCTGTATCTATGCACGATTTCGATATTTTTATTGACGCACGCTGCAATCAAATTCTTGATGTTGGGGTCGGCCGAAGTGGTCATTTCAGCCACGAGCGAATCGTGTAGTATGCCTCCGAGTTTGGCGACATTGTCGTAAAGATCATCTGAAATGATGTAGTCAAACACAAATTTGCCATCCTCCAAGCTCACTTGCTGCAAGGTCATGCCGTCGTTGAAGTTAACAGGGCATTTCTTATTAATAGTGGTTGCAAGCGAGTCGGTGGGCAGGGCGGTCTGTGCGTCGGCGCATGCAAATCCTATCATTGCTAAAAATGTCAGAAGTATCTTTTTCATAAATCAATATTGAGAGAAGTGAGTGTTAATCGTTATTATCGGTGTCGGAGGAGGGTAGAGCAGTCGTATCGACAGTATTTTCAAATTCTTTAGGGTCGATAGTGATGTCAAATGTGTCTCCAGCCGGATTGCTGAACACAAACACAATTTTTGCGTCAGCTTTCTTGCACATTTCCAGCTGCTCGCGTATTTCCGGAGAGTCCGAATTTTTTAGAGCTTCGTAGATCAGCCGGTCAATGGCGTCCGACTCCTCACGCAAGGTCTTTAGTTGTATCAAGTCGCCAGTCACGTTGGTATAGTACGTCACCATATCGCTGGTGTAGTCAATAGAGTCGATTGTGATACCTTCGGATATATGGATCGGGAAATTGACTTTTGCTTTTTCCACTTCCTCGCGCAGATTTTTCTGTGCTTCCGAGGATCCGCAGCTTGCCAAAATGGTTGTGGCGAAGCATATGAACAAAATCTTTATTTTATTCTTCATTTCCGTAGTAATTGTAAATAAAGAGTTGTGTACTATTGGGCTTCAAGCACCTTTACTGCCTCGATGAATACGGGATTTAGCTCGTTGGTAGAGCGTGTGTACACTCCGTCTTCATACAAATCTCGCGCCAAAAGGCCGCGAAGCACGGCTTCAAGGAGTTTGCGCGAGCGTGCGAGTTGTTCGTCATTTGGTTCTACTCCTTCAGCTTGGGCTTTAGCCACAAGATCAGAAATCATGCCGTCGGTCACAGAAAATCCTTCATAGAAAGTGTCCTGATTGGGATACTGCTTCAAAAGCTGATTGCGGTTGGTGTCAAGGTAGCCGAGTACATATGGATTAAGAATATTCTTGGCGATAAGGTCACGATAATATCTGGAATTATAGGTGGTGTCGAGAGGCACGAAGTTGTCAGGCATAATGCCGCCCCCTCCGTACACTGTGCGGCCTTTCTTGAGGGTGCTGAACTTCTGAGATTCGTCGAAGTGTATGCTGTCGGCGCTCCAAAGTTCGCCATGTTCATATCTATCGAGTATGTCAAGAGCGTATTCCTCGCCTTTACCCTTCTCGTAATGCTTTTGTATCAGGCGTCCGGTGGGTGTGTAGTAGCGTGATACGGTGAGGCGTATCATAGATCCGTCAGGGAAGGGAAACGGACGTTGTACTAAACCCTTGCCGAAAGTTCTGCGTCCTACTATAGTGGCACGGTCATTGTCCTGAAGAGCGCCTGCGGTGATTTCTGAAGCTGAAGCTGAGTATTGATTCACCATCACTACTAACGGACCGTCAAAGAGTGGTTCTATCGACTCCACATTGAAATATTGCGGGTCCTGGTTGCGTCCTTTTGTGTATACGATATTGTCTCCGCGGTTGAGGAATAGTGATGCGAGTTCTACGGCAGAACCGAGATAGCCGCCTCCGTTATCCTCAAGGTCAAGGATAAGTTTTTTCATACCTTGTGCCTGAAGCTTTATTATGGCTTCGGCAACTTCTTTGGCTGATTCTTCGGCAAAGCGAGTCAGGCTTACATATCCTATTTCAGGAGTTACCATATAATAGGCGTCAACGCTGTTGATGGGTATATCGTCGCGTACCACCACAAATTCTATTAGGTCAGGCTCGTTGGAGCGTTTAATTTTTAGTCGTACTGTTGATCCCTTTTCGCCGCGCAGCACTTTTATCACTGCCGAGTTGGGCAGTTTTTTGCCGGCAATCACCGAGTCGTCAGCTGCGATGATGCGGTCGCCGGGGAGAATGCCGACTTTTTCTGACGGACCTCCCGAAATCGTTTGCACCACATACACTGTGTCGGTCGACATATTAAACTGTATGCCGATTCCGGAGAACTTCCCTTCAAGAGGTTCGTTAAGTTCTTTTGTCTCTTCTGTGGTAGAGTAGGCCGAGTGGGGGTCGAGAGTCTTTAGCATGGCTATGATGCCTTGCTCCACGATAGAGTCTTCGTTTACTTCATCTACATAAAATCGGTTGATTATATAATCGGTATATCTTAGTTTGTCCCCGGCTGTGAATTGTTCTGTTTCCACCTGCGCCATCATGCTGGCTATTGCGATGGCTAAAATGGATAGCGTAAATAGAATGCGTTTCATAAATTAATTGTCTGCTTATTGTTGGTTTGTGAAGGTAGAAGGCTCGACACGTCGCGCCCATAGGATTGCAGTTCGCGTACGAGCGATGAAGATACCCATCCCAATTGGGGGCGGGTGTATAGTATTACGGTATCTATGCCCGATAAAGCAAGGTTGGCATCAGCGAGATCGCGCTCGTATTCGTAATCTTTTACGGATCTTACTCCTCGAAGGAGGGCGCAGGCCCCATGTTCTATAGCGAAATCAGTGGTGATGCCTGAGTAGCATTCCACCGTTATCCTTGGGTCTGCGGCATATATGTTTTTGATAGTAACCGCGCGTTCTTCTGCCGAATCTTTATCCTCCGGCTTTGCGTAGTTCACGCCTATGCATATGATGACGCGGTCGAAGATGCGTAGTCCACGCTCCACAATATCTGCATGGCCCACTGTGAATGGTCGGAAAGTCCCGGCAAAAACCGCTATGCGTTCAGGATATTTGTGAGTCATCTTCTACAACAAGGTTTTCAATGATAAAATTCTGACGTTCCATGGTGTTTTTGCCCATGTAAAACTCAAGAAGAGAGGATACATGGTCTTCTTTTCTGAGAGTTACCGGATCAAGGCGGATATCAGAGCCGATAAATCCACGGAATTCCTCCGGCGATATTTCGCCGAGACCTTTGAATCGTGTGATTTCAGCGTCATCGCCGAAATGTGCGATAGCTGCTATGCGCTCGGCGTCGTTGTAGCAGTAAAACACTTTGTCATTATCGCGCTTGCGTCTCGATTGGGCTTTGCGTGACCGTACACGGAAAAGCGGAGTCTGAAGCACATATACATGGCCCATCTTTATGAGATCCGGGAAGAACTGTAAGAAGAAGGTGATGAGCAGTAGGCGTATGTGCATACCGTCTACATCAGCATCTGTGGCTATTATCACTTTGTTATAGCGTAGTCCCTCAATGCCGTCTTCGAGGTTGAGAGCTGCCATTAGCAGATTGAACTCTTCGTTGACGTAAAGTTCCTTTTGGGTGAGGCCGTAAGAATTGAGAGGTTTGCCGCGGAGAGAAAACACGGCTTGAGTGCGTACGTCGCGTATCTTGGTGATAGAGCCTGCAGCGGAGTCTCCCTCAGTTATAAAAATTGATGAGGCCTCTCGCAAATCATCCTTTCCTTTAGGATCATTGAGATGCACCGTGCAGTCAAGTAGTTTCTTATTGTGAAGGTTTACCTTCTTCTGTTTTTCGCGAGCGAGTTTGGTAATTCCTGACATAGCCTTGCGTGCACGTTCGCTTTCCTGTACTTTATGCAGGATCACGTCAGCTACGTCAAGATTGCGGTGTAAATAGTTGTCAAGCTCCTTCTTTATGAAATCACCCACAAATTTTGCCATCGTTACACCTTCACCCACTTCGCGGGAGTTGAGTTTAACTTTGGTTTGGGATTCAAAGAGTGGATCTTGCACTTTGACGGCTATTGCGGCCACCATGCCCGAGCGTATATCGGAATATTCGAAATTCTTGCCGAAATATTCTTTTATCGTACGTGACACAGATTCCTTGAAAGCTGCCAGGTGAGTACCGCCTTGCACAGTGTTCTGACCGTTGACAAACGAATAAAATTCTTCTCCGTATTGCTTAACGTGGGTTAAAGCCACCTCTATGTCATCGCCTTTTAGGTGAATTATAGGATATAGGGGCTCTTTGTCCATATTCTCTGTGAGTAGGTCGAGAAGTCCGTGGCGTGAGATGTATCTTGTGCCATTATAAATCATTGCAAGTCCTGCATTGAGGAAAGAATAATTTTTCAGCAATGACACTACAAAATCCTCACGGAATCGATACCCTTTAAATACCTCGTTGTCAGGGGTAAAGTGTACAAGTGTGCCGTTTGGTTCGTCCGGAGCTTCTAACACTTCGCTTTCGCTTATCAGTTCACCACGACTGAACGACACTGTACGTTTCTGTCCGTCGCGTATGGCAGTAATTTCAAATTCTGACGATAGGGCATTTACGGCTTTAAGGCCTACTCCGTTGAGACCAACGGATTTCTTAAATGCAGCGGAATCAAATTTTCCGCTTGTGTTCATCGTGGACACAGCTTTGAGGAGACTGCCCAATGGGATACCTCGACCAAAGTCGCGAACGGTAACAGAGCCTTCAGGAGTGATATTAACGATTATCTGCTTACCGTAACCCATGGCAAACTCATCAATAGAGTTATCAATCACCTCCTTAAGCAGCACGTATATGCCGTCGCCGGCCTGTGAGCCGTCGCCTTCATTGCCTATATACATGCCCGGGCGTCGGCGTATGTGAGTACGCCAGTCGAGCGTGGTTATATCGCCTTCATCATATTTTGGCGATTCATTCATTTCGGGGGATTCGTTGAAGTCTCGTATGATATTTTCGTCTGCCATTATTATAATCTATGTCGTAATTTGCAAAGTTACTAATTTTTTGCGACATTTAAATCGGCTGAACTCAAAAAATTCGTAATGTATTCTAATTTTATATTAAAAATACAAGATATATTCATTTTATGAAAAAAGCGAAATAATCGTTACAAGTCAAATATTTCCAGTACCTTTGCACTTTGCAAGAAATCATTTTAGGGCTTAATTGATTTTTATGAGAAACGATTTTTTAAAAACAACGGGCAAATATCAAAATTGGAATGTCTATCAATTACCATTGATAGTGGTTGATATAACCGATTATTTTGTAAAAAGATTTCTGGATAGGTATCGCGATCGCACTGTTGATCAGATGGTACAAGCAGCAAGGAGTGGCAAACAAAATATTGTAGAAGGCTCTTGTGCTGCTTCAACATCAAGAGAGACAGAAATTAAGCTCACTAATGTAGCAAAAGCAAGTCTTAAAGAGCTTTACGAAGATTATTGCGACTATATAAGACACAATAATCTGCAACTATGGGATAAAAATGACCCACGAACTTTACAAGTTCGAAATTTTTCAAAGTCGCACAAAGCTCCCTCAGATTACATATCACGCTTTGATAATAGGTCAGCTGAAACGATATGTAACATTGCCGTCACTCTTCTGCATCAATTAGACTACATGCTATATTGCGTGATAGAGCGTGCCAAAAAAGAATTTCTTGCCAAAGGAGGCATTAAGGAAGAGATGTATAAAGCCAGAATAGCTGCCAGAGGCAAGTAATCAGAGCTATCAGAGGAATGAGAGAGATCAGAGGATCATATCAAAATCTCTGATAACTCTCATTCCTCTGATACCTCTGATAGCTCTGATTTATTTGATTTCAAAAAAAAGTATTATCTTTGCGGTGATGAAAGATAACAATTATAAAATTCGCGGACTGTTAGCTTTAAGTCCCCTGGCAGTATTCCTGCTTCTATATCTTGTGACATCTCTAATTGTTGGTGACTTCTACAAGATGCCTATCACTGTGGCTTTTGTGGCATCATCCATCTATGCTGTTGCCATTACGGGTGGTGTGGCTTTGAAGGAGAGGATTAATATATTCTCTTCAGGAGCCGGCAACTCCAATATTATGCTCATGATATGGATATTTATCCTTGCAGGCGCTTTTGCGGGAAGCGCCACTGATATGGGCTCTATTCGTGCCACAGTGAATCTCTCGCTTTATGTATTGCCTGATAATTTCATCCCTGCCGGTCTCTTTTTGGGCGCATGCCTTATATCTCTATCTATAGGTACGTCGGTAGGCACTATAGTTGCCCTTGTGCCGGTAGCTTCAGGCATAGCACAAGCCACCGGCGCATCATCTGCTTTCATTATCGCTATTGTCGTGGGCGGCGCTTTCTTTGGCGATAACTTGTCGTTTATTTCAGATACCACCATAGCTGCTACTCGTACACAAGGATGCAATATGATCGACAAATTCAAGGCGAATTTGCGTATTGTCCTACCTGCTGCGATTATTGTTTTTGTGTTTTATCTGTTTTATGGCCTTGATGATGTGCCTGCTGAGATTTTATCATCCGACATTGAGTATGTGAAGATATTGCCTTATCTTGTAGTACTTATCACTGCACTGATGGGTGTGAATGTGGCTTTTGTGCTTGTGCTCGGTATTATAACTACCGGTATAATCGGTCTACTTACAGAGGCATATGACAGTGTGTTTGGTTGGGTTGCATCAATGGGTAATGGCATCGCCGGAATGAGCGAGTTGATAATAATCACTCTTCTTGCCGGAGGCATGATGGCTCTGATTCGCCATAACGGAGGTATCGACTTCATATTGCAATCTCTTACTGCAAGGATAAGAGGGCGTCGTGGCGCTGAGCTTTGCATTGCTGCCCTTGTTAGTCTCGCTAATATCTGTACTGCCAACAATACGATAGCAATTATTACCGTAGGTCCGTTGGCTGCCGATATATCACGGCGATTCGGTGTGGACCCGCGTAAAAGCGCAAGCTTGCTTGACACATTCTCATGCGTGGTGCAAGGTGTACTACCTTATGGTGCGCAGTTGCTTATGGCTGCCTCGCTTGCCGAAATATCACCAATATCCATAATTGGCTATCTTTACTATCCAATGGCAGTGCTGATATGCGCCCTTTTGGGCATTGCTTTCAAGAATCCGAAACGTAACGCCAAAGAGAATAAAAAAACTGCCTAACTTTTGATTGTTAGACAGTCTCAAATTTAACAGACAGTGAAAATATTTATATTCTGACTTTAATTGTCTCGGTGGCTGTATGCACGAGCACAATGTTTTGGTCGCTATCTATTGTGAGTGAGCAAGAGCCGGATTTGGCATTGCCTTTACCTACAAGACGGCCCGAAATATCATATACTTCAATAGTCTCATTATTATCAAGCCCCGATACGGTTAGGGTATTGCCGGAAGTTGACACAAGTACACCGCGCTTGTAAGTAGTTTCTATTGCACCTGCTTCTTCCAGATTAGCCTCAATGAAATAAAGTTTTGCGCTCGCAACAGCGCTGTTGATAAGGCCCGGAGCGGAAGCGTATACAGAAATCTCGTAATAAGCGTTTAGCCATACTGAACCGTCGCAAGTTTCGTTGGTCACGATATCCGGGTCTGATATTGTGTAATGATATTGAGCATCGGGTGTTGTGGACGTGAAGTGGAGTTCGCCGTTTTCATAGGCAATGGCTGGGGTTGCCACTTCCTCGATTTCGGTTGAGCCGTCGATTTCCTTGATATATCTGAATTCCGACCATGGGTAGAGGCTCTTGTATGCTTCAATACGACCTTTGGGTACATATAGAGTTGCTTCTTCGTTAATACCATAAAAGGGATTAACCCATTCCTCTATATTGATTTCTCGAGGATCATACCATAAAACAGTTACATTAACTAATTCTTCACAGCTTTCAAAAGCGTGTTGATTTATTTCAGTTACAGAAGCCGGTAATACGACTTCTGTAATATTACTACCGCATACGAATCCATCAGGAATAATTTGAACTCCTTCTGCAATTGTGACATTGTTGCATCGTATCGTTCCGCTCTCTTCTGCTGCCAATGCCCGATATATTAATGTGCCAGCTTCTCCACCGTTCATCTTCACTACAGATTCAGGTATACTGACAGTGTCTACAACGGAAAAGGGCTGACATGTTTTTACGCCCTCTGCAAAAATTATATTATTTATAACTGCTCCTGGTAATCCCCAAAATCCATCCTCCAATACCTTTTCTGCATCAGGACATTCGACATTAACCTTACCAATATGTCCACCTCCAAATGACCAGGATATTTTTTCCAGGGACGAGGGTAATGTAAGTGTTGCTAAATTTGTTCCTGCAAAATTCCCATCAATTTTCTTTACATTGTTATTTAAAGTGATTTCGGCTATATTATCAAGTGATTCAAAAGCTCTGGCCTCTATAACACGTGCGGTAAGATGTAAGGACTTGATTTTCGTACACCCATTAAATGCATATTCTGCAATAGAATCAAGGTGTTCATTAAATTGCAAAGATTCAATTCCGCTACAGCCACTAAAAGTAAATCCTCCTATAGTCTTTAAACTTTCCGGAAAAGACAATGAAGTTAAACCGGTACAATTAATACAAAAATTAGCGGGCAATTCTATCACTTTATCTCCGAATGAAAGGTCAGATAAACCATTTCCAAAACCGGGATTATCAATTACACTACAGTCCACGGCGTTCCAAACCACCTTAGTTAAAGATGAACATTCGTAGAAGCTATATCCTCCCATCTTTATCATAGATTCAGGGATTGTGACTCCTGTTAGGAATCTATTACCTCTAAAAGCTTCGGTTGTAAGGCCTAAAGTTCCTTCTTTTATTACCAAGTTAGTGGGTGAATTCAGTCCATTGCCACATTTATATAAACATTTATCGAAATACAAGACTTCTTTGTCCAAATTATCGGTAAACCATTCCGATTCTTCAAATGCCCACTCACCAACATATTCGATGTTACCGTTTGATACAATCTTATAACCTGGTACGACATCAAACATAAAGTATGGACAAATATTTCTAACATGGGATCCAAAGGTAATTGTAGATATTGGGTCATATGCGAAAATACCTCCGGCTACCATATCCATATGGTCAAAAGGTACATCCACATCCCAATAAACATCCTTTAGTGATAAATTATTTTCGAATGCGCCTCCGTCAATAACCTTAATATTTGAAGGAACTGTAACTTTCGTCAATGCAGTATTTTCAAAACATTTCCAGCGCAATTCCGTAACAGACTCAGGAAAGTCAATGCTTTTTAACCCGGTATTACGGAAACTCTCAGAGCCGATGGTTACCATAGTTGATGGCAAATCGACTGAAACAAGGTTTTGGAATCCCGTAAAAGCACAATCACCCACAGAAGTCACGCCTTCGTTAATAACAACATTTCTTACTTGATCAGAATAAATTGCATAAGAGAACGACTCGGAGCCACCGTTGTCGTACATGTCTCCCTCACCTGAAATGGTGAGGGTGCCATCAGAGAGTTGCCACGATACATTGACGCCGCATGCACCTGACTGCGCTTTTGCTGCTACCGAAGACAACAAAGGCAGCAACGCAATCATGAAAAGTAAACATTTTTTCATTGTTATGATTGGTTTAAAGTTGTGGCTTGGGGACCATCTCTTAAGCCGTAAGTGTGGAAACAAAAAAGCGTAAGGTCCGTACCGTGCTACCCGTTCTACAGTTAGAGGCCTTCGCATTGCCCGGATTCGTCGAACGGGCAGCTGCAGAGGCCTCACGCAAATATGTAAACAGACAAAGCGACAATGCTCACGCATCATCTCCCGTCAAGATACTACATATCCACATCGGCGTCCGTCGCTGCCACATTCCTGACGAATCCCGAAAGTTGCGAAGTTTCTAACTGTCAAGAAAGAGCGCTAAGTAACGCTTCTATTTTATTATCTGCAAACTCAGAGAGTTTACAATTATTTCATCCCGCCCCCAGACCCTTACCGAGCCCCTGCGAGCGATATGTATTTGCAAAATTATAAAAAACTTAATAGTAAGCTATATGTTTTAATGCTAATAATTGTTAATATTGGTCTATTTTGCCTTGATACTGTTGATTTTAGAGTAATAAACAATATATTAGTAAGTGATTGTCAAAAAAAGTTACTACCTTTGTGATGATACTTATCTAACTTATTGGCATTATTGATCTATAGAAAATCATTATATCAATAAAAATAACAAAATAGTGGTATTGAACATTTCTTGTAAATGGATTGTGTATATTGTATATATTTTATATCTTTGCATCGTAAAACCAAAAAGACTATGGCAATAGCAATAAATATCAAGCGCAAGAACATCGATCTTCCTGTAGATACGCTGCAAAAGTTATCCATTATGGCAGTAGCGCAGGGTAGGAGTCTGAAGAACTACATTGAGACAATCCTTATAGAAAAGGCGAACTCGGTATCTGTGGAAATTAGTGAAAATCCCTCTCCCTCCGGAGATCCGTGGTTTGACGACCCTGAAAATATGGCATCAGTGCGCCGTGGCATCGAGCAGATGAAAGCAGGGAAAGGCCGTGCTTATACTATGGATGAGATACGGACACTGTTAGGAGTATGATTTACGAATTGATTTTGCAGCCTGAAGCTGAACAACATTTGGAAGAATGGAAGAAATCAGGTCAAAAGAAAATTCTCAAAAAGATAGCGGATTTGTTCTCAGAATTACGGGCGCATCCAACTACTGGTACCGGGCAAGTTGAACAGCTTAAAGGAAATTTGTCCGGCTTCTGGAGCCGGAGGATAGATAAGGGTTCCCGGATGATTTACACTATTGAAAATGAAAAGGTAATCGTTACTGTCGTTTCTTTAAAAGGGCACTATGGAGACAGGTAATCTTAAAAAAGTAACTGTCTTTGCGGCGATACCTATATCACTAAAAAATGTGATTAATTTTGTAAATTTATATTTATTTTGCTCTATGAAAAAAACTGTTTCGTTTGCGACCCTTTTTGCTGTATTGCTCAGCATGGTGGCGTGTATGATGACTTCTTGCTCAAGCGAGAGTGGTGACAGCAAGCTTTTTGCCTATGTGCCGGATAATGCTGAGGCAATCATCGGTGTGGATTTAAAGACAATTGCAGAAAATGCCGGATGCAATGTGTCAAATGGCAGTGTAGAACTGACTCCCGCTCTTACAAAACTCATTGGCGATGACCCCCGCACTCTGTCCATCCTCAAAGCCGAAGGCCTTGATCTTAAACGCGTAATAGCTGTGATCGAAGACATAGAAAACGCCGGCGAGGATATGTTTGTAATAGCTAATGTGAGTGATGGCGCAAAATTTGAAGCCTATCTTACAGCCAACGGATTGAGTAAATCCACTGAAAATGGAATGGATGTGTATGTGTATGGTGAGTATTGCACTGTGTTAGTGGAGGACGGTGTGGCTATTTATGTGCCAACCGGTGAAAATGGTGTACAGACAGCTGCCCAACTTCGCAATGATGCCGCCAAATATCCTGTAGCATCGTGGAAAACCGACTGTTTGCAGTCATCTACTGTCTCCGTTCTTGCTGATTTCGAAGCCTATATTAAGAGAATGGATCGTTCGGTTTTAACGTCTATAGATAAGATCATTAGAAGCACCGGTATAGATAATCCAAGTGAGGCACAGATTGCAATGAATATAGAGATAAAAAATGCAGAACTTCAGTATTCAAGCAGGATTTTAGATAAAAATGGGAAGAAAATTGATTTGAATATTGAGGTGGGTGACCTTAATAAATCTTTGCTCAAATATACTGATGCCGTAGACTGCTGCGTAATATTATTTGCGTTGCCTTCGCAGGATTTTGTCTCCAAGTTGTTGGATTCTGCCGATATTCCAGCATCGCAGAAAGCCGCATTTCTGTCGGGCTATTCCTACTTCAAATCTGTTATGATTGCAGGTGGTCCGTTGGATATTACCAACTATAGCGACACCAACAGCTGGCATCTGGTAGTAGCAGCTGAGCTACAGGAAGGTAAAGCTGATGAGGTATATAATCTTCTTAAGTCTGTATTGCCGTCGTTTGGAGTCATTGTAAATAATTCTGATGACGGTATGTCTTTCCGTTTGCCCGGTCGTCTCGAAGGATATGTTAAGAAGGATGGCAACAATCTTGCAATTTCATTAATGCAACCCATATCAACTGAAAGCCAAAGTCCTGTTAAGGCCTCTGATTTTGGTAATTATCCTGTTGAAATGATAGTGAAGTTGCCGGCACACGCTGCAAAAACTACCTATCTGGATTTGCCATTCGGCGTTGATTTCAAATCATACTCTGATGACAGTGAATCCATTACCAAACTCCAACTTACTGATGCGCAAGGCGGCATACTTCAGAATATCATTGAAGTTGTGGCTAATAATAAATAAAAATATTTTATGACGATAAGCTATAACATATATGGCTTATCGTCATGTATTTAATCTTTAGTTGATGGTTATAGAGAAAATTACCTTGTCGGAGGTGCTTCCCTGTGTTTTCAAGGGGAGTGAGACAGAAGAGCCTGTTAATGCTTCACAAGTGTGGATGCGCTCCGTAAAATTTGTAAGAGGCGAGAATTATCTGATAGAGGCGGAATCGGGTACGGGCAAATCGTCGCTATGCAGCTTTATTTACGGTGTTCGTAATGACTATATAGGAGACATTTTTTTTAACGATAAAGACATCCGCCAACTTTCTATAGCCGATTGGTGTGCTGTGAGGTGCAGTTCATTGGCTCTGCTGCCTCAAGAAATGCGTCTTTTTCCTGAACTTACCGCATGGGAGAACGTGCAGATAAAAAACCGTCTTACAGGATATCTTTCCGACAAGAGGATAGAGGAAATGTTTGATGAACTTGAAATAGGGGCAAAAAAGTATACTCCTGTTTCAAGGCTTTCGATAGGGCAGCAACAACGTGTGGCTGTCATCCGCACTCTCGCCCAACCATTCTCGTTCGTCCTGCTTGACGAACCGGTCAGTCATCTCGACTCACGCAACAATTCTATAGTGGCAGAGATGGTTGCTTCGCATGCGCATGTGCAGGGAGCCTCAATTATCTCTACCTCTGTAGGCAATCCTCTGTTATTAACCCAATCCGTCAACCACATATCCCTATGATCTGGAAGCTATTAAAGAAAAACGTTAGTGCTTGGCAAATTGCCGGCTATGCTGTGTCCAATCTTATAGGGCTGGTGATAGTGCTGTCAGCGGTGCGGTTTTATGGCGATGTATCGGCTGCGATTGCCGGAGACGACACATCCGACAATTCATCTTCTATCATCTCTCCCGATTATCTTGTCGTGTCCAAACCTGTGTCCTTGTTAAATACGATTTCAGGCGGTGCGCCTACCTTTTCGCCGGAAGAGATAAGTGATATAAAGTCTCAATCGTGGGCTGTAGACGTTGGCGCATTTACAGCCGCTGACTTTAATGTGGCAGCATCGGTGGATCTTGGGGGTAGGGGATTCGGTTCATATCTTTTCCTTGAATCTATACCCGACGATTTCATCGACATCAAACCTAGTGGATGGAAGTTTGATAAAGAAAAAGGCACGGCAGCAGAAGTGCCGATAATCATATCAAAGGACTATCTCGCTCTTTATAATTTCGGTTTTGCGGGTAGTCAGGGCCTCCCGCAACTATCTGAAGGATTGATTTCAGATGTTCCGATAGCTTTGAAGCTCAGCGGCAACGGTCATAACGATTATGTGCGAGCCAAGATTGTGGGTTTTTCATCTCGCCTTAATACTATTGCGGTGCCTGATGATTTCATGATATGGGCCAATGATCGGTATTCTCATGGCTCGCCACAGAATCCTTCGAGGATAATAGTTAAGGTAAGAACTCCCGGTGATCCTGTAGTTAACGATTATTTAGAAGCCAAGGGGTTCGAAGTGGCAGGTGATAAGCTTGACAATGGGCGTGTCAGCTATTTCCTGACATTGATTACGTCTATCGTTGTGGCGATTGGTGCAATAATATCGTTGTTGGCATTCTTTATCTTGATGCTGAGTATATTTCTGCTTTTGCAGAAGAGCAAAGAAAAGATATCCAATTTACTCCTGCTTGGATATAAGCCCATACAGGTGTCAAAGGGATATTTTAAGTTGATAGGGTGTGTGAATGGTTCGGTTTACGTTCTTTCGGTCGTCGTTATGCTGTGGGCGTCATCGCTGTGGGAGGGACGGCTTGCTTCTCTTTCTATAGATGCTTCGTCTCCTATACCCGCTATACTCATTGGTCTAATAATCATTACGGTGATTACATTGTTGAATTTTCTTACGATTTATCGCCTTGTCCGCGGCGCTTTCCGTTGATATTTCAGTTCTAACATGGGTCTACGTCGTAGTAAAGCAGTAGTTGCCGCATTACGGGCATAGTAGAGTGAAGGGATGCCTGCAGTTCTCTCAGGATTTCCTTCACTCGCTGCATAGAGGCGTTTAGCTCCACTTTCAGCATTATCTGGCGTATATGGTAAAGTTGTATTTTTGAAACAGACGGTTTGGTAGGACCGTTAACACGTGTTCCGAAAAGCTGTCGAAGCCTGTCTGCATAGATCACAGCGAGATTGTCAAGCTCATGCTCATCTTTATGTTTCAGGGTAATGTATATCATTCGCGTAAACGGCGGGTAGGCAAACATCTGACGCTCTTGTATTTCATGATTGTAGAAACCGATATAATCATGATTTTCCACGAAGCTTATCACCGGGTGCGAGGGCATTCGTGTCTGTATTATCACCTTCCCTGTTTCGCCTTTGCGCCCTGCTCGCCCTGCCACTTGTTCAAGCATGTTGAAAGCGCGTTCCGACGAACGGAAATCGGGATAATGTATCAGCGTATCGGCGTTGACTACTGTGGCAATAGACACATCCCCAAAATCCAGACCTTTTGTCACCATCTGTGTGCCCACAAGGATATCGGCTTTGTGATTAGAGAAAGCATCTATAAGATTGGCATAGCTGTTTTTGTTACGGGTGGTGTCGAGATCCATGCGCATTGTGCGTGCCTCAGGAAATATTTCTTCCACTTCATCCTCTATTCGCTCGGTGCCGTAGCCCACTACCTCTATTGACGGCTCTTTGCACACAGGACATGTCTCCGGCAGCGGATACGTGGATCCGCAGTAGTGGCACACGAGAGAATTGGTGTATTTATGATAGGTGAGCGTTACATCGCAATTCTTGCATTTGGGTATATACTGGCATTGAGTGCAGTGGGCCATCGGGGCAAATCCGCGTCTACTGTGAAAGACGATAGCTTGCTTGCCGGAGGCAACTTCGTTGCGTATCGCAGCAATTGTGTCCAGAGCCAACGGGCCTCTCACCTTTTTCATCTTGTACTCTTTAGCCATATCCACGATCTTGATATCGGGAAGAGACAGTCCCTGATAGCGTTCGGTAAGGTTTACAAGTCCATATTTGCCGGTAGAGGCTTTATAGTAAGTCTCTACCGCCGGAGTGGCGCTTCCGAGCAGCGTCTTTGCCCCATGCATGTGGGCGAGCATGATGGATGTGTCGCGGGCATTATGGCGTGGAGCAGGTTCAAATTGTTTGTATGATTGATCATGCTCTTCGTCCACTATCACCAACCCCAATTTAGCGAATGGGAGAAATACAGCAGAGCGGGCTCCAAGTATTACAAGTGGTTCGTTGGTGTGCAGAAGTCGGTTCCAGATTTCCACTCTCTCATTGTCGGTGAATTTGGAGTGGTAAACGAGCAGTTTATCGCCGAACACCTTCTGTAATCGAGTGGTGAGCTGGGCGGTAAGGGCTATCTCAGGCACGAGGTAAAGCACCTGCTTGCCTTGTTTCAGCACGTGGTCGATAAGATGGGTGTACACTTCCGTCTTGCCGCTCGATGTGATGCCGTGCAGCAGCACGATATTCTTGTCGGTAAAGCTGCTGTGTATATCGTTGAGCGCTTTGTCCTGAGCAGCGGTGAGGGTGGGCAGTGCGACTCCGGTGTCGCCTATGTATCTAAATCTTGAAGTCTCTTTTGTGAATCGCCTCGTCAGTCCTTTGTCGGTCAATGCTTTTAGAATTGATGAGGTAAGACCGCTTTTCTCTATGAGTTCCGACACTTTCACGTCTTTTGCATTGCGGCTCATTTGCAAGAGTGTAAGCAGCATCTTTTCCTGCTTGGGCGCACCTTTCACCTTAGCAAAAGCCTCCGACACAGCTATTTCGTCTGAGGTGTCGATCTGGAGTTCTACGTAGTTTTCGAGTTTTGGACGAAAACGGTTGACAAGCGACTCTGAAACCACGATTGCACCTTTGGCAAACATCTTTTGCGTCAGCGAAGGGATGTTGCGAAAGCCGGTTTCCTTCTCCAAATCTTTGGCAGACAGTTTTCCTTTGTCCACCAGAAGCTTGTAGATGATGCTTTCACGCTCTGGCAACTTTAGCAGCTCATCAGGAGAAAGGTCTGGATTGACTTCAAATTTTGTTTCGCTTTCTATCTTAAGTCCTGAAGGCACTGCGGCTTTGTACACGTCTCCTATAGCACAAAGGTAGTACTCCGAAATCCATTGCCATAACCGTAGCTGTGGGGCGCGAACCACCGGACTCTTATCGAGCAGGTGGGTCACCTCTTTTACGGTGTATATGGCTTCAGGCATTGTGGCAAGTCCTGTCACAATGCCTGTATAAAATTTGTTTTTGCCGAAAGGCACAATCACCCGCGAGCCTATGCTTAAATCTGAAGCCATATCTTCAGGCACTCGGTAAGTGAATGTTGACCCTACCGGCACCGGGAGCACCACCTCTATGTACATATATTATATAAATTGTTAAACAAAAATAAATTAAAAGATGTCAAAACGTAATTTGAAACGTTGGTAAACAATAAGTTCCCGGAGGGGGGGCGAGCTTGGCGGGAATGTCCTAAATATTAATAGGAGCTGGCAGGTGGCGTAGCCACCTAATAATATAGCCGTGGGTGAAACCCACGGAAGGCATATTATCGTCACCTCAACCGATTTATCGGTTGAATAACAACTCCGTATTCGACCAATAAATCGGTCGGTGAAGGCGAAGCGATTAAGAGAACCGTGGGTTTTCACCCACGGCTACTATATTTCACCGCTATTCGGTGAGCAGTAACAAGCCAATAGAGTAATCACTCTTCTGGCTCGAGATCTTCATCCCATGCGTAGCCGTCAACATCTTCGCCCCACGAATCGGGATTAATCGATTGCAGGTCTTCGGCTTCTTCCTCTGTTGGGGTGTACTCAAAGATAAACTCATCCTCTTCGCGCACACGATGCTGCGAGTCAAGAGATCTGTGAGCTATGTCCGGTGTGGCAAGTCGATTGTTCTCATCTGTAATGGCACGCCAGAGTGTATCCTTAAGTTCGGTAAGACCAAATCCTGTAACTGCCGAGATAAATACAGTGGGCACGTCTTCCGGGAGTGTGGAGCGTATCTCCTCAATCATTTCATCGTCCACCATATCGCATTTCGATATGGCAAGGATACGGTGTTTGTCCATTAGTTGAGGGTTGAACTTTTCAAGCTCGTTGAGCAGCAGCTGATATTCTCCGGCAATATCGTCGGCATCTACCGGCACCATAAACAAGAGCACGGCATTGCGCTCGATATGGCGAAGGAATCGTAACCCTAAGCCTTTGCCTTCGCTGGCGCCCTCGATGATACCGGGAATATCAGCCATGACAAACGATCGGTTGTCGCGGTAGCTTACGATGCCAAGTTGAGGCTCCATAGTGGTAAACGGGTAGTCGGCTATTTTAGGCCGCGCCGAAGATAAGGCTGAGAGTAGGGTGGATTTTCCGGCATTCGGAAGACCTACAAGGCCCACATCGGCAAGGAGTTTAAGTTCGAGAATCACACTGCGCTCTATGCTTGGTTCGCCCGGCTGTGCAAATCGGGGAGTGCGGTTGGTAGAGCTCTTGAAGAACCAGTTGCCTTTACCGCCTCTACCGCCTTTCAATAGTTTTAGCTCCTGGCCGTCATCGGTCACTTCGGCGAGATAGTCGCCCGTCTCTGCGTCAAAAACAACTGTCCCGCAGGGTACATCCACTATCACATCTTCGCCATCTTTTCCTATACTGTTGGCTGCGCCTCCGGGTTGTCCGTTTCCGGCGAATATATGTCTGCGGTATTTCAGCGGAAGGAGAGTCCACATGTTTTTATTGCCGCGGAGTACAATATTGCCTCCTCTGCCTCCGTCGCCTCCGTCAGGGCCGCCTTTTGGTATATATTTTGCTCTACGGAAGTGGCAGCATCCTGCGCCACCTTTGCCCGAACGGCAAAGTATCTTTACATAATCAATGAAGTTGCTATCTGCCATAATTGTAAGTTTTTACTTTAAGAAACAAAATTCGGAGCATTATGGTTGCAATTCCTAAATTTTATTGGGCCGAAAATTTGTTGTATGTTGTTATTCTTTTTGTGGAGTGCAAATTTAATAAAATATGATAATAATATGAAATTTCTTATTGAATATATTGATTAAATTACTACTTTTGCACACTTAATTTTTAGAAGATGAAAAAGTATTTTTTTTGTTTTTATATTTTAGCTCTGGCGCTATGCTTGGCGGCATGCGGACGTTCTAAAAAAGGAGAGTCCGAAAAAGAGAAGGCAGTGATTCCCGGCGAAATCGCAGCCCTGATTATGGGTGACGATTTTAGAGCCGACACATTATATACATCTGAGGAAGCCACCTACGTGCATATAGTCAACTCTGACTATCTCCAGCACATAGTTTATGGCCCGGAGGGAGTGCTTCTCAATAGTCCTACGGTCACGCTGGATAGCCTTGGCAGAGGGTATTATGCCGTGAAGGACGTGTTCGGCTCAGTCACTGTGGACTTTGCTATGCCTTCGAGTATAGAAGAATTGCGTGTGGCTTATCCGCAGTATCCAAGCTTCTCGCAGATAAACGTCTACGGCACCAATGAGATAGGACAAAAGGCGGCGTATGCTTATTCGGTGGCAGTGGCAAGAAAAAAGTTTAAGAATTCGGATGCGATAAACCGTTGGCTCAAGACCTGTCTCGACGATTCTGTAAAGGGCGATCCCACGATAAAACAGATGGGGGAGACGATGATGCAGAATTTCTTTGATTCGTACAAAAAGGCTGAGTCGCAATTTCAGTACACCGACACGCGCAGCATTCTGGTGTACGAGAAAACTGACAAATATCTCACCTACGAGGATTATTTTTATGGCTTTAAGGGTGGGGCGCACGGTATGTACGCGATTCGCTTTGTGTCATACGATTTGGAGAAAAATGCCCCTGTCACCTACAATTCTCTTTTCAAAGATGATTGTGAGGAGCAGGTGAGGGAGTTGATCTACGAGTCGATTGCTGCCGACGATGACTATATGGCAGCACATAAACTCACAAGTTTGTCTCAGGTTAAGTCATATATTAATAGCAATCTCTATGGCATGCCTCTCCCCATCCCTAAGCCCGGTTTGCTCAAATCAGGCGTGGTGTTTTGCTATCAGCCTTATGATATCGGCCCTTATGTAGACGGAGCTTTGCAGGTGGTTGTGCCTTATGATAAATTGAGCGATCTTTTGCAATAGACGTTTGAGGAGAAATAAATGGGGGGAGCAGCTTGGTAATGGCTGCTCCCCCCATTGGGAATATATAGGTAGGTTACGTGTTCTTGGCTTTATGAGCGAGAACGCTTGCTGTTGTCGTCGCCTCTCTTGCCGTGGCCCTTTGACTTTTTGGTGTTGTCCTTTCCGTTCTTATCATGCTTCTTGTCTTTTGAAGGCTGCTGCATGTTTTTCTCGAACTGAGCGAATTGCTCTGGGGTGAGGATTGTCTTTACTGAGGCTATGTAAGCGTCTTTGGCCTTTTGGCGGTCAGCCTTCATCTGCTGGCGCTGAGCGTCGGCAGCTTCTCCGCGTGCCTTGTTTTCTGCTTTGGCAGCTTCTCTGCGTGCCTTGCTCTCGGCCTTGGCAGCTTCTCTGCGTGCCTTGTTCTCGGCGTTGAGAGCCTCGAGTTTGGCTTTTTGGTCGGCGTTAAGCTCGATGCCGCGGAATGCGCGTAATGCATGGTCGCGGTTGCCTTTCTTGCCTTTCTTGTCTTTTGCGCATTTGTCGTTGCCTTTCTTGCAGGCCTTGTCGCAGTCGCAGTTGGCTGGGCATTCGGTCTTGGCTTTTGAGTCGGAAGCCTTAGAGGTTTGAGCGGAAGCGTTGAAGCCTGTGATGCTGAGAAGGACGATAGTTGCTGCTAAAATGGTTTTCTTCATATTGTTTATTTTTTAGGAAAATGATTATTCGTTTTTTGTCTCGTTACGGTTGTTTGACTGCCTGATTTGCCATAAGTTTAATACAAGTTATTGATTTAACGAGCTTTAACAAGACTCATCGACCAATAATCAGGCATTGACTTAATTTAAGTTAATAAGTGGAGTCCGCTATTTTATTTTCTTGTAAACATCGAAATATCGCTGTAATATGTATATTAATACGAAAAAAAATCGTAACTTTGCACGAATTTCAGAAGTTATAAAAAATTAAAGAGATATTTTATGAATGTAATTAAGAAGACCATCACTCTTCCCGACGGTCGCGAGATTACTCTCGAGACAGGCAAGTTGGCTAAGCAGGCTGATGGTGCGGTGGAGCTGCGTATGGGCAACACGATGTTGCTCGCCACAGTAGTTTCCGCCAAAGAGGCTGGTGAAGGCGTGGATTTCATGCCTCTGCAGGTGGAGTATAAGGAAAAATTTTCATCAGCAGGACGTTTCCCAGGTGGATTCCTGAAGCGTGAGGGTAGAGCAAGCGATTACGAAATCCTGACAGCGCGTCTTGTCGACCGTGTGCTCCGTCCGCTTTTCCCTGATAATTATCATGCCGACACCTTCGTGCACGTTACTATGTTCTCGGCTGACGGTGTGGATATGCCCGACGCTCTCGCCGGATTGGCTGCTTCGGCGGCTATCGCTGTGAGCGATATTCCTTTCAACGGTCCTATCGGCGAATGTCGTGTGGCTCGTATAGATGGCAAGTTTGTGATTGATCCTACCTACGAGCAGCTTGAGAAAGCCGACCTCGAACTTATGGTGGGTGCTACCTACGACAATATTATGATGGTGGAGGGCGAGATGAAGGAAGCCTCCGAGGCCGACCTTCTTGAAGCCCTTAAGGCTGCCCATGCCGCTATCAAGACGATGTGCGTTGCTCAGAAAGAACTCGCTGAGGAAGCCGGTGCTACTGTAAAACGCGAATATTGCCACGAAGTAAATGATGAAGACCTCCGCAAGGACGTTCATGATAAGTGCTACGATAAGGCTTACGCTGTAGCAAAAGCCGGTTGTGCTGACAAGCACTGGCGTCAGGATTCATTTGATGCTATTTGCCAGGAATATATCGACTCTTTGCCCGAAGAGGAGCAGGAGGAGAAGGCTCCATTGGTTAAACGCTACTATCATGATGTGGAGCGCGAAGCTGTGCGTCGTTGCATACTCGACGAAGGCGTGCGTCTTGACGGTCGTAAGACCACTGATATCCGTCCTATTTGGTGCGAGGTCGATTATCTTCCGGGACCTCACGGATCAGCTGTCTTCACTCGTGGTGAGACACAGTCGCTTGCCACAGTGACTCTCGGAACAAAGCTCGACGAGAAGATGGTGGATGAGGTGCTCATTCAAGGCAACGAGCGTTTCTTGCTTCACTATAACTTCCCGCCTTATTCAACTGGCGAGGCCAAAGCGCAGCGTGGCGTGGGCCGTCGTGAAATCGGTCACGGCAATCTTGCCCACCGCGCGCTCAAGAGCATGCTTCCCGACGACTTCCCCTATGTATGCCGTGTGGTAAGCGATATTCTTGAGTCCAACGGATCGTCGTCTATGGCCACTGTATGCGCCGGCACTCTCGCACTGCTCGATGCAGGCGTGAAGATGAAGAAGCCCGTCAGCGGTATCGCTATGGGTCTTATCACTGATGCCGACGGCTCTAAATACGCTGTATTGAGCGATATCCTTGGCGACGAGGACCACCTCGGAGATATGGACTTCAAGGTGACTGGTACACGCGAAGGCATTACCGCCACACAGATGGATATTAAGTGCGACGGTCTTTCTTATGAAATCCTTGAGAAGGCTCTCAATCAGGCAAAGGAGGGACGTATGCACATCCTCGATATTATAGAGGAGACTATTCCAGCACCTCGTGAGGATTACAAGCCCCATGTGCCCCGCATTGTCACAATGCTTATTCCTAAGGATCTCATCGGTGCTGTCATTGGCCCGGGCGGAAAGATCATCCAGGGTATACAGGAGGAGAGCGGTGCCACTGTCTCTATCGACGAAATCCCCGAAGGCGGCCATATCGAAGTGGCAGCTGCCAACAAGGCTGCTATCGACAAGGCTCTTGCCATGATTAACGCTATTGTTGAGCTCCCTGAGGAGGGCAAGGTTTACACCGGCACAATCAAGTCGATTATGGAGTTTGGAGCTTTCGTAGAGTTTATGCCTCACCGTGAAGGCTTGCTCCACATCTCCGAAATAGCCTGGGAGCGCATCGAGAATATGGAGGCTACCGGACTAAAAGAAGGTCAGGAAGTAACGGTAAAACTTCTCGAAGTGGACAAGAAGACCGGCAAATATCGCTTGTCAATGCGTGCCCTCACCGAGAAGCCGGAAGGCTACGTAGAGCCGCAACGCCCGCAGCGTGGCGATCGTGGTCCTCGTCGCGACCGCAACAATGACCGTGGTGGCGATCGCGCTCCTCGCCGTGACGGCGACCGTGGTCCACGCAAAGATCGCGGCTCTCGCCACGAATAATCTTTAAAATTTTTCACTCCAAAAAGCGATGCCAATTAATTGGCATCGCTTTTTGGCTTAGATATAGGAACTTATAAGAGTTTTAGTTTCCTGTGTCAGATATGGCATTAGTTTTTCGTAGGGAACGATGAAGTGGAAGGCTCCGGCTGCCCAGCAGTCGATTTCGTATGGTTGGAAGGAGAAGACAACACCTGATACTGTCAAAGCACCTTCTGGTAGTTCAAATTTGATTTCTTTTTTCCGTTCTTCCCATTCTGTTCCTTCAAGCAATCCGCCTGGCGATTGGCAGCCATATATTATCGCCTCTATTTCCTCAGGTGATTCAATTTCCTTATTCCATTCTCGATAACGCTTGTCGTTGAACATAGTCTCAAACAGCAACTTCTTTACCTCCTCGACAGCATTTGGCTTGAAGATACTTTTATTGGTAAGTTTCTTGCCGGCCGAAAGGTTGAGAGTTGAAAAGTGCGCAGTGTACATTCCATGGCCTATTCCAATTCGGTCATACTCATAAATGCTGTAAGTGACGAAGTTGTGATTGTAAACATGGAGCCTTATTTCTCGTTTCTCCGCATTTGAACTTTCATTCGTGTCACCACCTCTTTTCCAATTCTCAAAGGCCCTATTGGCAAGAAAATCAGAGAGATTCTTTATGTTCGATAAGCCGTGGACTTTTGTCTTTTCACTTTTGGATATTCCAGACAAATCATACAAGAATTTATTGATTAATTCTGCTTTTTGGGTACACGTATCGGCATAGTCAGCAGTGAATGAATAATAGCCGGTGCAGGTCAAAGGATGCTCCTCATCTCCTATGGAATCAAGAATTTCCTCATAGTCCTGATGAAATCTCTTGAATCCTTTTAATGGTCCCAAAAAAGCCTTGATTTCATCTGGAGCATTCGGGTCTGCCATATCGACAATAAGTTCCCTTGACACAAGGATCAACTTTAATTTTCTTGGTCCGACAGAATCGTAGCTCAACATAATGTCATCACCTACGGGGATAGTATCAAAGTACCATCCTCCCCACATCGTTATATCACCCTCATAGCCAAATGAATGTCCGGCAGCATACATTACAGTGTCAATCCAAAGCTTTGCCTCATATTCTTCGGATTCTTCTTCAACCTTGACGGTAAGCGTCTCATTTACAAGAGTTTCAAGGGGCTTCAATCGGCCTTGTTCATCAATCGTATGGGCGTTATTATACTTGTCTTTGAAAAATAATGTGTCGGATAGTCTTGGGACGAAGATAAGACAGGCGACGAAAATCAATATGGCAGCGAGTAAAATGCCGCAGATTATTCTCCTGATTAAAATAGCTTTTGTTGACATAAGATATTAGAGATAGCGTTCTTTTATTACATTATAGCATGATTCCGCCGCTGCCAAACGGCTGGCATTACCGGTGGAGACAAAAAGGATTTTCATATTATTGAGTTCCTGTCTCGCTCTCCATTGTATAATGAGTCGAGAACATCGGAAAATATATCATTCATTTCGCGTTATATAAGCAAAGTTAATGCAAAATATTCAATTGGACAATAAAAATTTTCCTGAGATTCCGTGCTGCATCGACATCTAGTACGAAAATGAGCCACTTGTCGAAGTCGGAGTAGAGAATTAAATCTAATTTAAGCATACGATGATGCGTGTATAATTATATACTCATCCAGTAGATTAAGGCATAAGAGTCTGCATAAAGCCAAAATTCGGTAAAGGTTTGAGAAAAATCAGTTATCTTCCTATGCTTGATTATTGGGATAACGAGAGGGAAGTCGTTGTTGTGAATCCCTATCTCGGATGGAACCTCTATGATATTCCCGGTGGGCAATATTCTCACATTTTCATCCTTTGTACAACATTAGATCAGGAATATCGTGAGATGATTATTCCGAGAATTGAAGAAAACTACGATGATATCCGTATGTTTAAATCAGATCCATTCGGAAGGGTGTTAAATGAGCAAGGACAACAACAATTATTTAAGCTCATCGAAACCGTCGCCCGATATCACAAGCTAGACGATGGACTTATGACCATAGATGAGTATGAAGACATGGTGCGTAATCATCCGAAACCTGACGCACCGAGCTACTACAGCCTAAAGGTGTGGAGTTATGAGAAGAGTAGGCAATGGAAAGATAAGTTTACAAGGGTGATAGTTGACAGCTACCCTTCTTATCACTGAAAGATAAGTTGCCGACAAGTTGAGTTTCCCACGAAAGAAGAGGCAGTCGGCGCTATGCACGCTATGGTGGCTTTAGATAAATCGGAGATATGCGCGTTTTTATTTTTATCATATAAAAAACATAAGCTGCGATCGTGAAGAGTCGTGGGTTGAGCAATTTTATTACGATAGCTATTACTTGAATATGGATACTTCTTTGGACATCGTAGATAAGAGCGATGATTTCAATATCTTGGAAATAGAGTCAGACGGTTTGATTATCACAGAAGAAATATACTGCAAAACGCTGAGTATAGGGCAGTCAGCACTCCTGTTGATAACTCACTATCTCCGGCAACTTATGGGCTAAATCCACACACAAAGATCCTCTATCAATAATAATCATATAACCGAAATAGTATATAACCAACGCCGAAATAAGTATAAGTATGCGTGGAAGAAGTTGCTCCAATGTCTGCAAATGACAAAGAAGCATTAGCGCTACCTCTGCCATTAAACCGAGATATTTTATAGCCTTTATTATTTTACCTCTAAGATAATATTGATAACACATATCACATAGTCCAGTTTTTGGGACATACATTCATTGCATAATCGTCGCCCACACGAGGTACATATAGTAAGCGCACTCCTATCAGGATGTTTGTAGCAATACATAAATAAAACTTTTCAGTATAAATATATAACGTTTATTTCCCACAAAGTTAATGCTTTTTCTTAATTCATCAACTAGTTAGAAATATCTTTTTTCATAAGATAGCATTCTTGATTTGAGCTCGGAGCTCAAAAATTGCAATATCAAACTAAAAAATACATCTTGTTTTTACAAAAAATAAAATTTATACATTTTTCTTGAGATTTAGATCCCCAAGCAATACTGCGTGCTCTTTTTCGCCTTGGGGCGCATCTTTCGGACGCCACGCAACGATAAATCGGATTGTGGAAGAAACTACTTTATATCCTTTAGAAAACCATCCTTGCAATTCGCCTTGCATCTTTTGCGACAATTGGGCGACAATCTTATCGCTACTTAATTCATACAGATAATTGTCTGCAAAACGAAGTGTCTGGCCTGCCCTTAGAGCAAGAATATCATTCTTTCTGGTTTTAAAGAAACTAAGGTTTACATCTTTGTGTGACAACTGAAGCACTACCTCATCGGGCATCCCAAACTCTTCTTGGCATAAAAGATATTCATCAGAAGGCATCCGGTTGAAAAGAGAAGTATTGGTATGTATGAACAAACGTTCTTTTGCTCTAGTGGCTCCTACATAATATCGTCGGAGATCTTTATTTTGGATGTTTTGAGAATTGGCTATGAGCATATATACGTCGTCAAACTCTCGACCTTTGGCCTTGTGAATAGTAGATACTACTACATCTGCACCAGAAAGATCACAAAAGTCTTCAATAGAGGACTCGAAAACAAACTCCTTAAAGTCGGTAAGATATTTCACCTTATTTGTCTGCTCGAATAATGAAAGACATCGCTGTAGATAATGCAGACTTGATGAATTGGCATACATTGCAAAGGTCTTATGTTTTGCCTTTTCCCATATATCATCAGGTATAATCGGAGACTTAGGGGAATAGTCGATTTGCTTCAGAAACATCCGCACTTCAGCCATATTCCAGAATCTAAATCCATCCATACTTTGCACCAATTTGCTATTCAATCCATATTTTCGCAATAATGCCACCAGAATTACAGCCTCTTCATTTGTCTGAGTCAATACGCAAATGGACCCTTTACGACGATGAAGCAACAAATCATCTACAAGAGGCTGATAGAGCATATTGGCGGCGTAATGACGTATAAATACACCTCCTTCTTTACGATTCATTGATACAATAGGAGCTGTCTTCATCCTTCCCGTAATTCCATTTGCAAGTGCATTGGCAAAATCAACGACGTGACATGAACTTCGGTAATTCTCTGTCATTTCAATCAACCGAGCATTAGATTCTCTCAGAAGTTGAGTCATGTAGCGTGAGTCTGAACCTCTAAACTCAAATATATTCTGATCATCATCTCCAACAGCAATTACGCGCATCTCTTCGTTGAATGTCATAAGAGCACTCAGCAACGCATATTCCTCAGAGCTCATATCCTGAGCTTCGTCAATGACCAAGACGGTCTTGGCTATACGATTCGGCTCCACCTCTCCACTTGCAATCATCAGTGCCGCCTCTGCCACTACTCCTTTAGCGCCATCAAGACTGCCAATTCTACCCAACAAGTCGAAACAATAGGAATGAAATGTCTTTATCTCTACAAAGTGGGCAGCATTCCCGATAAGCCTCAACAACCGCTGCTTGAATTCAGTAGCAGCCGCACGTGAAAAAGTAAGCATCAAAAGCTGTTCATGCTTGACATCTTCAAGCAAAAGCAACGAGGCGAGTTTATGTACCAAGACACGTGTTTTTCCACTACCTGGCCCAGCAGCTACTACTATACAATGAGATTCCTTATCGGAGATAATTTCCATCTGTTTCTCTGATAGGGCTCCGAAGATATGATTATACTTCTCGGGAGTGACATTACGCTCAATCTCACGTATGCGCTCCCCTTTGAAATATTTTGAAACAAACCGCTTATAGTCCATCTGAAAGTAATCAGAGACATATTGCAAGGCAGCATTATAGTCTCGCACCATCAGATTAGCATATTCGCCAACGATATGAATTTGCTGAATTTTTTGCTTATAAAACTCGCAGAGCATGCGGTAATCGTCTTGTTTGTATCGTGATCTGTTATCTTTGATACGCTGGATATCCATAGCGTTATAGAGCACAAGGAATCCACCCTCAAGTTTCAGTGCTCCGATTTTTGACAAATAGAGTAATGCTTCCTCGACATCTTCAAGTTGTATATCGCTCATAGATTCCATAAGGTTATTGCCGGATATTTTCAAATCATTCAGCAACGCCACTACTGAGAATCGCACCTCATTATTTACCTTGCAAGCTTCAACATTACGGACAGTAAGCCTATACAACCAACCAATTGTAAACTGACATATTTCCATTCGTTTCTCAAACCGTTTCATGGTAGCAGTCAAATCAGCTTGAGACGATAGCTCAATATTGTTGGCACCATCTTCTTTCTTGCAAGTGTAGCCCTTGATGGTCAGAAAAAATAATAATGTGCGGATATCTTTTTCTGTTGCGGTGTCAACGCCTTCTTTTTGAGCATTGTCGTTAAGCTGCTTATAGGATATACGAGATACTTCAGAAGACACATGTCCGAGAATGTATCTTTCTAGCTTCGAAAAACGTTCCAACAGTCGTTTCGATTTGTTTTCTGAATCCCCGGTATCATGCAGATATGCAGAAATGTCTTTTGTGTCGGCAAGAATACCTTCTTGGCGCATCCTTACCACGCTGGAGATTACCTCACTCTTGCTAAGCCCAAGAATGTCCGCCAGATAATCAATGCGCGATTCCGCTTCTGCATCGCGGCCTTTTGCAGTATACTTCTGGGATATCAACGATTTTATGATTCGCACTGCTTTCTCTATTTCCTCGTTTTCAAAAAGCGCGGATTCCGTAATGCGCCTCCTGGCTTCTTCCATGTTTTTTACCGTTATACCTGTGGCATATACATGAGGAACATTGTTTCCACGCTCCAAATATCCAGCTTGTTCAAGGGCGGCCAATGCCGTCCGCACACGCGTCTCGATATCAGCTACCGAGTCGTCCCAACCAGCTTGTCGAGCAATCTCCAAGGCAGAGCAGCACACACGCATACGTTGCTTGGTCAAATCCTTAACTGCTTTCCATACCTGTTGGATTTCACTAATACTTAGTTTAGACTGATTGAGCAGAATAAAATGCTTATCAAGATCTGCATCACTATATAATACGAAACACCGGGCCTCCAAATGAGGGTCGCGACCGGCACGGCCTGCTTCCTGGACATAATTCTCTAACGAATCAGAAATATCATAATGTATGACCAGTCCCACATCTTTTTTGTCAACACCCATTCCAAATGCTGAGGTTGCCACAATTATTCGTACTTTGTCGTTCATGAATGCTTCTTGATTGGCAATCTTGTCTTCAACACGCGTCTTGCCATCAAATGGAAGAGCCTTTAACCCATCACGAGTAAGTTTCTCTGCCAATTGTCTTGTACGTTTGGTCCGAGATACATACACAATGGTAGGACAAGTTGATTCTGCAATCAGTGAGCGTAATCGCATGTATTTCTCTTCATCCGTATCTACATGTATGACAGAATAATGCAGGTTTTTACGAGTGGCTGACGAAGCAAAAATTTGAAGATTAATGTTTAGAGTCGTCTTAAAGTAGTCGCAGATGTCTTGTATGACTTTCTGCTTAGCAGTTGCCGTGAAACAGGATATCGGTATACTTTCACAACTCGATTTTTTCTTCTGGTACTGGCTTATGAACTTCCCGATATATAGATAGTCTACCCTAAAATCCTGACCCCATGAGGAGAAGCAATGGGCTTCGTCAATTACAATCCGCACCAGATGACGGGCCAACAATATTTTCTCAATCGTCTTCGACCGAAGCATTTCCGGAGAAATGTATAGCAGGGAGGCATCTCCATCTATCACTCGCTTAATAGCCTCTGCACGGCTTATGGGATCGAGCAAACCATTGATCGTGACAGCATCTGTTATTCCCCTTTCAGCCAGATTATCGACTTGATCTTTCATCAAAGACTGCAAAGGAGAGATGATAACTGTAAGACCATGAACAGAACGTCCTTCCATTAACGCAGGCAACTGAAATGTCAGCGATTTGCCTCCTCCCGTAGGGAAAATTGCCAATAATGATTTATGCTCTACAGCCGCTCTTACAGCATTCTCTTGGAGAGGTTCACCATCATATGTGCGAAACTTATCAAATCCGAAAAATCGACTGAGATTAACATGTGCATCGAGTTCGTTATTGCAATATACACACCCTTCGCTGCATTTTGTATCCCGTAGAAGACGCACAATATTCTCAACATTTGGGAAATTATGAAGCACCCATGATGGGGTTAAGGACCGATGATCGGTAGTGTCTATCAACGTAAGTGCATAGGCCAGTTCACTGGGGTACTTCTGTATTACATTTTCTATATTGGCATGTTGGCAAATCTTATCTTTATATTCTGTACGGATCTGTTCTGCCAAGGATTCTTTTGGCCCACCTTTAGCATTCACAAAAACTAAGAATCCATTAAATTCGGCTATCCCTTGGAGAAGAGTTGTAAATATCTTCTTCTTAGAAGCTGAAAGCCCTTCCCAACGAGCCACTTCATCCATAAGTAGGTCACGAGCTTTCTCGCAATCATTTACAGGATTATTAAGTTGATCGATTATAAGCTTATCGTCTTTCACCAAACGATGGTAAGGGCGTTCAGGGAAAAGCAATGGTGACAAAAACAGAGTGTCAACCAAAATGAAGGGGTGTTTGCTGTCACCAAACAAATATTTGGCATCATGATGGATAATATTATGACCACAAATAAACTTCACATTCTTGAGAAAGGTCATCAACTCTCGCTTTTCATGATAATGATATACCGCACCGTCAAATCTAATGGCTCCTATATCATGAATCTTATTATCATGTACTCCAACCTCTACATCCACAAAACAGTGGCGTGATGAATCTATATCCACAGTCTCAGAACGAGGCTTTATACTTCTAGTGCCGTTAATTGTATCTATAATTCTATTCCAAAAAGACATTTTCTCAAGAGGTGTTGCATGAAAAATTATTCCTGCGGCTTAGGCTAAATCGTCGTAATCTCCAGGAAGGTTCCCAAACTCAATGTCTTCCTTTTGGCTCATATCATGGAGACTTTCGCATTTCCTGCGAAGTGATTCAAAAGGGATGCGATTATATTCTTCAAGATGACCTAAAATATCTCCCCAGTAAATCGACCGGTAGGCATTTCTCGCTGCTTCCTTATATTCTTCTGCCTGATCTTCCGTATCCATTGAGACCTCCGCTCTTGCAAGATTTGCACCGATACGGATGGATACATTCACGAATTGCTCCAGCGGATAATCCATCTCATATCCGCTTTCTTTTACTGCTTTCAAAACTGCGAGAGCATAATCCATTGCCTTATTATATGCCGGACTTTTCATGGTCTTTTAGCTTTATCAGTTTACTTCACAAAGTTAATATTTTTTCTTGATTATTCAATGAAGTGACTCTAACTTTTTTGCTGAATAAGAAGAAAAAACAGGTTAGAATATCATGCTCATTCACAAAGGTAGGATAAAGTTATAGAGTTTGGCCAAACAAACTCCGAATAGTGAACTCAGTAAGAAAAAGCTCTATTGAAGACTATTGAATATCAGTGACTTTAAAAGTCGGAATTTGTTTGTATATTTGGCCTATTATATAAACAAATCAATCGGATAAACAAATCCCAATTGTTTATCCGATTGAAAGTCTTTTATTTATAGGCAATAAGGGGATCAATATTCCTCCTCGTTGAAGAAAATGATACAAATTGATTGTCAATATTTTATAACAATCAGTCCTATTTATATACAAACATTTTTGCCATTACAGACCATAAAAGGCCAACCAGGAATATTCCTATACAAACGAACCATGGTTACCTGTACCTATTTCTTCGTATAGAAAGTTGTCGGAATTTTATGGAAAGTTCACGGAAAATACATTTATTCAATATCTCATATTGAATTGAGATATAAGCATTTTAATGAAATCTATTCACGGAATTTCTTATGGAAAGTTCACGGAATGATTCGGATTCTTTGCTTAGATGTAGAATCTATCCTAACTTAATTATTTTCACTGCAGTTTTATTATAGAGGTCCTAATTCCCAATACCTATTGGGTCCTACATGAATCTTACTCTCCTTTCGAAGTCTTTTTAGAAGATAGTCGATATGATTATTTTTCTGTCGTTCATCTAGGACATCAGGGAGTGGTTTTAAAAGCAACTCATTAATCTGGGACCTTTTTAACCGAGTATGTTCACGAAGAGATTTGAGGACTAAATCCCTACAAAATTCATCATCAAATCCTTTAAGAACGGTATACTCTGCCTCTTTATGCGTTATCTGCGCTATCTTCCGACTAATAATTATATGTGGATATAAGATTGAGTTCACGGAGTCTTGTTCTAGCTTCTTTGCTTATCGGTTTATTCCGATGTGCACGGTCGAGGAGAAACTGTAGTCAGATCAAGAGAAGTGTTCTCCATCAATGCTGTAGAATATTCCTCATTAATAACTTGTCCTGGCATAACCATAATAACATGCTTGTCTGTTGACCTATCATAATCCGGCATAGGAAGAAATCGCGAACGTTGATTTTCGAACATGTCATGTATACCGAATCCTTGACTGTCAATCATATTGAGATTGACCATTGCATTCTGCAAGAACGGATTACGGTATTGTGTTGGTGTCTTCTTTCCATCAACATAATCTTCATATTTACCTTCATAGAAAGAACCCGCATTCTGAAACATTACGCTATCAGCACTTTCTGTAACAATTATTCGCTCACCTCTTGAATAATCTTGATGAAGAATGCAATTATGAAGCCCCTCAAGCAATGACCGTTGGTCATACTTCATTACTGGTGTCGGAAGCAAAGCATTTGAAGGGAATATCTTAATTTGATAATTTCTTATTGTACCTCGTAATTTAACAGCCGACCGCATAAGACAGCATTTGGTATTTGAACTCTGATCGTCCATTAACGGTCAATGTTGATTTGACGGAGTTCGTCCATGAAAGCTGGTCGGGTGTTATATGCGTATCTGATTTCCCATGCCATTCCTTGTTCTAATGAAATAGAAAAGTAATTAACACATAAACTCTTTACATATTCAAAATTTTTGGTTTCTATTCTCCATAATAACCAGGGTCGCCAGGAAGTGCCAAGCCATCATAATCTTCTGGAAGAATACCAAATTCTCCTCTACGAATCAAGGATACAAATACAGCAAACGAAGGTTTATCGTGGCTCTCTTCAAAATAATCCTTCATGTCTTCGACAAGAGTAGGGCTAACCCAATCGCATCTTTGTTCACGATTAGGATCATTCCAATACTCATCCACGGATTTCTGCATCTCTTCCCACATCTTCTCCCTTTTGAGCCTTTCCTTTTCCTCATCCCAGACTTCAAAGCGTTCTCTTATTTCCCGTATTTCATATTCGGCGAAATAATTGGGATCATCAAAAGAGTCGTAGCCATTTTGCTTACTGCTATATTCTTCGATATAAGTAAGATATTCATGAAGTGCTTCTTTACCCTCAGTGTAGAAGATGTCTCTGCATCTATTCAAGAATGAATCACGTTTTTTATCCATATCCTCAATAGCCTGCTCGTAGATTTCAATCTCCTCGTCTGTGTAAATGGGATAACCATCAGAGTCGTATTCCCGATGGAAAGATGAATCGGAGGCATTATCTTCTTGTTCGTCTATATTATCTGAAACTTCAGCAGCCTCTACTCCTGCTGTAAGCAAACTGTTTTCGGAAGAAAGATTCCATATTTCTTCACAAGCTTCTTCATGGGCAACGATTTCTTCAACTGAGGGAGAGTCCAATTTCATGAATCCATCCAATTCTGCATTATATGCGGCACTACGAAAAGCATACAAGTCATCATCTTCGGTAAAGTAAGCTTCTCCAATATATTCGAGCTCGTCATCAGGAACAGTTTGGAGAGACTTTCTCCAATTATCCAAGTGTTTTTCTATTTTTCTTAAATCAGATGAGACCTCTCCATTACAATCAACTCGACACATATTCAATACGGGCCATAAGAAATCATATACATTACGGAAACCTCCCGATGAAATGTCAAGGTGTCCGGTATGCCGACCATGAATTTCTCTGCCTGGAAGATATTCTATCCCATCATATTCTATGTATTTATTGATTTTTTTCTGCAATACGCTCTGCAATATCAGGGGTGTCAAAACGAGAATAATTATTTATTAAACTTATACGGTCCATTTTAGTTATTTTGATGAGGAAGATTCAACATATATGATTACGCGTATTTACGCGTATTTACACGTATTTACACGTATTTACGCGTATTTACGCGTAATCTAAATCTCTTGTCTTCCTTTATCAGTTATTATCCATCTTCTTCCATTATCTGTTTTAGATAGTAATTCTGAGGTTTGCATACTCCTTAGCATATTTGAAACATGATTGAGTTTCTGAGTTTTTGTCATGTTAGCTGGAAGACTTGGTTCCAGCAATTCAAGGACATCAGACCTTTTGAATCCTATCTTACCTGAATTTACTCCTAATTGCAACACTAATTTAATAATTGCCGTTTTATTAAGTCCCGTCTCTTTAGTATAATGAGCTATCTGTTGAGCTTTCTGTGCTACTGATAATGCGATATTATATCTCGGAGCTTTACCTTCAATAAGGTTACGCTCTTTTAGATGTTTAGCGGCTTCCTTTGTTATTGGCTTATGACGTCTGACAGCATCAAGCCAAAGACATTCCATAAGACTAAGCGAGGAGTCGCTCTTCAGCAAATCCGTATATTCATCATTGCTTGAGATACCGTAAATAGTAACACTGACCGATTTGTTTCCAGTGTCTATCTCATATTCCGGCATTGGGAAGAATCTGCGACGCTGCTCATTAAACATCTTTGGAATACCTCTTCCAACGGTATCAATCATATTGAAATGAACCATTCCATGAGCCAAACAGGTATTGCGGTATTCGGATTGAGGCCCCTTATTTTTAAGAACCTTCTCAATAGTTTTTGGGATGAAGGATCCTTTATTACTGTAAAATAAATAACCCTCATTCTCAACCACAGTTATTCTTCCTCCCAGTGTGTAGTCCTGATGCGCGATGCAATTATGAAGAGCCTCGCGGATTGAGTAATCCTCATACTGCTTCATTGTATCAGGAAATAGTGTTCCTCCCGGCAATTCCCGCATAGTCTTATTACGAATCTTCCCAAATATCTTATCCACAGTAAGAATATAAGGAATCGAGAAATGCTCGTAGTCAACTACATCACCATCCTTATCTTTCCATACCCATGTAATCTGAGTATTAGCCGGATGAATCTTCTGTAAGGCTAACGGATTGCCAAGAAGCAATATCGCGGCTCTTGTCAATTTCCCATCTCGCATCATTTCGCTGTGACAAAGGAATTCCTCTGTTGTCCATCCATCAACTTCGCTTGCCGGTATGGTGGAACTATGTACTTTCTTATACATAATTCGGGCAGTTGCAAGAGCAAGTTCATCAAGGTCTCCAATGGTAGCAGTTGGAACAAGTTCTGCAGACCAATCTGGTCTCGGAGACTGAAATCTGATTTCATCAGATTTTGATTCGTTCAAAGGAACAAGACTCTCCCCATTTCTACCATAAGCGACTCCTTTCCATTTAACAACTATATTTCTTGGAGCAGCTGGAATCTTGAACATAAGGAGGCGCTTACCCTCAATCGATATTGGAATAATATCCCGAAATGTTAGTTTATCTGTAGAGTTAAGTCCAATATCGTGTTTCAGTTTATTCAGACCCTCCTCACTATTTTTAAATGTAGTGCCGATGATTGTATGGGATGGTTCGTGATACCCCATAATGAGCCAAGCAAAATCCAATCCACGTAGATTTGCCTCATTGCTTAATGCCGAGAAATATTTTCCGAGATCGTCGATATCAAAATTACGTTCCGCTTTCTTAAACTCCACAACCTCGTTCTCAGAGTGTTCAATCAATGAATGAAACAAGTCTATATATTCTTGATAGGGTTTCATTGTGGTATTATATAACTATTGTCTTTGATGTTCTATATCATCTACTCGTTCACAAAGAATTGCGTATACACTTTCGCATTTCCTGCGAAGTGATTCAAAAGGGATGCGATTATATTCTTCAAGATGACCTAAAATATCTCCCCAGTAAATAGATCGATAGGCATTTCTCTGAGCTTCCCTATATTCTTCTGCCTGATCTTCCGGATCCATTGAGACCTCCGCTCTTGCAAGATTTGCACCAATGCGGATGGATGCGTTCACAAACTGCTCCAGTGGATAATCCATCTCATATCCACTTTCCTTTACTGCTTTCAATACTTCGAGTGCATAATCCATTGCCTCATTATATGCCACACTTTTCATGGTCATTTAACTTTATAAGTTTCTTCCACAAAGTTAATATTTTTTCTTTATTATTCAATGAAGTGATTCTAACTTTTTTGCTAAGAAGAAAAAACAAGTTAGAATATCATGCTCAGTCACAAAGGTAGGATAAAGTTATAGAGTTTGGCCAAACAAACTCCGAATAGTGAACTCAGTAAGAAAAAGCTCTATTGAAGACTATTGAATATCAGTGACTTGAAAAATCGGAATTTGTTTGTATATTTGGCCTATTATACAAACAAATCAATCGGATAAACAAATCTCAATTGTTTATCCGATTGAATGTCTTTTATTTATACGCGATAAGGGGATTAATACTCCTCCTCGTTGAAGAGATATTTAATTATTGAATATCAATCACTTAATATCCATA
>CAZJKZ010000015.1:0-53512 GCA_964546885.1 uncultured Bacteroides sp.
TCGTGACGCTCTTCTTGAGAACGTGACTGTGGACGTAGAAGGCACAATCGACTTTGCTGACAAGAGCGTGACTGAGAACACACGCGTTTCTTATCCTATCGATCACATCGAGAAGATCGTGCGTCCTCTCTCTGAAGGTCCTGCCGCTAAGAACGTTATCTTCCTTTCAGCTGACGCATTCGGCGTGCTTCCTCCCGTGTCTATCCTGACCCCCGAGCAGACAAAATACTACTTCCTTTCTGGCTTCACCGCTAAGCTCGCCGGTACAGAGCGCGGCATCACAGAGCCCACTCCCACCTTCTCAGCTTGCTTTGGCCAGGCATTCCTTGAGCTCCACCCCACAAAATACGCTGAAGAACTCGTTAAGCGTATGGAAGAGAGCGGCGCTAAGGCTTACCTCGTGAACACAGGCTGGAACGGTACAGGCAAGCGTATCTCTATTCGTGACACACGCGGCATCATCGACGCTATCCTCAACGGCGATATCCTCACCGCTCCCACCAAGAAGCTCCCCATCTTCGATTTCGAGATACCCACAGAGCTTAAAGGCGTAGCAACCGAGATCCTTGACCCGCGCGACACTTACGCAAACGTTGAAGACTGGAACACCAAGGCTAACGACCTCGCAGCACGCTTTATCAAGAACTTCACTAAATACACCAACAACGAAGCCGGCAAGGCTCTCGTGGCAGCTGGTCCTCAGCTCTAATAGGTGCATAAATGCTAATAATAACGCCTTCCCGATGCAGGGAGGGCGTTTTTTATTTAAAAAATTTGTTTGGTAAGATAAAAACGTGTATCTTTGTGAGAAGAAATGAAATTTGTGTATTTTTAAGATAAAGTGTTATATAACCAAGCCAACATGAAAAACCTCTTGTCCTTTTTTATCATCTTCATTTTGGTGTCTTTTGTGTCGTGTGATAAAGTAGATGCAGAGTCCGAACTTCAGCAAGCCGAATGTGAGCTGCAGGCCGGAAATATTGACGTTGCATTAAGCAGTTGTGAGGTACTTACCGATTCCACAGCCTCCTCCCTCAACTCCACACAGATGTGCCGTGTGGCCATTATTTATGCAAAGGCCTCAGAATCGTCAAACAATCATAATTATATGATGACCGCAACGGAGTGCTATGACAAAGCAGTGGAGCTTAACGCTGATAGCGACTCTCTCGAAATGTACATCAATAGTCTTGATATCGAAAGCCAAAGTGTGGTGAACGCTATACGCGAGGTATCGCAGATACTCAAAACGCCTGTGGATCTCTCCGACCGTGACTTTGATGAGGAAATCAATTCGTAACGCAAAGAATTGAGAAATGAAAAGCGATTGGAAAGACGCACTCGGAGCACTTCTGCCCGAAGACTATGTGCCGGAGCCGGAGGAGGCTGTGGCACCTACCTCCAAGACCCTTCCACATCTTGCCGTGACTCTCGACAAGAAGCGTGCCGGCAAGACGGCAACTATAATATCCGGATTCGACATTGACGATGGGCGAGCCGGCGAACTGGCTGCCACACTGAAGCGCAGACTGGCCACAGGGGGATCGTCGCGCGGAGGCGAAATCCTCGTGCAAGGCGACAGGATGGCTCAGGTCAAAGATATTCTCAGACAATTAGGCTATAAAGTTAAGTAGTTTTCAGATGCTTAAAATATATAAAGCTTCGGCAGGATCAGGCAAGACGTATACGCTTGCCTATGAATTTATTCGCACACTCCTCGGTATGAAAAAGCAGGGGAGTGATAAATATTTCCTTAATTCGGCTAAGTATTCGCCTATAGGGGCGCCGATATCCAACAAACACCGTCATATCCTCGCCATTACCTTTACTAATAAGGCCACTGAGGAGATGAAGCGCAGGATAATCAAAGAGCTTGACGCTCTGTCGATGGTGCCTCCGAAGGAAGCCAAAGACGCGAATTACGCCTCGGCGCTTTGCCAGCTGTACGGCTGCACACGCCATGAGCTGGCCGAAACCGCAGCCACGGCTTTGCGTCAGTTGCTCTATGACTACCACTCATTTAACGTCACGACGATCGACTCCTTCTTTCAGCGAGTGCTTCGCACCTTCGCACGCGAACTCGATCGTCAGGGCGACTTTAATATCGAGTTGAATGACATGACAGTGGTGCAGACGTCGATGGGCACAATGCTCGATGATTTCAACAACAATAACGTGAGCAATTCTGCTTTTGGCGATTGGCTTTACAGTTATCTCGTGCGTAAGCTGCGCAGCGGGAACAAAACGAATTTCTTAAACCGCAAATCGGGCCTGCACAGTGCGCTTGTTGAGCTTGTGTCGAAAATCTGCGATGAGAAATTCAAGCCTTATGCCGAGAGTATGCGCGAATATTTATCGAATAAATCGAAACTGTCGGCATTGACAAGCAGCATAGATCAGCGTCAAAAAGATATTTTGGGCGACGTGGCAACTCTTGCCCGCAATCTTGTCCGCCAGCTTGATGCCGATGGAGTGGCTAAGGAACTTAAAGTTAGTTTGGTCCCCAACAAACTTATTCCAGGAGCTTTCCGCGAGGGTAAAGAGGTGCTTCGCAAAGAGATAATACATAGTAATAGCATAGAGAAGGTAATCAGCGGCGAAACGGATCCATTTAAGAAAAGTAGCAACGTAACCGATGCTCACCGTGCTCAATATACCGACACCCTTACTGCAATACGTAATAAGTATGTGGAGTATTATACGCTCAATGCCATTATGGAAAATATTGATGGTCTGGGTCTTCTCGGATTTGCGTGGAGCTACCTCGATAATTTTGCGGTGGAGAACAATACCGTTCTTTTGTCTGAGACCAACCATTTGCTAAGTCGCATCATAGGCAAGGAGGAAACTCCATTCATATACGAGCGTCTTGGCATGATGCTCCAGAATTTCCTAATAGACGAATTTCAAGATACTTCGCAGATGCAATGGCACAATCTTATGCCTTTGGTGGCCAACGGCTTAGGCTTGGGATGCGACAGCCTGATAATCGGTGATGAAAAGCAGTCGATCTACCGATTCCGTAACTCCGACTCGTCGCTTCTGCATCATAAGGTAGAGGAAGAAGATTTCCCGGCACCGAGATTTGACACACGCATAGCCGGAGGAAATCCGGGAGAAAACACCAACTATCGCAGTGCCAAGGAAGTGGTGTGCTTTAATAATTCCCTATTCCGCCAAATGTCAAAATCTCATAATGTTGTGGGATTTGAGAACGTGGTGCAGGATATAAAAAAAGAAGCCAAACGAGGATATGTCACCTTTATGCCTGTAGTAGAAGGATCAGAACCTAAGATAAGTGATGGCACTACAACTGACTCCCTTTATGCTATGGCAGAAAATATAATACGCCAGCACAGGGATGGCCACTATGATTGGCACGATATTGCCATACTCGTAAATACCAATGATAAGGCAGCTGTTGTGGTGAACTATCTTCTCGAGAATTATCCTGATATCCCGGTATTGTCCGACGAGGCTCTATATGTTAAGAAGTCGCCGGCTGTACAGCTGATAATCGGTGTGCTCAAGTTATTGGCCAATACTGCTACTACACCCCGACAGACTGAGAGAGCAAGTCGATATCCCACGCCGTCGGAATTGGCAATGACGATGAGCCGCTTCGAGTTTTTCAGAAGTAAAGGCATGTCGGTGGAATGCGCATTGGAGGCTGCCGCCGACCCCAAGCAATCCACTGAACTCCCTGTGGGCATTGAAGCCATAAAGGGCAGAAAAGCTTCTACTCTCCCGGCTCTGATAGAGACTATAATAAAAGAGCAGCTCACCGCGGCTGACCGCACTAAGCAACTTGCGTATCTAAATGCTTTTCAGGATTTTGTGACTGACTATTGTAGCCGCTACAATCCTTCTATAAATGCATTCCTGTTGTATTGGGAGCATAAGAAGGACAAGCTCGCCATTTCGTCATCGCCCTATATGGATGCTGTGAAAGTGATGACAATACACAAGTCTAAAGGTCTTGAGTTTGACTGTGTGCATATCCCGTTCGGCTCTTGGTCGGAGAACGGTAGAAATCGAGGCCAATGGAGAGAATTCCCGACACTCCCGGGCATCGACCCGGAGTTGTGTCCGCCTGCACTCCACATTACGTTAGACAAAATCCACTCCTATGAGGCATCGCCGTTTCATGATGCATATGTAGTGGATATGCGAGAGCGTACTGAGGATACGATGAATATGACCTATGTGGCATATACACGTGCCGCCGCCGAACTGTCAGTCTATTATGAGCCGAAAAATGGAATAGGGCAATATATATTCGATGCTATGTCGGCTTCGGTGGATGATGCAGACAGCCGTCTTTGCAATCTTAAAGAGTATTTTGATCCCGCTACCGGGCATTTCAAGATGGGTGAACCGACTGTAAAGGAACAGCATCAGGGTGAAAAGGAAAATAAAGCAACCTTGATAGATCTGCCCGAGTACAAGGTGCACTATCATTCCGGAGCCGAAGTGCTGACAAAGGTGGAAGATATGCTTGATCTCGACTCGGATATACAGGAGGAAGGCATAGAGACGCAGGAGGTTGAGACTTATCATGACGAAGAAGCGCGTATGCGCGGCATCATGCTGCATGACACATTGTCGATGGTAGAAAACTATGCGGATATTGACCAAGCCGTGAGATATACGGCCATGCGCATGAGTCTGTCAGCATCTGAAATGGCAGATCTTAAATTGATGATAAATGATATGATAGATTTGTCAAATGAGACCATAAGCCGATGGTTCAGTCGTGATGCGAGAGTTCTTACGGAGCAATCGGTCTATTTGCCTGAAGAGCCAGAAGGCAAACAAGTGCGTCGTCTTGACCGACTTGTGCTGCATCATGACGGGTCGGCTGAGGTGGTAGACTATAAATTCACGTCAGAAGAAGATAAGACGCATCATTGGCAGGTGCGACGCTACATGAAGATTCTCAGATCTATGGGATATAAAAGGGTAAAAGGCTATCTCTGGTATCCTTTGCTCAAAGTGATAAAAGAGGTACAATAGCTCAGTCTATTTTCCCGGAAAGCAGAGCTTTCACGTGCTCGTCGGAAGGTCGGTAGTCAATCAGAGCGTTGTAGGTCTCGGGTTCTACTGGGAAGTTACTGCTGTAAATCTGTTTGAGGTTCTCCTTGCCTTTGGCTGAGAGCGCGCGCTGGTGCTCGGCTTTGGTGTAGAGTTCGGCCGCCTGTCGGTAGTACGACGGTCCTTCTTCGGTAAAATACAGAGAGGCGAGAGCATCCTGAGCCGGACCATAGCCGTTGTTGGCAGCCGAGCGCAGTGTTGACAGAGCTTTGCTATAGCTTTTTTTCACTCCTCGTCCTTCGGCGTAAAGCTGCGACAGCACTACAGCGGCTTTTGGATAGGCTGATGCAAGTTTCTGAAGTTCGGCGACAGCCTTTTTTGGGTTTGCTTCGGGATTCGCTTCGTCAGCCATAACTATGGCTTTCATAAGTCTGCCTTCCTTGCGGTTCTTCTCCACTTTCTTGAAAAATGCAGATGCTTTGTCGTAGTCGCCGTTTACGAGGTATAGACGCATGCCTTCAAGATAATTGCGGAAATCTGACGAGCCGTTCAGGCTATTGGCAAGCTGCTTGAATTCATCCATATATCCGGCCTGAGCGGCCTCGCCGAACCAGAATAGGGCAGAGTCAAAGTCGCTGTCAAGGAGGGCATTGGCGTAGTCCCACATGCCTTTCGCGCAGCCTCCTTGGGCCGATTTGCGCAACCATGACAATCCTTCGGATGTGTTCTGCCTTACACCGCCACCCTTTATCAGTGCCTGTCCGAGGGCATCCTGAGCGGAGGTATTGCCATTTTCGGCGGCTCTGCGTAGATAGGCTATGCCCTTGTCGGTGCCCGAGCCGCTTTTAATCATTATGTCTCCTGCAAGATATGCGGCTCTGTCGTCGCTTTTGTCAGCGGCTTTTTTTAGATATTCGAGAGCCTTGTTTCTGTCGCCGAGCGCAAGATAGGTCTCGCCTGCGCCGCGCATGCCATCTATTGATCCAAGGTTAGCGGCTGCCGTAAAACTTTCAATCGCCTTCACCGGATCTGCCTCCGTGCCCACGCCTTTGAGCTGGCAGGTGGCGGTGAGCATTGCGTCAAAGGGGTTGGAAGCCACGTTGTTGCTTCTTTGTTTCAGAAGTTCTGTCTGTCCGGCTGCAATGGCGGATATGTAAAGGCGCATGGCCTCAACGGAGTCGCATCTTGCGCCGCGACCAAACTGATAGCATACGCCTAAGTTGGCCATAGCCTTTGGATTGCCCATTATTGCGCCTCGGCTCCACCAGTAGTGCGCTGCGTCAAAGTTGCGTTCTGCGCCGTTGCCGGTATAGTACATTGCGCCAAGTTGGTTCATGGCATCTGACGATCCGTGTTTTGCGCTGTAAAGCAACGCATTAAGACTCTCAGCACTTACCGAAATAACGACAGCTGTAAACAAAAATGCTAAAAAGATATATTTTCTCATGATTTCAATCGTGATTATTTTGCGAAATTAATGATTTTCCATGAAACTACCTACTTAAATATCAAAAAAAACAATAAATGAGACTCATCCGCCCGCTTGATTTACTCGCAGAATAGCAAGAATGTAATTTTTTATTAAAAAAAGTGGCATATATTTATTGAAATTAACGTAAGAATATTTAACTTTGTGGCAAAAATATAATAACGAAGGCACCAAATAGTATATGGATTACGGTATCTTGGATTTCTTAGGCCTATTAGGCGCCGTGGGGCTCTTCCTCTACGGTATGAAAGTGATGAGTGAAGGATTGCAGAAAGCTGCGGGCGACCGTCTGCGCAATCTACTGTCAGCGATGACTCGCAACAGATTTTCTGGTCTGCTAACAGGTTTTGGCATTACAGCCCTCATTCAGAGCTCGTCGGCATCGACGGTGATGGTGGTGAGCTTTGTAAACGCCGGTCTTATGACGTTGGCGCAGTCAATGGCGGTAATCATGGGTGCCAATGTGGGTACTACATTTACCGCTTGGGTCATAGCCCTTTTCGGATTCAAGATGAATATATCTGTGGCGGTGCTTCCGCTTATAGGTGTCTCGATTCCGCTCCTTTTCTCCAAGAAGAGCAGAGTGAAGAGTATGGGTGAATTTTTGATAGGTTTCTCATTCCTCTTCATGGGCCTTGACATGATAAGCAATTATGTGCCTGATCTACAAAGTAATCCCGAAATGCTGTCATTCCTGCAGAAATATGCCTCTATGGGCTTTTTCTCTGTAGTGGTGTTCCTGTTGGTTGGTCTGCTTGTCACCATAGTAATTCAGTCATCTGCCGCTACTTTTGCCATTGTGCTTATAATGTGTACTAAGGGCTGGATTGACTACAGTTTGGCGTGCGCAGTGGTGCTTGGATCTAATATCGGTACTACCGTCACTCCTATTCTTGCATCAATGAGCGGTAATATCGCAGCCAAGCGCACAGCTATGGGCCACTTGCTCTTTAATGTCTTAGGTACAGTGTGGTGTCTTGCAATCTTTATTCCCTTCGCTCATTTCAATGCCTGGCTCACCGAAGAGATAGGGCAGGGCGATCCGGAGCAGCTATTCGGTTTTGTAAAGAATCTCGCACAGACTAATCCGCATGACTATAACAACTTGTTCAATGGAGGAGTGCTCAACGATGCCAGTCTCGTGCCTGCGGTAGAGAAAATGCAGTCGAGCGTGTCGTTCGGTCTCTCGATTTTCCATACCACCTTTAATCTTGTCAATGTGGCGATCATGATTTGGTTCACCAATCTTTATGTGAAGATTGTAGAGCGTCTTGTCCCGGCCAAACACAAGAGCGAGGAGGAGGAATTTGCTCTCAAATACATCTCTTCGGGTCTTCTCAGCGCATCCGAGCTTAACATAGCCCAGGCTGAAAAGGAAATGAGCCTATATGCCGATCGAGTAAGCCGCATGATAAAGATGGGGCAGGAGTTGATACATACCCAGGAAAACAGCGAGGAATTCAATACTTTGCTGTCGCGTATTGAAAAGTACGAAGATATTTCCGATCGTATGGAGCTTGAAATCGCCAACTTCCTCAACCGATGCGCTCAAGGGCGTCTGTCCAACGAGAGTAAGCTGCATATCGCCGCAATGCTTAATATGGTGAGCGAGATAGAGAGTATAGCCGACTCGTGCTATGGCGTTAGCAAAATCATGCTTCGCAAGATTGCCTCTAACGTGACATTCAACGATGAGATATACGATAATATCGATATGATGTACAAATACGTGGAAGAGGCGGCCGATATGATGGTACGCATGCTCAAAAACGTTGAGAACGTGAGCGAGCGTGAGATTATCGACTCCTATAATAAGGAGCGTGAGATCAACAACCTGCGCAACCAGCTGCGTGCTGCCAACGTGCCCAATATCAACGAGCATCATTACGAATATCAGGCAGGTATCTACTATATGGATATCATCAACGATCTCGAAAAGACCGGCGACTATATTATCAATGTAGTTGACACAGTGCGCGATCAGTTTCACCGTCAGTCATAATGTATAGGACTCTGAAACGCGTCCGTGTGGGCTTGTCGATAGCTTTTATAGCGTTATTGACATGGGCTATACTTGATGCCGAGTTCGGAGTCACGCGGTTGGGCGTATTCCTTATGCGCGTGCAGCTTGTGCCTGCTATCCTTATGGGTTCGATGGCTTGGCTGGTGACGTGGATAGTGATTACGCTAATTTTTGGCAGGATTTATTGCTCTTCAGTGTGTCCTTTGGGCACATTGCAGGATGTAGGAGCACATATGGGGCGCCGTTTAAGTAAAGGTGCCTCAAAGCGTTACCGCTATAGCCCTCCTATGAATGGCCTGCGATTTCCAATTCCTGTTATAGTAGGTGCCTGTCTACTGATAGGGCTTACCGCTGTGGTGGAGGCTACCGACCCGTATACTATCTATAAGAAAATAATGCTGGCGATCTGCCGTCCGGCGGCTATCGGACTTGGCAGTTTGGCTCTTGCTGTCATCCTGCTGTTTGTCATAAGTATTTTGGCGTGGAAACGCGGCCGCTTACTGTGCAATACCGTTTGTCCGGCAGGCGGATTTCTTAGCTTGCTCTCTCGACAGCCTATATATAGGGTAGACATTAATACTGACAAGTGTATCCACTGCGGTAAGTGCGAGGATGTGTGTAAATCGTGCTGCATCAATCTGCAGGACCACGTAGTTGATATTTCGAGATGCGTGATGTGTATGAATTGCACGTCGATATGCCCCAATGAAGCGATAATAGTGCGCCGCGGTCGCCACACTCTCTCATTGCCTATGATGCAACTGTCGCAAATGCAGCGTACTGACACTAATACTGAACGTTAGAAACACTATGATACTCAAAAGTCTGCGATTAGATAATTTTAAGAATATACGTCAGGCATCTTTGGATTTCTCGCCTAATACCAACTGCTTTCTTGGCGATAACGGTATGGGTAAGAGCAATCTTCTGGATGCCGTGTACTATCTCAGCTTCTGTAAAAGTTTTACCGGTGTCCCCGACGCTATGCTTATAAACCGGGATGAAGACTTCGGTATGCTTTCCGCACACTATATCCGCCACGATGTAGAGGAGGATATTGCTGTTGGCTGGCAGAGAGGCAGACGCAAATCCTTTAAGCGCGGAGGTAAGGAGTATCAGCGTTTGAGCGAGCATATTGGCAAATTCCCGCTCGTTATGGTTTCGCCTGCCGATATGTCACTTATCGACGGCACGGGGGAGGAGAGGCGGCGGTTTATGGATATGGTGATTTCGCAGACCGACGCCCGCTATCTCGATTCGCTCATACGCTACAACCACTCGCTGGAGCAGCGCAACCGCCTGCTGCGCGACGGGGTGGGGGATCCGGCTCTCTTTGAAGCCCTTGAAGTGGGTATGGAGATGTCGGCTGACTATATCTGCGGCGTGCGCAGGGAATGGATAAAGAAGCTGGCGGTGATATTCAGCAAATATTACGCTATGATAGGGGGTGACGGTGAGGCACCCGGCCTTGAATATAAATCGCATCTTGCTACGGAGGGAATACGCCTCACAGATCTGATGAGTGAGAGGCGCCAGCGTGATGCCATACTGAAATACACCACTGCCGGCCCGCATCGCGATGATATTGAGATGACGCTGTCGGGTATGCCGGTGAAGCGTTCAGCTTCTCAGGGTCAGGCAAAGACCTATACTATCGCTTTGCGCTTTGCCCAATATGAATTTCTTAAGGAAGCTGTGAAGATGTCGCCTCTGCTTCTTCTCGACGATATCTTCGACAAACTCGACGCACACCGTGTGGCAAAGATAATGGCTGTCGTATCATCGCAGGAGGCCGGCTCAACTTTCGGCCAGATTTTTATCACAGACACCAACCGTAAGCATCTCGACGAAATACTCGCCCTGTCGTCCGGCGATTTCGCCCTCTGGTCAGTAGCCGATGGCGAATTCACCAAGATTCACTAAGCCGCTAAATATAGTAGCCGTGGTTACAACTCACGGATCCCTGAAGCCGACACCTTAGGAGGCGTAGCCACCAAATATAGTAGGTGTGGTTACAACTCATGGATCCCTGAAGCCGACACCTTGGGTGGCATAGCCACCAAATATAGTAGCCGTGGGTGCAACCCATGGATCCCTGAAGCCGACACCTTAGGTGGCGTAGCCACCAAATATAGTAGCCGTGGGTGCAACCCACGGATCATGGTAAAATCAATTAACACGACCGATTTATCGGTCGAATACCAAACATCACACGCAACGATGTCAAATACATTTATAACTATAACCAGCAGGAGCATCATTAAAAATTAGTATGGTAGATGAGTTTAAAGGGTTGTTAGATGTAAATGGTGTAGTCTATGAAGAACGGTATTTACCCGAGAACATATTCGACCAATATATTGGTCGATTCAGCAGAGGTTCCCGGGAACCGTGGGTTTCACCCACGGCTACATTATTCATACCGCTACGCGGTAGATTCCACATTATTCAGAGTGCTTACCGGTGATAAAGCCGTTGCATATAGGACCCTTGGTTATATAAAAATCTCGTAACTCTTGATCATCTCAATGAGTTACGGGATTTCTCGGTGCTCGAAGCGGGACTCGAACCCGCACAGCCGCAATGGCCAAGGGATTTTAAGTCCCTCGTGTCTACCATTCCACCATTCGAGCAGACGGTGCAAAGTTAAGCATAAAATTGGAGACTGCAAAGTTTTATAAGATTTTTTTGCATTTCGTGACCGTACTCTCCTCCAAAAATATTTTTTTAAGCAAGAGTTATTTTGTAATTTTGCGTCATAATACAGCAAAATAGCGGACAGGAGCGCAGCCATACTGCACGCTTGCCGCCCTTGCAACTTAAATTTAATATTCAATATGCTTGAAATCAGTGAAGTGTTTAATGCGGCTAAGGTGCTCGGCAATGTAGCCAGACACACCCCGCTTGTGGCAGCTCCGAAATTGAATCCCGAAGCTGACGTGTGGCTTAAATCAGAAAATCTGCAACTTACAGGTTCGTTTAAGCTTCGTGGTGCCTATTATAAGATATCGCAGCTCAGCGATGAAGAGAAGGCTCGCGGTGTGATAGCTTGTTCGGCAGGCAATCATGCTCAGGGCGTGGCTCTCGGAGCCACTCATAACGGCATAAAATCAATAATATGCCTGCCTGAGGGCGCACCTATCTCAAAGATCGAAGCCACCAAGAATTACGGTGCCGAGGTCTGCCTCGTGCCCGGCGTATACGACGACGCCTATGCCCGCGCAATAGAGCTTCAGCAGGAGCACGGGTATTCGTTTGTGCATCCCTTTGACGACGAGAAGGTGATAGCCGGACAAGGCACTATTGGCCTGGAGATAATCAGCGACATGCCCGATGTAGAGGCTGTGATCGTGCCCGTTGGCGGCGGCGGCCTTATCAGCGGCGTGGCATTCGCCATTAAATCTCTCAATCCTAATGTGAAGGTATACGGCGTGCAGGCTGAGGGTGCTCCGTCAATGGTGCAGTCGATACATGAAGGTCATAAAGTGCATCTTGACCAAGTAGGTACTATCGCCGACGGTATAAAGGTGAAAGAGCCGGGCGAACTCACCTATGAGATGTGCCAAAAATATGTCGACGAATTCGTGACGGTAAGCGACGCCGAGACAGCCGCTGCCATACTTGCCCTTATGGAGAACAACAAGATTGTGGCTGAAGGCGCCGGTGCTGTTTCGGTTGCTGCGGCTATGTTCAATAAGGTGCCCATCAAAGGCAAGAAAGTGGTATGTATCGTGTCGGGCGGCAATATCGACGTGAATATGGTGAACCGCATCATCATGCGCGGTCTTGCAAAGAGCGGACGTATCTGCAAATTCGACATCCAGCTTGACGACAAGCCCGGACAGCTCGAGGGCGTATGCTCCGTAGTGGCCAAACTCGGAGGCAATGTGCTGCGTGTCAACCACGAGCGTCTGAGCAATGTGCAGAGCTTCAACGACTGCGTGCTGCAGATGGAGCTTGAGACCCGTAACAAAGAGCATATCGACGAACTCCGTCAGGGCCTTAAGGATTCAGGATTCAATGTGCTGAACTGATCAGCCAAAAAATATTATAGGCTGTACACGAGCGTCTCAATGCTCGTGTACAGCCTATTTTAATGAGAGTAAAAGCTTTCCGCAAAGAGTTTTGTGTTGCTCCCACTGAGTATGTAGCCTACTTGCGCAGTACCGAGTGAAAGATTGCCATTTTAATGAATAAAGAGATCGGTGATCACCTCCTTGCCGGCGAGGCTATTTAGCTTCTGCACAAGGGCTTGCTTTTGAAATGACAATTCGGATTTTAAAATGGCAGACGAGAGATACACATGCATCACTGTGCCGCTGATAAAGCGGCGCATTGTGAATTTGTTGATATACGGCCCCACCACTTCGCCCCACAAGAAGCACACTTGCTGTTTGTGATATTCATCGCGATTCCCTGTTGAGGAGATTGCCTGCTGTATTATGTCGGCCACCGACATGGCTTCATACTTTTTCATTTTGTGCGAAAATTATTATTTGCGACTGCGAAATTACGATTTTATACGGTATTATTCAAAAAATGTCATATTTATTTCCGACCATTACATTTGATTAAACGCAACTATTCCTTAACCGTATTGTTATAATTTCATATATAATTTTAATTATAATTCACAATCAATCGAAATTATGGCAATTAATAGTGACAAATCACGTATTCACAGTATTATTATCGGTAATCTGTTAGCTTTTTCAGCAGCTTTGTGCTGGGGTTTCAACGAACCTGCAAACAAATCGCTTATTCCTGATTGGGTATCTGCTCCGGGAGTAGCTTTCTCCCGAATTTTTGGCGCAGCCCTGATTATATGGATAATATCAATTTTTACTAAGAATCAAAAGATTGAACGCACCGACCAGAAATTGCTATGGTTTTCGGCTTTATGTATGCTCGGATTTGTCTACGTATTCTCTCTTGCTTTCAATACGGCTTCGCCTATCGACATTGCTATTATCCTCACCTTCCAGCCGATGCTCGTGGTGGCGATTCACGCTATATTCAAACATGAGAAAGTGAGTAAGCTCGAAGTGCTCGGCATGTTGATAGCGCTTGGCGGTGCTTTGCTGGTGATCCTTGCCGGCGGCAATGTAGAGAAGGGCAAATTAATAGGCGACATCTTTGCAATGATATGTGCCATCAGTTATGCCGCTTACCTTGTTATTATCGAAGGACCGTCAAAAAAATACAGTACAGTGACTCTTATGCGCTGGATTTTCCTTTATACCGCCATACTTTCGATCCCCTTCCTGTTTACAATCGGACATGTAAATCTGCTTGATCACCCAAAACTCATGCCGATACTCACATTGGCGTTCATAATACTGTTCCCAACGGTGTATTGCTATATCGTCACTCCTCCTGCTCTTAAGATGATTGGTAGCGAGCTTTTCTCTGTTTACCAATACCTTGTGCCGATTGTAGCCACTTTCGTTTCCCTTTGGCTCAAACTCGACACATTCCATTGGTATCAGCCCGTGTCATTCGTCATCATCGTAGCCGGTGTGGTGCTCGCCAATTATGCAAAAGCAAAATCACGCCCTGTGCCTGTTCCGAATGCGATTACCGGCAAATCTAACAGCAAGGTAGCCTAATTTATTTCTTTAGATGGCAGTGCATTAGGTGCCCCTCGGAGTCGCGGAGATGCATGCCGTTGCCCTCGCAGTGGCGCCAGAAAGAACAGTCTGCGCATGGTCCCGTTTTCATCCAGCTGCGGTCACGGTATTTCTCGAAACGGTTTTGCCACACGTCCCAGAAATCGTCAGTATATATGTTGCCCTGATGAAAATCGGAGCGTATACTTGGACAAGCTCCGATATCTCCATTGAGAAGAACAGATGCAACACATACACCCGCTTGGCACTCGTAGAAATAATCGCGTACTTTGCCCTCATATCCTGCCATAAATCCTTCACAACAGAACGAAGCACTTATTCTCCCTTCCTCACGAGTTGACACTATAAAATCCATTAGTTGGATGACTTCTTGTTCCGAAAGGTCAAATTCCGGGTAATTGACAGCTCTTCCTGAAGGGAAAATAGTGAAGAGACGCCAACGTTTTACACCGGCATCAATAAGCAGGTCTTTGATTTGCGACAGCTCGGCCAAAGATTTGCGGTTGACACACGTCACCACATCGAAATTGAGATCATCAGCTTTGGCTACCATTTTGATGGCAGCCAAAGCTCTTTTGAAGGATTCCGGGTGGCATCTCATCCAGTTGTGTGTCTCCGGAAGTCCGTCAAGGCTGATAGTGATATTGTGTAAGCCTGCGGCTCTCAGCCTACAAAATCTTTCCGGGGTGAGGAGCAGACCATTGGTTACGAAACCCCAAGGAAGTTCTCGGTCGTACAGCATACGTCCCGCCTTTTCCAAATCGGCTCTGACAAGGGGCTCGCCTCCGGTAATAATAATATTCAGGCGATGTCTATCGACATGAGGAAGTATGGAATCGACAACTTTTATAAAGTCATCAACAGGCATGTCCGGAATAATGGATGAGCTTTTGCAGTCGCTTCCACAATGGCGGCATGATAGATTGCAACGCCAGGTACATTCCCAAAAAAGCTGCTGGAGGGGATGTTCTCTGCGACGCTCTTCAACGAGTCTGTGATTTAGTCTTAATGCAATCCGTTGCTTAAGTGATAGAGGTTTCATTCTCCCTTATCTTTTTTCAGTTTGAAGTCGGCGGTCAGTTCAGCGTGGCCGCAATACCATGAATCCCCTTTATGATTTTTGTCTTTTACATATTTTACCGGTAATTTTATTGAGTCGGGCAAATATTCATTGCCATTAGGAACACATACGACTTTTATACTGTCCATAATATGGTATTCGTGTTCGACAGTATAGATCCCTTCATTATTGGTTTTTGTTACGGCGAAATTCCACTCGGAAGAGTCAATTTTCGGCGGACATACTCTAATCTCGGCATCAGCAATGGGAACGTCCTCTTCGTTAGTGACAGCGCCTTTCACTTCAAATGACCCGTTTGGAGTACCGTACATCTCCATTATTTCTTCAGAAGAGCAATTATATCCAAGCACCGCAATCGCTGCAGCACACATTCGTGAAATGACAGAAGATAATTTTGACTTTAGTATCATAGTAATCAAAGTTAATAAATTGTTTTCACTTATATAGATAGTATTTTTTTAGAAATACTGCATGGAGGTATCAAAATTTTTTGTTTAAAAAATCACTTTTAACAAATTATTGTAGAAATTTCCCTCTTCTTGCTATCATCTGTAGACATAACAGCATGAATTGCTTGTTTCCTTACTATCCGAATTCGGCATAGGGCATCTTTCTTACAAAAATTAGTAGTTATATTTTAGATTATAAGATTGTTTTCTTAAATTTGCACTTCCAAAATTTCGAAGGCTTTAACACTTTCTTATGATCTAATTACGAAAACGATTACAGTTATACCCTACTGAAAATGATAAAACGAATTGCCATATTGCTAATTCTATTGATAGCTCCCTTCATAGTTTCGGCGGAGAACGAAGTGACGATGCTGCCAGGTTTGCCACCAGATTCTATCGTAGAAACGGGTGTAAAAGTGTGGATGCATGGACAATCGGTTAGCCCTCAGAAGCCTTTTAGTTGTGAGCTTAGTGTTCAGGCTTTCCGTCTTGATCATGATTTCAAAATCTTTGGAGTCAGTTTTTACAGCGGAGCTTTTAAGAAATCTTCTCCGACCATAGAGCCTTTTACATTGATAATTCCGCATGAGGCCACCGCTGACACAGCCGTTGTGATGGATATAAAACTCGATTTCCCGGAGCTACACAGGTTTCAACGTAATGATACGATGTCGCTTGATACCTCAGAAGGCAGGATAGTGGCATATACCGGAAGTTGTCTTCCCTCACATTTTTATGGGGGTACTAAGCAACGAAGTTTTTTCAACCGCTATCGGCCTTGGATTATATCAGCAGTTGGGATTATGAGTATTTCAATCATGGCTTTGTTATTTAGCGTATATGCCAGACGCATGGAACGCATACGCCGTGATAATATGGCTGTCAAAGAAGAGTTGGGTATTATAAAGCAGCACAGCGATGAATTAAACAACCGGATCGATAGCTTGTATGGCGAGCGGCTCGCAACCCTCAATAGGATATGTAATGAATATTTCGAGAAAAAGGATGCGGAATCAGAATCAATCAGACTCTCAATCTATAATGAGGTGGAACGGATTGTTCTGTCGTTTCGTAGCCGAGAGGCTCTCAAAGAGATAGAAAACACTGTAAACACCTACTGTAATAATATTCTTATTAGACTGCGCGAGCAAGTCCCCTCGCTGTCGGATACCGACCTTTTGACCGTCACCTATCTATATGCGGGCTTCTCGCCAAAGGCGGTTTGTATCTTCACCGACAGCAAAATCAAAACCTTCTACAACCGTCGGTTGCGTCTGCGCGAGAAGATTGTCGCTTCGGGAGCGCCGGACACCGACGAGTTCTTGTCACGACTTGGATAGCAAACTGCCTGAAAATCATAGTAAAGAATTTTATTTTTGTTGTTTTTATACTCAAATATTTGTGTAACTTTGTAATATCGAATGGAAGACAGCAGTCGGATTCTAAAAGAAAAAATAGAAGCATTCATCCATCTTGGAGAGTCGGCCGAGGTTGAGTTTAAATCAGCACAAGGAGGTTTCCCTGGCAGTTTTTGGGATAGTTATTCAGCTTATGCTAATACTAACGGAGGAATTATTGTACTTGGAGTGGCAGAGAAGAACAATCATTTCCATTTCGATGGGTTAAGTGAAGCCAAAGCGAAAAAATACAAAAAAATCTTTTGGGATTGCGCTCATAACCGGGGAAAGATAAGTGCTTGTCTTCCACGCGAAGCTGATGTTGTAATAGATAATATAGATAATTCCTATTTCCTGATTTGTTATATCCCGAGAGCCAGCTATGAGATGAGACCTGTATATGTAGGGTCAAATCCTTTTGGTGGCACATATCGGAGAAACCACGAAGGTGACTACCTGTGTACTGATGCTGAAGTTCGTAGGATGTTTGCGGATGCAGAGCATGACAGACATTCTCAGGATGGACGGATTCTAAGTGGGTTCAATTATGATCGGGATATAGACAAAGAATCACTCAGGCAATACCGGCAGACTTTTGCCAGCCTCCAGCCAACACATCCCTGGACATCTATAAATGACATAGACTTTTTGAAAAAGTTAAGGGCCTACGTTATAGATTATGAAACGGGTAAGGAAGGTCTTACTATGGCTGGACTTTTGATGTTTGGTAATTATGATAGCATTACGAACGTTGCTGCAGATCCTTCTTACTTTGTTGACTATAGAGAAAAGATTGGCACAGAAGGCTCTGATGTAAGGTGGACTAATCGTATATATCCGGATGGTTTGTGGGAAGCTAATTTGTATCAATTCTATGTAAGAGTCTACAATCGTCTGATACAGTCTCTTCCGCGTCCATTCATCATTAAAGACGGAATACGCCAGGAAGAAACACCGGCACATGACGCAGTAAGGGAGGCTTTAATCAACTGCATTGTGCATAACGATATAAGTGCTTTGGGGAATATAGTCGTTGAGCATTCAGAAGATAAATTTGTCTTTAGGAATCCCGGAATGCTGCTTGTCTCCAAGCAACAATATTTCAAGGGTGGTCGGAGCATATGTCGCAATCCTATACTTCAGAACATGTTTATGCGCCTTGGCGGTGCTGAACGGGCTGGAAGTGGAGTGGATAAGATTATAGGAGGTTGGGAGTATCTTGGATTACCTGTGCCGACGGTGGAGGAAGAAACACGTCCGGACTATGTTGTGCTGACTTTATCGCTAAAAAAGAAAGGTACCCCACAAGGTACCCCACAAGATACCCCACAAGATACCCCACAAGATACCCCACAAGATACCAATAGAGTTGTTCGGAAAGAGCAAAATAAGAAACTTTTGTTAGAATTTTGCAAAGAATCTAAAACTTTAACGGAAATGATGAAATTCTTAGGGTTGAAAGATAGGAAGAACTTTATAAAAAGTTATATATATCCGATGCTTTCGGAAGGGACTTTAGCTATGACAGAACCAGATAAACCTACAAGCGGGAATCAACGGTATATTAAGATAGTTAGGTAAGGTTTAATACTTTCTCGAAGAATATAAAGTATCTTAATAATATTCTTATCAGGGGGTGCGAGAAGATTGCCGCTTCGGGAGCGCCGGACACCGACGAGTTCTTGTCACGACTTGGATAGCAAACTGCCTGAAAATCAGTATAAGGAATTTTATTTAATTCCCTATATTGATTTTCAGACCCTTAGGGGTGGTGTTGGGGACAAAAAACGGACAAAAAGATTGAGTATAATACCTTTTATGATACTAATTTTGCACTGCCGATACGATGTCGGAGCTAAAAAATATGTATCATTATGAGAAAAATTTTATTAACATTTCTGATTATCTTTGTTGCTGCTACAGCATGGGCTCAAAGCAAAACCTTAAAACTGAAAGCCTACGTAGTGGAGAATCTGACCAACGAGTCCCTAAAGCAGGCTGAAGGTGTGATTTTGGATGCGGTTAGCCGCGACACCGTTTCGGTTGCGACACGCAGCATGGCCTATGAGGGGTACGGAGACGACATGATTCTGAAAGTGACCCTTTCGTTCAGCGTGCCTCGTGTGCCGGGCAAGTATATTATAGAGGCCTCGTGCCCCGGCTACAAAGCAGTCTACAGAAACATAGAAGTTGACAAAATCGGAAGCCGCGAGTACGAGAAACGAATTGACGACCTTGTTTTCCATAAGGCTCCCAAAGAACTGTCGGAAGTAGTTGTCAGCGCTTCCAAGGTGAAGTTCTACAACAAGGGCGACACGCTGGTGTACAACGCCGACGCCTTCCAGCTTGCGGAGGGCTCCATGCTCGACGTGCTTGTTAAGCAGCTTCCGGGCGTTGAGGTAAAAGAAGGGGGGCGGATATACGTCAACGGCAAATTTGTGGAGAGCCTTCTGCTCAACGGCAAAGACTTCTTCAAGGGCAACAACAGCCTAATGCTTAACAACCTTGGGGCATACACCGTGCGCGACATAGCTGTATATGACAAATGGAGCGAACGCAGTCTCATGGCCGGCAGGGATTTGGGAGACAGCGAGTACGTGATGGACGTCAGGCTAAAGCGAGAGTACATGTCAGGCTATATAGGCAATGTCGGAGCCGGTGCGGGCACTTCCGGCAGATACCTGTCGCGGCTGTTCGGCCTGTGGTACACAACAAGGTCGAGGGTAGGCATAATCGGCAACTTCAACAACCTCAATGACTCGCGTACCCCGGGGCAGAACGACGAGTGGAAGCCGTCGCAGACGCCGGGGGACATACGCACCAAGATGGGAGGCCTGGACTATAATGTGAGCGACAATAACAAGGCATGGGAGCTGAAAGGCAACACTACAGTAAGCCACACGCGTGACAACGCCGTCTCAAACACCGTCCGCATGAACTTCATTCCTGAAGGCGACACCTACGAGAAAAGTACGGGGCGCACACTTTCGCATGATTTCCGCATCTCAACGCGCAACTCTCTGATATTCCGTCGGGAGAAAAGGTATCTTTCCATAGGCCAGTCTCTTGGCTACCGCAACAGCGACATTGAATCCACTGTGCTGGCGGGGTCTTTCAGCCAGGAAATCCGCGAGCTCACCCAACTGCTCCTGGAGCAGATTTATTCCGGCGAGGCGTCATCGTTTTTTGACCGGACTATAAACACCCGGCTGACACGCATCAAGGACAGCGGCCACTCTCTCGAAGCCTCCGGATACATATACGGCTCAACTGCTTTTGAGCACTCCCCCGACCTTGTAAGCCTGAGTGTCTCCGGCGAATACAGGGAAAGCACGGGCCGGATGTTTAACCTCTATGACATCCGCTATCCGAGACAGGGGACACAGTCGACCGACTACAGGTACACCCGCAACTCGCCTGACCGCTCCTGGAACTTTAAGGTCAGCCCGTCATACGAGTTCCTGTACTCGCCGGAAGGCGCTGTGGAGTTTTATCCCTCCTACACCCACTCTGCCACAAGAAAGGATTCCTATTTCTATGACCTTGACTGCCGGTTGGGTATCAACTCGTTCGGCAGTCTGCCCGCAGGTTATCAGGCAGGCATCAACAGCGACCAGACCTATTTCAGCACCGAGACAAGCGACGTGCTGGGATTGGTGATAAAAGCAAAGTGGAGAAAGGAGTACGGCGAAGGCCGGGTACTTTCATACGGCATTTACCCCGCTGTGAGCAGGAGATGGCGGAGACTGGACTATCGGCAGGGCTTGTATGACACTACAGTGCGGCATAGTAGCACCGACATTGAGTTTGGCAATACTAACATCGCATACAGGGTTGGTCCAAACAATTATAAACTGCTCTATGAAAGAAGGGTTCAGCTGGCGCCGCTTTACCGCATGGTGGGCGCTCCAGACACCCGCGACCCGCTCAACATCTATGTCGGGTCGGAAAACCTGAAGAACGCGGCTAACAACACCCTTACATTTGAATGGGATAGATTTGTGAGAACACGCCACAGATGGGGCAACTTAATGAGGCTGTCATACAGCATCGTGGAAAACGGTCTTGCCAACTGCTATACATTCAACCCCCAGACAGGCGTGCGCACGTACTCAATGCGCAATGTGGGGGGCAACGACGAGTGGAGGCTGTTCAACAACTTTTCAAAGACCTTCGGCCCCAAAGATCAGTTTGACATCTACTGGGGCACCGATCTGACGTACGGGCATGCGGTTGATTTTGTCGGAATAACATCGGAAGCGCTTGAAAAATCGAGGATCAGCAATTTGGTCGTGACGCAGGGTCTGCAGTTTTTGTGGAAACTGGGCAAGCACACCTTTTCACTCAAGGGCAAAATATCGTGGCGCGACACCGACGGCGACAACAGCGGCTTTTCCGACTTTTCGTCAACGACATCACAGTACGGTGCGTCGGCTGTGCTTTCGCTCCCCTACAATTTCGGTCTTTCAACAGACCTCACTATGTATAGTCGCAGAGGTTATAGCGATCCGGCGCTCAACACTACCGATGTCGTGTGGAACGCACGTCTTAGCTATATGCTCAAAGGTGGCAGGTGGGTGTTCATGATGGACGGCTTCGATCTGCTACACAGCCTCAGCAACGTTACTTACAACGTAAACGCCCAGGGACGTGTGGAGACATGGACCAATGTGCTTCCCAGCTACGGTCTGCTTCACGTCCAGTACCGGTTTGCGGTGCAGCCCAAAAAGAAATAGAGATAATTTGGGTGGAAACAAATTTTGCTAAAATGGACAGTCACCAAAATGTAGTGTCACAATTATTTGCTATATTGAATTATTATGTGTACGTTTGCATTTCAAAAAATATGGCTGAATAAATGAAAAAGATAATTATCCTTTTAGCAGCAATTGGCATGCTGCAGACGTATGCTACAGCAGCTCCTAAAGATTATCCGCAGAATTTCAGTGTGGGTAATGGCGAATTTATGCTTGGCGGCCAACCTATGGTGGTAAAAGCCGCCGAGCTTCATTACCCCCGAATACCGAAGGACTACTGGGAGCATCGTATAGAAATGGTAAAAGCCTTAGGTATGAACACAATATGCATGTATGTGTTCTGGAATATACATGAGCCTAAGGAGGGCGAATTTGATTTCACTGGCCAAAATGATATAGCAGAATTCGTGCGCCTTGCTGATAAACACGGCATGAAGGTGATAGTTCGACCGGGCCCATATGTATGTGCCGAGTGGGAAATGGGAGGGCTGCCATGGTGGCTCCTTAAGGATAAGAATATAAAGCTGCGTGAGCAGGATCCTTACTTCATGGAGCGTGTGGAGCTTTTCGAAAAGGAGGTTGCAAAGCAGCTTGCGCCTCTCACCGCAGCCAATGGTGGTCCGATAATTATGGTGCAGGTGGAAAACGAATACGGCTCTTATGGCACCGATAAACCTTATGTGGAGGCTATCCGGGATATAATAAAAGAGAATTGGGGCGATGTGGTTCTCTTCCAATGCGATTGGTCGAGCAATTTCACCAACAACGGTCTTGACGATCTCGTATGGACCATGAATTTCGGTACAGGCGCCAATATCGACGAGCAATTCAGGAAGTTAAAGGAAATTCGCCCCGAATCCCCCCTGATGTGCTCTGAATTCTGGAGCGGATGGTTTGATAAATGGGGAGCGAATCACGAGACACGAAAGGCAGATGATATGGTGGCGGGAATTGACGAGATGCTTGCAAAAGATATCAGTTTCTCTCTATATATGACTCATGGAGGTACATCATTTGGCCATTGGGCAGGAGCCAATAGTCCCGGTTTCGCTCCGGACGTGACATCCTATGACTACGACGCTCCTATCACCGAGTGGGGCACAGTTACTCCAAAGTACCACCTGCTGCGTGAGACGTTGCAGAAATACAGCGACAAAAAGCTCCCGCCTATCCCTAAGGCCAATCCTATAATCACTGTGCCTGACTTCGCTTTCACAGAATTCGCCCCTATATCCGCCGGTATCACAACTACGAAAGATAGTCGCGATGTATTGACAATGGAAGAACTGGATATGGGGTGGGGAGCAATGACATATACCACCACGCTGCCCGCTATCGAAAAGGGAGCGATACTTACTATCAATGATTCACATGACTATTCGCAGGTGTTTATCAATGAACAATATATAGGAAAGGTAGATCGCGTGAAAAATGAAAAGTCTCTGCTTCTGCCGCAGATACACTCAGGTGACAAGCTCACAATACTTGTGGAGGCTATGGGTCGCATCAATTTCGGGCGAGCAATCAAAGACTTCAAAGGAATTACCGATAATGTGGAGATATCTACTAATGTAGGAGGCCATGAGGCCGTATATCGCCTAAAAAACTGGCATATTGGTCTTATACCCGATGACTATGAAGTGGCTGTGGCCGCCCTTGAGTCACCTGTAGCTCCCGGAAACGGAAGAGGATATTATAGAGGTACATTCAATCTGAAAAAGACAGGCGACACCTTTCTTGATTTCTCTACCTGGGGAAAAGGTCAGGTATGGGTTAACGGCCATCCCATGGGACGTATATGGAGTATAGGTCCGCAGCAGACACTGTACGTGCCTGGACCATGGCTTAAAAAAGGCGAGAACGAGGTGATTGTGCTGGATGTGGCAGGTCCGCAGCAGACTATGAGCCGCGGACTTGATGCCTCGCTTCTTGACATTCTGAATGTAGAGAAATCCAATCTTCATAATGATCCTGCCGATTGTCCGGACCTAAGCTCAGCATCTCTTGTGGCTTCCGGTGCTTTCAAGACGGGAAACGGATGGCAGACTGTTAATTTTGACACGCCCGCTAAAGGACGCTATCTTGCAATGCAGGCTCTATCTACTCACAACGGTAAGGATGAGGTGGCCATAGCAGAGATTTATGGCCTTGATGCGTCCGGAGCTCGCTTGAGCCGAGAATCCTGGACTGCCAAATATGCCGACAGTGAGAGATTGCGCGGCAATCATACAGCCGATAAAACATTTGATCTTCAGGAATCCACCTACTGGCAGACCGATAAAGGCGTATCCCTTCCGCATCTTATAGTAATAGATTTAGGTGCTGACACCACACTTTCAGGCTTGCAGTATCTTCCTCGTGCCGAACAGGGTGCGCCTGGCAGCATTATGGATTACAGAGTATTTGTGTACTAACTACTTGTCAGTGCGTCAATTTAAAAATTAATGCGTAACTTTGCAAAAGAAACCATAATCCACTTTACTTATAATAAATCATTATTTACAATGAAGCAATATCTTGATTTGCTGCAACATATTCTTGACCATGGCGTTGACAAAGCAGACCGCACCGGTACTGGCACACGATCGGTGTTCGGATATCAGATGCGTTTCGACCTGCAAAAGGGCTTCCCGCTGCTTACAACAAAAAAGCTGCACCTCAAATCCATCATATACGAGCTGTTATGGTTCTTGAAGGGTGATACCAATGTAAAGTACCTCCAGGACCATGGTGTGCGTATCTGGAATGAGTGGGCTGATGCTGATGGCGATCTCGGCCATATCTACGGTTACCAGTGGAGATCGTGGCCCGACTACAATGGCGGACATATCGACCAGATTAAACAGGCAATAGAAGACATAAAGCACAATCCGGACTCTCGACGTATAATAGTGAGTGCATGGAATGTAGGGGATCTTGATAATATGAATCTGCCCCCGTGTCATGCTTTCTTCCAGTTTTACGTCGCCAACGGCCGTTTAAGTCTACAGCTATATCAGCGAAGTGCCGACACTTTTCTCGGAGTGCCGTTCAATATTGCCTCTTATGCTCTTCTCACTATGATGGTGGCCCAGGTGTGCGGACTGGAGCCGGGAGATTTTGTACACACATTGGGTGATACACATATCTACCGTAACCATTTCGACCAGGTGAAGCTGCAGTTGCAGCGTGAGCCGCGCGAGTTGCCTCGTATGATTATTAATCCCGACGTGAAAAGCATTTTTGATTACAAATACGAGGATTTCACTCTTGAAGGTTATGATCCTCATCCACATATAGCCGGACAAGTGTCGGTGTAATTTTTTATGATAACAATAATAGCAGCCATCACCCGCGACCGTGCATTGGGCAGGGGCGGGGACATGATTTACCATATATCCGACGATCTGAAGCGTTTTAAGTCTGTCACTATGGGCCATCCTATAATAATGGGACGTCGAACTTTCGAGTCGTTTCCTAAAGGCCCCCTGCCCGGACGCCGCAATCTGGTGATAACACGCAATGACAATTATTGTCACGAGGGTATCGAGGTATACCACTCGTTATCCGATGCCTTGAACTCTGCAGTAGGAGACACTTTTGTCATAGGTGGCGGAGAAGTGTATTCTCAGGCTATGCCTATTGCCGATTGTCTGCTTATCACTGAAATTGACTCTTATACCGAAGACGCTGATACATTCTTTCCTGAAATTGATAGCTCCGTTTGGCATTTGAATCAAGTAGGGGAGTGGATTACAGATCCTCGGTCAGGCGTGAGATTCAGATATTGCGAATATATGAAAAAGCCTTTGGCTGATGAAGAGAGTAGTCACACTTAATAATCGTGATTTTGATGATGCTTGTCGGCGCCTAAGGCATATGTTAGGGCAGTTCAGCCCTGATGTTGTGGTATCGATACCTACAGGCGGCAGATATGTGGCTGCTTCAATGTTTGCCGACGTACCGATAGTAGAAATTTCTCATCATCGGCCGTCCACAGATATCAAGAGGCATAATTCTGTCTTGCAAAGGTTGATGCAAGTCGCACCGTATACTGTGCTTGATGTCATGAGAATATTAGAGGCGTACATGTTGCAGCTGAGGCGTCCTGAGATAAAGACTATCGATCCTAAAAGTATAGATTTGTCGACTAAAGAAAAAATCGTCAAGGCTTCTACAATACTCATTATCGACGATGCAATAGACTCAGGAGCAACAATAAGTGCTGTATTAAATGTGGTAAACGCACTGGCTCCGCAGGCTATCGTGAAGACCGCAGTACTCACGGTATCTACCACTCATCCTTTGCTGCAGCCTGATTTCACTTTGTACAATAATAGCACTCTTATCAGATTCCCATGGTCAATGGACATGAAGAAATATCACCGGCCTCAGTGATGGCAGTAGACCTTGATGGTACTTACATTAAAGGCAACACATTAAAGATGTACATAAAAGCCGGATGCCTATATTTGGCGCATACATGGCATCTGTTGCGGTTACTTAAAGTGGGGCTATGGGTGGCGGCCAGACGTGTCAAGCTCATTTCGCATTTGCAGATGAAGCTTAAAGTGGCTTCAGAAATAGGATGGAACAGTGAGATAGAGAAGATTTTTACTGATTTGGCAGTTCCTAATATAAATCCTGCAGTGGATAGCCTAATTAGAGATTTCGGAAACGCAGGAGGTAGATGCGTTATTGCTTCGGCGGCTTTTGGATTTTATATTCCGTCTATCACCTCCTTGCCTTTTGTGGCTACAGGTACATCTCTCAAAGATATAGGAGATGAATGTAGAGGTGAAGAGAAATGCAGAAGACTTAATGAGTGGCTTGAAGATACAGGCTGCGTGTTGCATAGTGTTGTGACTGACCATCATGATGATATCCCTTTGCTGAAACTGCCTTGCGCACAACGCTATCTTGTGAATCCATCGGACGCTACCTTACGCGCTATTAATAATAATGATGTTAAAGATTTTGTTATTATTCGATAATTGCGCGTAATAATATAATAAGCGGGCAATAATATGCGTTAAATAAGTACCTATGATGTGATGTAACGCATGATTTTTTGAAATATAATAACTGCAGAATTATATGAATAAAGTGATACTTATGGGTTATGTAGGTCGTGACCCTTCTATACGCTATATCGACACACGACCTGTAGCGGAGTTTTCGCTTGCTACTACAGAGCGCGCTCGCCGCACTGCTTCGGGAACCGAGATACCCGAACGCACGGAATGGCACAATATCGTCATGTTTGACTCTTCAGCCGAAATTGCGGAAAAATACATACGTAAGGGCACACGATTGCTTGTGGAGGGAAAGTTGCGCACTCGTGTATGGGAAGACCGCAATACCATCAAGCACTATATCACTGAAATTTATGTGGATAATTTTGACATTCTCAAGTGATCCACTCAATTGATCATGCGGCGTTAAACCATTTATTCAAAAGAAGGTCAAATACAATATGAAGAAGATAATTATTATACTGATCACATTTGTTCTTTGCTCGTTAGGAGCTGTTGCTAAAGATTTTGGTAATGAGGTGCTTAACTATAAGGTGGAGTACAAATGGGGACTTGTAAATAAGAAAGCCGGAAATGTAAAGGTGTCTCTTAACAACAAAAACGACCGTTATGTATGTGCGCTCACCGCATCGTCAGCCTCGTGGGCAGATAAAATCTATAGGGTGCGCGATACCCTGCGTTGTGAAGTGATTAAAGACGGCTTCCGTCCGGTGTATTATGAAAAAAGTGCGCATGAGGGGGGGGATTACAGATATGATTACCTGTCTTATTCGTACAATGGAACTATGGTTTCTGCCGACTGTATACGCAAGAAATGGAAAGACGGAAAGCTTGTGCGCGACGATAAGAATTTTCTGCAGGCGGAGAGTACTACTGTGGATATGCTCTCTGCGTTCTTCTTTATGCGTACTTTGCCTTTCTCATCTTGGGAAATTGGACATGTGCACACTGCCAATATCTTTTCGGGTAAGCGTAAGGAGCTTCTTACCATCAAGTATATGGGTAAAGAGGACTTGGAGTATGACAACAAGACATACAAGTGCTATCATATCAAATTCAAGTTCACTTCCGATGGCAAGAAAAAGACCTCGGAAGATTTGGATGCATGGATCGATATTTCTGGTGCAAACATCCCCGTAAAGCTTGAAGGTAAGTTGCCAATAGGAAAAATACGCTGTTTTTACGAGAACGGCAAATAGTCTAAACTATGACAATGACAAAAGCGTTAATAAGATAGAACTTTAGTAAATTTGTATTGTGGATATTTGCAAGAGTGGGATTAATATTTTAACTTTGTAAAACAATATAAAGTAAAAACGACAAATATGGGAACGACAAAAACGATACGCATTCCGAACCCCACTAAGGAACTGGTTTCTTTTATAGATAGGATGCAGCAGCAAAAGGAAGAGAGACTGAAAATGATGCGAGAGCGTTTTTTTAAGGCATCATTATCCAAATGATAATAGAAGATATAGAACAAAAATTCTCAGATAAAGAGGGCAATCATTTGTTGGTAGCCCTTTGTTTTTGTGATGATGATTATAAACAAAACTCATTGCATATACCGGAAGAATATTCGGACATCAAAGTAGTGGATATTAGTATCACAAAGGCGTATGTAGAAATGCCTATTCATTACAGTGTATTTTTAGAATGAGTTCGTGGTTATTACAAGAGTTTGAGAAATATGATGATGCCATTTTTACATTTATATGTTCAACGGAAGACCTGAATACTAATCATCCGGATATACTTCCTCAAGAATTCCGTTGGACGCTATTTGATAAGTTATATAAAAGGCTGTGTGGTAATTCTAAAATCAATACACAGGATGTGGAAGTTGGTCCGGAGGGTTATAAATCTTTAGGCAGAGCGTTTTATCGTAGTAGCCATGCTCCGATTATTAATTTGGTATTCTCATATCTTCAGGAGAAGCATCAACAATATAATTAAGCTATATGAGATTGTATTATTTGAGGCAAGTTATTTATGGACTCCTTTACGTTTTAATGAGTTGTTGAATTCTTAAGAGTAAATTATTCCTAAAAGATATAAAAAAACGGCTACTCTCACGAGCTGCCGTTTTTCTTTTAACCTATGATTCACTTATTGAATCCGATGCGAAATTATAAATTAATTTTGATATCGTGAAATTAATTTATAAATATTAAATATTATATACATAAATTTGCAAAATCGCTCAAAACTCATCTATTTAGTAAGAATTTTTTTTGAGAAGTTTCTCAAATTTTGTCAAAATCGGATATAATCGCGCATCAAAATATCTTATCTCAGAAACTGTGGTGCCAGCAGATATACACCGAATGAGATACCTAAATTCCATCTGTTGCCCGGAGTGTCGGTATAGGTGCAATATCCCGACAGAGTAGCGAATGGGAGGGAGTAGGATACCGTAAGTTGACTGAACAATTTAGGAGAGCCGAAGATTGAGCTGCTATATTTCACTTGTCCGCCTTTCTGCTCGTCGATTCTGCGTATTGGCACAAACATATTGAGCGATAACCGCGTCGAAAGACGATCACTATAACGGTAGATTGGCACCACTCCTGCTGCGGCAAAAGAGTTGGCGTGGAATGTAGGATTGAAGGTGTTGTGGCTGGCAGGGGTAGGATGATAGCCTGGAGCCATAACAATTGATGATGTATAGTCGTCGAGGAGCTTGCGGGTCGACAGCATCACATCGCTCTCTACACCCAGACTGAAATGACGGTTTATCTCAAAATAGTTGCGTGTAATGCTTTCAAACTGTATCCAGCGCAGCTTTCTGGAGTAGGTGACGTTGTCATTGCCGTTGGTATGGCGATACTTGCCAGCCACACCCATAAGAGTGAATGTGTAAGAGCGACCTGACACGGGATAGTTGATATCGCTGAGTGTATTAGAATCATATTTTATGATAGCCTGAGCGGGATTAAAGGATGTTTTGTTTCGGTAGGGTAGCGACTCATACTGAGTGATAGGCTCATAGAAACTGTAACCGATATGGCCTATGCCTACGCCGATATCCACTTTGCCGAGTTGCCCGGCGGCTATGCCCCACTTAAGGCGTCCGAAATACTCATTGTGGCGCACAAAAGAAGGATTGCGATTGTCGAAGAACAGATTGTCATCGTGGTAGTAATTGCGTCTTGACACTACACCCTCAATCTCTATTGCCGAGACGAACGGAGTGGGAAGATAGCTTCGGCCATTGAGTTGTGCGGCAAGATAGCTTTGTCCTATCCATGCGCTTACGTTAGCAGCCAAAGCATTGTAGCGCAGATTGGAAAAACCGGCAGAGAGATACACGTAGCTTGTGGACGAAGATGTGAGGTAGCCGCCTATACCCGCTTTAAGATCATTTTTTACTGACGCTTTAAGGCGCAGGGTGAAAAGACCGGTGGATTCAGAGTAAATGGCGTGTGGCTGCAGGTCATTTAATTTACCGGTGGAAATCACACGATAGTAGGCTTTAGTGGCGTGTTCGATGCTGAATGTGTCCGTGTCAAGACCTTTCACAAATGCATCCTTAATGAATTTTGTTTGTTGAGGGGTGGCTCCGATAATATCGATTTTATCGAAACATATATGTGGAGTCTTTGATTTGAAGTCATTTCTTCGATCGGTGACTTGAGCCAAAGGCGTACGAGCCTTTACCCTTGACTTAATTGAGTCAATCATCTCTATAGTCTGGTCATATCCTATCTTATAAATGGCTTGTGCCTGGGGGAAATCGAGCAGGCTGAATTCGTTGAGGTCGAATCTGATTTTTATACCGTTGGCAGGGTCAAGGTAATAGTCGTTTTTCTGTATTATCAAATTTTCAATTTGGTCCATTAGAGAAGTCTGCGGACCTGTTTCTACTGTGGATACGTCGATACCGAGTACAAAATCGGGATTAAAATCCGCTTTCATAACATCGGCGGGGAAATTATCGTAGATACCACCGTCGTAGAGAAGCATATCATCGAAATACGTGGGCTGGAATACTACCGGAAAACTCATTGAAGAGCGGATGGCGTCGCCATAATCGCCTTTACTAAGGACCACACGTTTGTGGGCTGCTCCATCAGATGCGCAGCAGCGGAAAGGCACGAAGAGCTTGTTGAAGTCGCCTCCGCACTGCGCAGAATACCCGGCAAAAAGTTTCATAAATGCGAAACTCATGGGTAGCGGCGAGATTAGAGATGCCGGCACGGATGTTGAGTCCATACGTGCTTTATCGGCAGCTGTGGTTATGGGCACAGATGCCATGGCAGGCGTTTCGCTTTCTTTTGTGAAGTAGAACTCGAGATCTGGGTCGATTTGCCCCGTTGACCAATATCCGAATTCTTTTGATAAAATGAGCTGCAGCATCTCCTCAGGACTGTAGCCGGCGGCATACAGTCCGCCCACTATAGCACCCATCGAGGTACCTGTAACATAGTCAATGGGTATATCGTTCTCTTCAAGGGCTTGAATCACACCTATATGGGCAATACCTTTGGCACCGCCTCCACTCAATACGAGACCTACAGACTGACGCTTAGCCTCAATTTCTTGTGTCATAGCAGCTATTAAAATAGCTATACAAAGCCATGCTATCCTCTTCATAAACGCACACAAAATAATTAATAGTGTAATAAATAGTTGTCGTAAACTATAAACGTCTGGTCAGTGCAATTGGTTCATGCAATTTTATGGTGATTTTTTAATTTATATAGTGTTATTATGCGACTTTTTTATTAATTTTGGTGCGAATTTGGACAAAAGCCCGGTAGTAAGCCATACACAACTCAAATTTCGCAGATTGAAATTGAGGTTTATATGGTTGCGAAACTTAAATACACAATAATAAATCATATCTCCATTTCCCCGATGGATTACCTCCTGCAGATAGACACCGACTTTTTTTTAGCAGTAAACAGCTGGCACTCCTCACTGCTTGATCCTATAATGATGGTTTTCAGCCATCGTCATACATGGATTCCCATGTATCTTGCCATAGCTTTCGTGCTGTGGCGCTTTTTCGGGTGGCAGCGTGCGCTTATTGCAATTCTTATGATAGGCGTAGCGGCGGGATTGTCTGACTTTGTGTGTGCAAATTGTATCCGCCCTTTTGTCGAGAGGATGCGTCCGTCAAATCCTGAAAATGATATCAGTGCATTGGTGCATATCGTAAATGATTATCGTAGCGGAAAGTTTGGCTTTCCGTCATGTCATGCAGCAAATACTATGGCTTTGGCTATGGCTTCGTCGCTTATACTTCGAGTTAGAGTATATACTGTCTTTATTTTCGTATGGGCGCTATTGCAATGCTATTCCCGTTTGTATTTGGGCGTGCACTATCCAGGCGACTTATTTGTAGGGGGTGTGGTAGGCATTTTTTTTGGATCTGTGATTTATTTGCCGGTAAGCCGCTATGTCGACTTCAGCAGTCGCAACCCTCGAGCTTCTGTCGCCCCTGTGCTTTGGACCGCTTTGGCAATCATGATCTATGTGGTATGCTGAAAAAAGAGTTAGTTGTTGACATCATTACATTTTGTGTGATTTGGGAACAGTTGAGTAATTTGATTAAATTAAACTTATTCTGAAAAATACTCATTGCTCTGTTACGTTTTGTCGTGTCAATCGTATCCATATTAGAACACAATGAAAAAAGACGTATTGACATCATCATTCCTTGACATTCGGAGCAAGTTGCACCGTATCGCCATGAGACTTCTTCAAAACGATGAAGAAGCCAAGGATGCCGTACAAGACACCTTTGAAAAGTTGTGGTCTAAACGAGAAGTTGAATCCAATGCGGAGGCTCGCAATAAACTGGTGCATGTGTTACGTAACACTTGTATCGACCGACTTAGAACCAACCATTCCGTACCTTTGGACTCTATAGAAGCAGAATTTGAAAGTGGATATGAGACACCTACGGAGAATATGGAGCGTTACGAGAGGCTACTCGTGAAAGGATTATCTGATGTGCAAATGTGCATTTACAATCTTATCACTCATGATTGCCTCGACTATGAGGAAGTAGCATATCGGTTGAATATGTCAGTTGAGGCAGTGCGGATGAATATGAGCAGAGCTCGCAAACGGATTCGTGAAAACATTAAAGTGATTGACAGATGAAGATCGACGAAATGAACTTAACAGTAGATGAGTTGGACGCACTTTGCTGTCTTTATATGGACTGTAAGCTATCCGTCTTGGAGGAAAAGGAATTGGAATATATTCTAACGCATTCCTCTCTGACTTCGGAATTGATTACCGAGGTAAGGTCGCTTATGAGTATACAACTCATCCCTCGGGCGCATAAACAAATTCAAAAAACAAAATTTTGGAATTTGAAATATGTTTCCGGTATTGCAGCAAGTATCGCAATATTATTGTCGGTGGCTCTGTATTATACTTCCCCGCGAAGCGCCAACCTCTCCGACAACGATTCAAATGTTTACATTGTCGCCTACAGCTATGGTGAGCGCCTGAGTGATAAAGAGGCAATTTCAGCCACCAACCATGCAATTGCCAAAGCAGATTCCCTGATGAACCTCGCTTCATTGATCGAACGCGATTACATGCTCAGAGCCAACAACATAATAAATGAAACTATCAACAACTAATCCTAATATTATGAAAAAGTACATACTGATTTTAGTATTTTCAACAATTTCAATAATTGCATTTGCGAAGGCCCCCAATCTCCATGTGGAGAAGATGTTTGATGGCTCTTACAACTCCAATCAAAGTGTCTCGCTTAATGTTTCGCGCACTCCTGATAAATATTTCAGAGGGTGCACGGTAACCAAAAATACCTCTATTGTCAACAAAATATCACAATTGTTTGACAAAGACCTCCCGAAAGCCACTCGCTCGCAAGATTTGATAAGTAACGGCACGCGGTTTCGCTCTATGGTTATCCTTAACAATGGAGAGGAAATATACATCGGTCTGAGCTATGATGAAAACAATGGTTGCTACCTATTTATAAGTGGGTCTCAAGAAGCATTTAAGTAACTAATAATCATAAATATATGGATATTTTTCGCAAGCTGCTCTTAGGAGCGGCCATACTCCCTGCATCCCTTTTTGCACAAAAAGTCAATGATTCAATTGCCGATTCATGGGATAGGGAATTCGAATTAAACGATGTGGTTGTTGTGGCAAAACGCCCTGTTGTGAAACTGCAGGCGGGTAAGCTCGTCTATCTCGTTAAGAACGATCCATATGCCAAAGGACTTGACGGAATAACGTTGCTTGACCGTATTCCCCGAATATCTGTAACCAATAACACAGTTAGTGTCGCCGGAAAGGGAAATGTCCGCTATATCATTGATGGAGTGTTGATGGAACTCGACGCGTCGGCCATGTCGATGCGCCTACAAAATCTCCGTGCCGAAGATATTGAGAAAATAGAGCTTCTCACGACGCCGCCTTCACGATATGCAGTAGAACCTAACGTTGTGTATATTTCTATTACAATGCGTAACGAGACTCTTGGCACTCGCGGCAGCGTTTATGGATCGCTGAATCAGGGCGACAAACTGCGTGAATATTTCAGCGGCAGTGTTAGCCATACAACCCGCAAGGTTGACTTGTCACTTGATGCAAGTGAGTCAAACTACTATACTATAAATGATAACGATATGGAATATTCGTTTTTAGATGGTACTCCCAATCGTTTATCTTCCACACGGACCAAATCACATCTCTTTGATGCCGGATGCAATGCTCTGTTCAGATACAAATTTACACCAAACATGAATATTGGTGTGATAGCCAACTACAACTATGAGACCACTAAGAGCAATGGCACAAATACAACGGTCTATGGAAACTTCTCATCATCATCATTGTCTTTCACAAAGTCATGCCCTAACAATGCCCTAACTCTCACCGGATTCTATGACTGGACTTTTGGCAAGGGGAGCGAGGCCTTGCAACTAACATATAATTTCTTTAATCGCCACAGTCCAACATTGTCTGGAATTACCACCATTTATGACAAGGGCACTGATGATTACTCTATCAATGAAGATGGTAGGAGCATCTATCGATTTCATAGTGGTAAAGTCGATTTCAAGTTGCCGTATAATTGGGCTCAAATTGAAACCGGAGTCGCATATACCGACATCCTTAACTCGTCTAATAACAGTATGTCACGTATTGCCGGTGCCGCTAACGCGCCCTTCAAAGACTTAAATAAATTTGATTACAGAGAACGTATCGCTGCTGTATACTTAACTGCTTCGCATAGTCTTGGTGCCGGATTTTGGGGCAAAGTCGGTCTGCGATATGAATACACTTGGACTGAAGGCAACCAACTGTCAATTGCTCAAATTGACAAGGATAAATACGGACATCTGTTCCCTACGGTTAACCTTTCGTGGAATAAAAACGGTATAGGTTCATTCAATGTCATTTATTCAATGGGTATGGCTCGCCCAAATCTTTGGGAGCTGAATCCATTCAAATATTATTCCACCTCCGATGAATACGCTGCAGGTAATCCCGCTTTGAAACCGACAATATATGACAATGCTGAAATCAATTACTATGGTCTCGGAGGTCTGTATGCCGTGCTTTACACTTCATTCGCGTCTGATGGGATCGGATATATACGCAGATTTAATGAAAACGGAATTATAAGCACGATACCCTACAATTGTATGTCGACAAACAAAACCGGACTGTATGCCAACTACAAACGTAATTTCTTTGGCTGTTGGGAGATGAAAATAGGTGGCGAAGTGTTTCGATCCTATGCCAACTCTAACTTGCCGGATTTTAAACTTGATAAGATGGAAGACTGGTCAGGCAAACTGGAAGTCTCGACAAACATAATGCTGAACAAACAAAAGACTATAATATTGGGGGCACAATTCATCCACTTCTTCCCATGGCAGCAAAATATGATAAATTATGACTCATTCCAGCTTTTCAATCTCTCATTGAGATACGCGTTGCTAAACAACCGACTTAATCTGCAAGTGAAGGCGAATGACATATTCGGATGGAACAAAACTCGTTCTAAAGAGCGCTATAAAGATTGTACAATTCGGCAAACTTTCAATGCCCACTCTGCTTATGTCCTGTTTGGCATCAGCTACAGATTCGGTAGAGATAAAGTCAACGGTGTATATCGAGCATCCAAAGAAGAACAATCCGGACGTACAAAATAACGAATATATTTATGCAAGAATGGGGTTACCGGCGAGTGTCGGGAACCCCATTTATCATTAATAAACTGATTCGGGATATAAATCGAACAAATTGTCAGAAGCCGCGAATACCCATGATTTCGCGTACGTCTGCCAAAGTCTTTGCGGCACGCACACGAGCCTTTTCGGCACCTTCGCGCACCACTCGGCGCAGATATTCGTCGTCGTTTAGAATATCGTTGATGCGCTCGCGTATAGGAGTCGTTACTGATAATATGTCTTCGGCAAGTTGCTTTTTGAGATCGCCATAGCGTATCGAGCAGTCGGCGTATGCGTCACGGTACTGCTTTACAATCTCCGGAGAGCTGGTAAGCTCAAGAAGAGTGAACAGATTGGCGACAGGCACAGGCATTGGTGAATTTGGCTCTTTCGGACCCTCGTCTGTCATTGCGCGCATCACCTTCTTGCGCAGAGCCTTGGGTTCGTCGATCAGATATATGCAGTTGCCTTCGCTTTTGCCCATTTTTCCTGATCCGTCGAGTCCGGGTACTTTCACGGCTGCTGCGCCGAAGTTGAAGTTTTGAGGCTCGGGGAAATAATCTACTCCGTAGAATGAATTGAAGCGGCGTGCAAAGCGGCGTGTAAGCTCGAGATGCTGCTCCTGATCTTTACCAACAGGCACAAGTGTGGCATGCTGTATAAGGATGTCCACTGCCATGAGAGTAGGGTAGGTGAGAAGGCCGGCGTTTACGCGCTTGTTGGTTGACGCACCTATAATTTCTTTCTCGAATGCTTCATCGTCGTCTCCAGCAGCCGGCTGGTTGATGCCCAAAGCTTTGCGAGCCTTGTCCTTAAACGAGGCTGTGCGCATTAGCTCGCCGATGCCTACATGCATATTTAGCAGAAGATAAAGCTCAGATATTTCGGGAACATCGCTCTGAATATATATTGTGGCCTTGTCTGGATCAATGCCGGCAGCAAGATATTCAGCGAGAATTTGCTTTACTGAGGCGTGCAGTTGTTTTGGGTCAGGATTGGTGGTAAGGGCGTGGAGGTCGGCGATGAAGAAATTGCAGTCGTAATCATCCTGCATCTTCACGAAATTGCGAAGCGCTCCATAATAATTACCTAAATGTAGATTTCCGGTGGAGCGTATGCCGCTCACCACTATTTCTTTGCTCATAATATTCTGGATGTTTAATGTTGTTTCTTTGTTGAGTGGAATATCATATATATCATTTGAGAAGAGAGGCCAATAACTTTATTCCCTCGGTGATTTTCTCCTCAGTCATGAATGAGAAGTTCAGTCGCATTGTGTTGTGTCCTGATCCGTCGGTATGGAAGAATTCGCCTGCCACATAAGCAACGCCCGCATCAAGAGCCGTGTCATAGAATTTTACTGCATAAAAATCTTCGGGCAGCTGCAGAAAAAGGAAGAGACCGCCTTGTGGTAGCGTCCATTTCACATTTGCCGGCATATACTGGCTAAGGAGAGATAGCATGAGGTCGCGTTTGCGGCGATAAATGTCAATCGTCTTCTTAAGATTATCGTCGAGAAGCCCGCTGTCAAGGAATTCAGCTGCCACATACTGATCAAATACCGGGGGACACAAATCGAGAGATTGCTTGCACACATACACTTTATCGAGCACCTCATCTGGCCCAAACATCCACCCCAGACGGAATCCAGGCGCCATCACCTTTGAGAACGAACCAAGATGCACCGTCACTTCAGGAGCCAAAGAGTAGATTGTGGGTACGGGTTCACCCTCGTAACGTAACTCCCTGTAAGGCGCGTCCTCGATTATGAGAAATCCGTACCTATGGGCGAGGTCGGCAAGCACTTTTCGATGATCCAATGATATTGTCTCGCCTGATGGATTCTGAAAATCAGGAATTATATATAAAAATTTGATTTTTTTGCCTTCATCGAGGCATTTTTCTATAGCGTTGATCCAGGCCTTGCGGTAAATCTCGCAGTCAGGGTCAGTTTTCACTCCTACAATGTCGGCTCTATAGGATTTAAACGATTGTAGCGCTCCGAGGTATGATGGATTGGAAGAAAGCACTACATCGCCCGGGTCAACAAGCACGCGCGTGCATACGTCGATGCCTTGCTGCGATGAGGATGTAATCTGCACATTGTGGAGGGGCACATCGTAGCGGCGCGACAATACCTCTCTCAGTTCATACACACCTTGAGTGGCACCGTACTGAAACGCTTTTGCACCGTACTTGTCTATCACCTTGAGCATTATTTCGCCGAATAGCTTCAAGGGGAATGTTTCGGCGGAGGGGTAGCCTCCGGCAAAGGAATAGATGGCGTTGAGATCCACCCTCTTAAATATTTCGCGTACAGGTGAGCGGAAAAAATTATGAGTGTCTTCTGAAAAGAGATGGCTATAGTCCATTTATTTTTTATCTTAGCAAGTCCTCGAGGACGGTGGATGTAGATGTCTTATCGTCGCGGTATTTTATGATTACCGGAGTGTAAATATGTACGCCTGCGTCTGCTCCCGGTCCGTGGGTGATAGGTCGGCTGCCTGCCACTACCACAGCTCCGGCGGGTACGATATTCTGACCGTCTTCGCCGCGAGGTGTCGGTTCGCCGGTAGTGGCGTCGAAGATCGGAGTGGATTTATTGATTATTACTCCAGTGGCTATTACAGCTCCTTCTTTCACTATTGTGCCTTCGTATATACCGCAGTTGCCCCCGATAAATACGTTGTCCTCAATAATTACGGGCAGAGCGCCTACCGGCTCGAGAACCCCGCCAAGCTGTGAGGCTGCGGAAAGATGCACATGCTTGCCCACCTGGGCGCATGACCCCACGAGAGCATGGGAGTCAATCATTGTGTCGGAATCCACATAAGCGCCTACATTTACATAGGCAGGGGGCATAATAATTACCCCAGGAGCGATATATGCTCCACGACGCACTGTAGTGCCTCCGGGCACTACACGCACCTTGTCGGCAATGCTGAATCGGCGAGCCGGATACGTGTCTTTATCAGTGAATGAGAATATGCCGCTGGGCATATCCACAATCTTGCCTAAGCGAAATCCACTGAGGATCACCTCCTTTACTTTTGGATTTACTTGCCATCTGCCGTCGATCTTCTCTGCCACTCTTACGCGTCCAGTCTCAAGGTCGGCCATCATGGCTCCGAATATTTCTAATTCTGTCATTTGCTTGTGCTTAAAAGTTTTATAACTTTCTCCATAAGTAGGAGAGTAGAGGGCTCGCAGGGTGTGAGAGGTAGGCGAAGCTCGTTGTGTATGAGTCCTAGATAGTGAAGTGCCCCCTTTACGGGTATGGGATTGCTTTCCACAAAGCATGCGTCAAAGAGTGGTATCAGCCGGCGGAAAAGCTTTGACGCGGCGTTGAAGTCCTCGTTTTTAGCGGCGTCGGTGAGTGCCACCATCATTTCAGGCACTACGTTTGACGCTACCGAAATCACGCCGTGACCACCTTCGAGCATCAGGTCGAGAGTCTGGTCGTCGTTGCCGCTGAGCACCGCAAAGTCCTTGGGCGCGTGGGTGATGATCTCGCGTATCTGTGCGAGATTGCCCGAAGCCTCCTTTATACCTATTATATTGTCAATTTCAGCAAGCTGCAGTGTGGTCTTTGCCGCCATGTTTATGCCTGTGCGGCCAGGCACATTGTACAGCACTATCGGCTTGTCAGAAGCCTCCGCCACAGCCTTGAAATATTCGTACATTCCCTTTTGGGTGGGCTTGTTGTAGTAAGGCCCCACCACGAGGTACATGTCGGCATCGGAGAGCAGTCGCATGTTGGCTATTGTGTGGTAGAGCGAGTTGGTGCCCACGCCTGCCACTATGGTCAAGCCGGGGGCGTTTTGGCGGGTGGCTTCGAGTACACGCACTTTCTCGTCATCGAGAAGACAGGGGGTCTCGGCTGTGCTGCCAAGGGGCACAAGGAAGTTTATCCCTGCCTCCACTTGCCTCCGCACCAGACGGCTGTAGGCGGGATAATCGACTTCGCCGTTCTTAAAGGGGGTCACTAATGCTGTGCCGCATCCCGAGAGTTTAATCTTTTCCATTGCAGTCGTCAAATATAATGTCTTTGAAATCGTAAACGCCCTTGAGCCTGTCGGCTTTCAAGGCAGCCTCCACTGCGCCCTGGGCGAATCCCATGCGCGAGAAGGCTTCGTGTGTTATGGTGATGCGGTCATCGGCGCCTTCATATCCCACGGTGTGTATGCCCGGTATTTCGCCGCAGCGCACCGACTGGATATCGGGGCGGATGCCCATGCCCGAATCCACAATGTCGGCAAGGGTCTTTGCCGTGCCGCTGGGAGCATCAAGCTTGTGGCAGTGGTGCATCTCTATTATATAAGGGCTGTATCCTCCTGTGGCTCCCATCTTTTTCGACAGCAAATCCACAGCGGCGAACAGCAGGTTGACGCCTATCGAGAAGTTGGAGGCGTAAACTAATGTGGTGCCGTGTTTCTTGAATGTTTCCTCCACCCGGGTGCGAATGTCGTCCCATCCTGTGGTTCCTATCACGGCAGCCTTGAAATGCCCGGCGATGAACTCATAGTTCTCGCGTATCGCAGCCGGTGTGGTGAAATCTATGCACACGCTCTCTTTGGCTATCTCCGGGTCGAAGGCCTTTATGTCCTCGCTTTTGCCGGCGCACTCGATGCCACGCTTGGCCAGCACGGTCTCCACCATCTTGCCCATCTTTCCGTATCCGCTTATTACTACTTTCATGATTGTGGCAGGTTTAGAGTGATTGGTATTCAAAGAGATATTTGTGCAGCTCCTGGAGCACCTCGTCGAGGTTGACGCGGTCGATCACATAGCTGATGTTGACGAGCGACGTGCCCTGGGATATCATGTAGATGTCGATGTTGTTGAACGATGACATGGCCCAGCGCATGAGTCCGCGCTGCATGGCCACATTCTTGCCGATGATTGACACCTGGGCTTTGTCGGTATGCACCTTTACAGTGGCAAATTCTGACAGCAGCTCCACCACATGGTCGATTGGTTGGGAGGCATCAATGGTAATGGATATATTGGCCTCTGAGGTGCTGATAAGGTCAACAGACACGTTGCTGTCGGCGAATATCTTGAACACCTTGCTCAAAAAACCCGCCACCTCGATCATGCCTGTTGAGAAGATGTTGAGCAGATAGATGTTTTCCTTGAAGGATATGGACTTGATGCCGTCGTCGATCTGGTCGCTCTGAAGTATGGCTGTTCCGCGGCTCAGAGGGTTGGTGGAGTTGAGCACATACACAGGGATGTTCTTCATTACAGCAGGCTCGATGGTGAGCGGATGGAGAACCTTAGCTCCGAAATGAGCCATCTCTGCGGCCTCCTCAAACGACAGTTTCTCGATGTTCATCGTGTTGGCAACACGGCGCGGGTCGGCTGTGCGCACACCGTCCACATCTGTCCAGATCTCAATGGCGGTGGCGTTTATGGCCATGCCTATCAGTGAGGCCGTGTAGTCCGACCCTCCTCGTCCGAGCACGGTGGGCTTTCCGTCAACGGTTGCGGCGATAAAGCCTTGGGTGATTACCGCGTCCTTGCCGTGGTAGGCTTTGTCGATTTCCACCGGCACGCGTTCCTCTATCTCCTGTATTATAGGCTTGCCTTTTAGATACTCGCTGTCGGTGATAATCATCTTGCGGGCATCTATCCAAGATGTGCGTATACCACGCTGGTTCATGGCGTGCCATATGACTGTGGAGGACAGCACCTCGCCTGTGCCTATGATTTTCGCCTGGCTGCGCGGGGTGAGCTCGCCGAGCATGCAGACAGCTTTAACAAGTGTTACAAGGTCATCGCAGATTGCGCTTACGCCTTTAATTGCTATATCAAGCTGCGATCCCTCGCTCAGCAGCTCTCCAAGAAGATGGATATGACGCTCACGCAGGGTCTCAATATGGGCAACAGCTTGTGGCAGATGGCATTTGTGTGCCTCCTCAGCCACTTTGTATAGCAAGTCGGTGACTTTGGACAGTGCTGACACCACCACCACCGGTTTTTCGTCAAGGCGACTCTGCACAATGCCAATGGTGCGCGAAATGGCCTCACAATTGGCGACTGAAGTGCCGCCGAATTTCATTACTATCATAGGTTTATAGAAGAATTGTTTTGTCTTTTATTCGTTTATGAGCCGGTACATCCTTGTGTAATCATCGACTGCTTTTTTTATCTCAGCGGCAGTGATGAATTCTTTGTCAGTATGGGCTACATTTATTGATCCGGGACCGTACAGCATCTTATGCGTGTAGTTTTTGAGTTGAGGAGCATCGCTGCCAAAGGCCACGGTGGCTGTTTCAAACCCTGGAAGAGTGAAGAATCGGCTTGGAGTGTCGCCTCCCAGTGCTTGTATCTCTGTATATTCGTTGGCAAGACTTTCCATTATCCGGCACACAAAAGCGTCCGATGCGAAGGTGGTGCGGAAATAGATACGGAAAGTAAGCAGAGAGCTAAGGATGTTTTGGGGGTTATGGCTCTGAAGTTCGCCAATGTTATATGTCGTATCGCCTAAAATTTCGTCCTTGGGCCACTTGGTGGATCTCAAGGTCTCCATCATGTCGATAAACCGCTCCACTGCGCTCACTCCATTATGTGGGTATCCGCTATGGCATGCCTTGCCTTTGATAGCCACTTTGAATGATTTTGTGCCTTTGGCGGCAGTGGTCATTTTGCAATCAGTAGGTTCTCCTACCACGAGATATTCAGTACCGGGGTGTGTGTCCATCATTTTGGCTCCGAAGGAGCCAGTCTCCTCGCCGTAAACTATCAAGAGCGCGAAATCTGTGGCGCCAGCTGCTCTGAGCGATCTGCAGGCTTCTATCATGGAGAAAACTTGCCCTTTCGCATCACATGTGCCTCGGCCGTGTATTACTACAGGCGAGTCGGGATTTCCTTCTATTCTATATGGTATATACGGTGGCACTGTGTCAAGGTGAGAGCAGTAGGTGATTTTGGGCTCACCCCACGATGCGAGGATGTTTACGGGCTGTTCGGGCGTGGCGTCCTCGGGTATTCGCTGTATGGTTGCTCCGTCAAGAGTTAGTGTCTCGGCAAGGAAATCAGCCATTTTGCGCTGTCCTTCCTTTGTGCATGAGTCGATACGGAGCATATCGTAGAATAGTTGGTAGTCCATTGATAGCTTGATGTTAAATGTTCACTTACCTTTGTTTATGCGTGCAAAGTTACAAAAAAACAATGATTTCTGCTAAGCTTCATTCATTTTCTCTGTCAAATTATTTGCATACGCTGTGATTTATTACTATTTTTGCAAAATTAGTAACCCTAATGCTTCACTTCATGAACGACTCTATATCGACATACATCAATCCCTTAACCGATTTCGGATTCAAATACATATTCGGTAGGCATGCCGATAAGGATTTTATCTTATCCTTTCTCAACTCTCTAATAGGTGAGGCAGATCCCATTACATCGGTGGAGTTTATCGATAAAGAGAAAAAAGGAGAGGCAAAGGATCACCGCGCTCTCATTTATGATCTACACTGCAAGCTTGCGGACGGTAGAAAGATAATTGTGGAGATGCAGAATCGATATCAGACACACTTTGATGATAGGGCCATATATTATCTCGCCGCCGACCTCTATGCTCAGGGAGAGAAGGGCGACCACTGGGATTACAATCTTACTCCAGTATATGGTGTGTTCATGATGAATTTCGAATGGAGAGGTGTCACTGAGCAACATCTTAGAGAGGATGTGCGTTTATTCAATATGCAAACGAAGAAGGTGTTTTCAAATAAAATGAGCATGACTTTCCTGAAGATACCAATGATGGATAAGGACGCAGACGAATGTGAAAACACCCTTGAGAAATGGATTTTTTTAATGAAAAACATGGAGAAGATGGAAACAATGCCTACGTCATTTATGAAAGATCCGGTGTTCCGTAGACTTGGACAAGTGGCGAAATACGCTGCACTTAACGATAAGGATAAAAAAGCCTACAAAGAATCCCTAAAGTCATATAGGGATAGTTATGCCATTGCAGAAACAGAACGAGCGGAGGGTCGAGCAGAAGGGAAAAATGAGGAGCGCAGGGAAAGTATACGTATAATGCTTTCTCTTGGTATTGCTCCTGAGACTATAGCTGAAAAATATGGTATTTCCTCAAAAGAAGTGATTGGTTTAGCTGAAATTTAAAAATATTTGGGATTATTTGTTCTCTCCTCTTACGGTAAATTGTAATCTTTCCCTACGGTTTCGCTCGATTGTGTGAGTTTTAATCTTAAATTGTTTGTATTCAGGGGTGTATATGCAATATATGCGAAAAATTTGCATGGTCCAAAAAATAGCGTAGCTGTATAGAGAATAAATCTTAATACCGAAGTACTATGACGGCTTTCTACTCCCTCACATCAATTCAGTCCTTATAATGAAGAAAAGTGTACTCGACAAATTCGTTGCTCCCGCAAACTTTATTGTCGATCAGCAGTTCAACGACATAACTTTTGAGGAGTATCAAAAACTTCCTCTCGAAAAGATAATTTGTGCCGGTATACTCACCGGTACGTTTGAGGGAAAAGAGAGCAGGTAGGAGTAAGGCTTGTGCTCAACAATAATGCCCGACATGGGCATTTGGGAATGATAATTATAAAAAACCGAGGCCTCAAGCAAGAACAATGCTTCATTTGAGGCTCTCGGTATTTCCATTCGTAATTCGATTTACGAATTATTTTTTTCGTTAGCGCATTAATTTCTTGGATACTGAACCATCAGAGTAACGCACAATCACTACTCCATGGAAGTTACTGTTAACCTTGCTACCTGTAATTGTATAGCTCTCAACTGCAACCTTTTCAGAACCAACTACATCAATAGCATTTGCAATCTCGTTAAAATTCTTCCATACATCGGCCTCTTTGTAGGCATCTATGCTTGCATCAGGCACACTAAGCTTAGCAACAGTAAAGATTTCCTCAGGAAAGGCACCCGGGTTAAGTGTCGGAGGTGTGGTGGCCTTCACTACAATATTCTTAATAGCACCGCATTGATTAAATGCCATATCGTTGATATCTGTAACACCACTTCCTAACGTAACAGATTCAAGTGAAGAGCAAGCATTAAATGTAGCACCCTCAATTTCGGCTACGCCATCAGGAATAACAATTGAGGTGAGATTGCCACACTGACCAAAAGCTTGGCCTAATGAAGTCAAAGCAGAAGGGAGACTTATCGTCTGGATTGCAGTTTTATCAAAAGTTGCATTCCCAATCTTTGTAATTTCGTCGGGCAACTCAATTTCCTCAAGAGCTGTACAACCGTTGAATAGGTTGTCACTAAGTTCGGTAACACCAGAGGGTATTTTCATCGATATGATACCGATACAACCGTCAAAACATCCTGAACCAATAGAGGTAACAGCTTCGGGGATTTCGATAGATGTTAACTTCTCGCATTTTCTGAATACATTAGTCCCAAGGGTAACCACAGATGAAGGGATTTCAATGCTTTCAAGGACCTTGCAGCTACCGAAAGCGTTGGTTCCTAACTCAGTAACACCATCGGGAATGTTCACCTTAGTAAGGTTGCTGCACAAGTTAAATGCCTTGTCGCCAATAGAGGTAACAGTAGCAGGGAGTTGCATAGAAGTGATCTTTGAATTGCTTGAAAAAGCACCGGCAGCAAATGCTGTTACAGTATAGGTTGTACCATCGATTTCAACAGTCTCGGGTATGACTAAATCTCCTGAAGCTTTTGATGATTTAGCGACAGTAGCTGTGGTTCCTTCAGTATCAGCGGTAAAATTGACTTCATTTATAGTAGTCTCTACAGTCTCAGCATTTATGCCGAAGATGGAGGAAGAGAGTAAGAGAGAAGTAAGGAGTAATTTTTGTTTCATGCAGTATAAATTTTAATGATTAGTTAGTAATTTGAATGCAAAATTAATTTAATATTTTACATTATGCAAGAATTTAGCCATTAAATATTGACATTTTTCTATAAAAACAAGGATTATGCTGTATTTTTTAATTTTGTAATGTTAAAATACTCATTTTATAATATTATTTAAAAAATAATGCCTTAAATTTGTACGTTTTTATGAAAATCGCTATTTCTGGTTATCCTATTTCATAATTTCAATTATTTTGATTCTGTAAACTAATTTACCTCATTTTTATGAGAAAACTCATTTCTAATTTATTTTGCCTGTCGCTATGCTGTCTATTCCCTATATTAGGATTCGCTCGTACTGTTACAGGAGTTGTCATAGATGCATTTGATGATGAGCCTATAATGGGTGCCGCAGTCATGGTGCAGGACACCAAGATCGGCACGTCGACAAATATTAACGGAGAGTTTACCATCACCAATGCGCCTGAATCAGCCAAGTTTCTTACTGTGAGCTTCGTGGGAATGAAGACACAGACAGTTGCCATTACCGACGAGCCATTAAGAATTGTGCTTGAAACTGCCTCAGAAGAACTTCAAGGAGTTGTGGTTACCGGCATGACGAAGATGGACAAACGTTTGTTTACTGGTGCAGCCACAAAAATTGATGCTAATGAAGCTCACATTAGTGGTATGGCCGATATAAGCCGAAGTCTTGAAGGACGCGCGGCGGGTGTATCAGTACAAAATGTCTCCGGCACATTTGGTACAGCTCCCAAAATTCGCGTACGTGGTGCCACTTCCATCTACGGTAGTTCAAAACCATTGTGGGTAGTTGATGGCGTAATCATGGAGGATGTCATGAACGTGTCGGCCGACGATTTGTCATCAGGTAATGCCGAGACCCTGATTTCATCAGCAATTGCTGGACTAAACGCTGACGACATTGAGAGTTTTGATATTCTCAAAGACGGCTCAGCCACTTCAATATATGGAGCCAGAGCTATGGCGGGTGTTATCGTCATAACGACCAAGAAAGGAAAAGCCGGTCAAAATTCATTAACATATAATGGTGAGTTCACAATGAGACTGAAACCGAGCTACAAGACTTTCAACATAATGAATTCACAGGACCAGATGAGCGTTTATCAGGAGCTTCAGCGTAAGGGCTATCTCAACTACGCAGAGATAGCATCTACCGCATCAAGCGGCGTATACGGCAAAATGTATGAGTTGTTATCATCTTATGACCCTGTCAACAAACGTTTTTTGCTTGAAAACACACCTGAAGCCCGCGCTCAATACTTGCGCGAAGCCGAATATCGCAATACGGATTGGTTCGACGAGCTATTTTCAAATTCAGTTATGCAAAACCATTCCATTTCGCTGTCTACCGGTAACGATAAGGCTCAATACTATGTTTCAGGAAGCGTCATGTACGACCCCGGATGGTACAAACAAAGCGATGTGCAGCGATATACCGCCAATTTCAATGCCAACTTTAACATATCTGACAAGTTCACATTCAATCTTATAAGTAATGCCTCATTGCGTAAACAGAAAGCTCCCGGAACTCTTGGCAGTGATGTTGACGTGGTGAGTGGTGAGGTAAAACGTGAATTTGACATCAACCCTTATTCCTATGCGTTGAATACTTCACGTACATTAGATCCGAATACATTCTATACTCGCACCTATGCCCCATTCAACATTAAACATGAACTCGACAATAATTACATGAAGCTTGGCGTAAACGACTTCCGCCTGACAGGAGTTCTTACCTACCGTCCAAATCGCAAAATCGAGCTGACCTTGTTGGGTGGCATCCAAAATACTAATACTCAACAAGAACATTTTATTTTAGACAACTCTAACCAAGCAATGGCATACCGTGCGATGCCCACAACCGATGTTCGCGACAAGAACAAATATCTCTATACCGACCCCGACGATATCTTTGCGGTGCCGGTATCAATTCTTCCTGACGGTGGTATCTATGAGCGAGCCGACCGAGATATGTTCAAATGGGACATGCGCGTGTCAGGACGCTACAACAGTGTATTCAACGGCTCTCATATAGTCAATCTTTTTGTCGGCATGGAAACCAACTCGGTCGACCGCCACTCTACATGGTTCAGAGGGTGGGGCATGCAGTACAGTCTTGGAGAAATCGCCAACTATGCCTACCATGCTTTCAAGCGAGGTAAAGAAGAAAACACCGACTACTACACACTCACTAATGCTTCCGAACGCTCAGCAGCTTTCTTTGGCAACGCCACTTATTCCTACCAGCACAAATACATTCTCAATGGCACATTGCGCTACGAAGGCACCAACTCTCTTGGAAAGAGCCGTAAATCCCGATGGTTGCCTACGTGGAATATCTCGGGATCATGGAATATCCATGACGAGAATTTTTGGATCGATCTCAATCCTAAGTGGAGTCATCTTACGCTCAAGGCCTCTTACTCGCTTACGGGGGATCGACCATCGGTGAGCAATGCATTCTCAATCATACGAGCTGCCAACGTGTGGCGCCCGAGCGTGGACACATCCGAAAGTCAGCTTTATCTGGCCGATCTCGCTAATAGCGACCTAACCTATGAGAAAAAACATGAGCTCAACATCGGCATTGCAACCGGATTTATTGACAACCGTATAAATATAGAGTTTGACTGGTATAAACGCAATAACTTTGACCTTATAGGTATTGCCAACACTCAGGGTGTAGGTGGTCAAATACGCAAACTCGGCAACATCGCATCAATGAAATCTCACGGTGTAGAGCTTTCAATATCTACGCGCAACATCGTAACGCGCGACTTCACATGGTCAACTAATTTCATTTATTCTTATACAAAAAATGAGGTGACTGACCTAAAAACTACCAAGCGTGTCATCGATCTTATCTCGGGAAGCGGTTTTGCTCAGGAAGGCTACCCGGTACGCTCCCTATTTTCTATCCCTTTCATGGGACTGAATGACGAGGGCATACCCACATTCCTAAATCAAGACGGCAATATCACCACCTCCGGAGTATATTTTCAGACATCCGATCCTGATAAGATGGGATTTTTGAAATACTCAGGTAATCTTGATCCAACAGATATGGGATCACTGGGCAACATATTCAGATACAAAGGCTTCACACTTAATCTTTACGTTACCTATTCGTTTGGCAACATTATACGTCTCGACCCAATCTTCAGCAACCAATACTCTGACCTTGTGGCTACACCAAAGGAGTTCAAGGACCGCTGGGCTGTATCGGGAGATGAGAACCACACTAATATACCGGTAATTGCCTCAATACGTCAGAACCGTACTGACTCCGACTTGGCATTTGCTTATAACGCATATAATTACTCTGACCAACGTATAGCTAGGGGAGATTTCATACGTATGAAAGAAATCTCAATAGGCTATCAGCTGCCGGAGAAAATCGTCAAGACCCTGACTCTTACTAAGGCTTTTTTCAAAGTGCAAGCCACTAATCTTTTTCTTATTTATGCCGATAAGAAGCTGAATGGACAGGATCCTGAATTCTTTAATACAGGCGGTGTGGCTGCTCCGGTGCCTAAGCAGTTTACTCTCACAATTAATCTTGGATTCTAAATCGATGACTGAAATGAAAAAAAATATATTTAAAGCATTTGTAATCGCAAGTATGGCCTCATCATTGGTTGCCTGTGACGATTTTCTCGATAAAATGCCTGATAACCGAACTACACTCGATACCGAGCAGAAAATTAAGAGTTTTCTTGTTGCGGCTTATCCTTATAAAGATTATGCTTGGGTCAATGAGCTTTCGTCTGACAATTCTGACGATGTGGGCGTAGTCTACAACTACACCAACCGATGGATGGACGATACTTTCAATTGGCGTGATGAGTCTGAGACTATGACATCATCTCTCAGTGAAAATTGGGAGAGTTGCTATGAAGCTATATCTGTTGCCAACGAGGCTCTGATAGCTATCGATGATCTTGAAAAAACATCGCCGTCAACCACTCTGACAGAGATGCGCGGAGAGGCTTTATTGTGTCGCGCATATAGCCATTTTGTACTCGCTAACCTCTTCTGCAAGCACTGGACAAAAAATGCCCACTTAGATCTCGGGCTCCCCTATATGAAAAAGCCCGAAACATCGCTACGTCCCACCTATGAGCGCGGTAATCTTGCCGATTTTTATAACAATATAGAGGAGGATCTTTTAGAAGGTCTGAGTCTTGTTGGCGACACTCATTATGATGTGCCCAAATACCATTTCAACCAGAAAGCGGCATTGGCTTTTGCCGCTCGATTCTACCTTTATACTGAAAAATGGGAAAAGGTTGTTGAATATGCGAGTCGTGTCCTGGGATCGGAACCTAAATCGATGTTGCGTGACTGGGTGTCGTGGTGTAAACTTCCTCACTACGGTCAGTCGCGACCTAATTCTTATATCAGTCCAACAAATAACTGTAATCTCATGCTACAGGCATCCTACTCTTTCCGCGGAGCTGTGTGTGGCCGCTACTCACAGTACAGCCGCTACTCACACACATATTATCTTGCCTATAATGAGGACCTCTCGATCAAGAATGTATGGGAGGGTTATCTGCGTGGTCAATTGGTTACAACAGTAAGCGATGGAGCTGATAAACGTATGATATTGAAATCACCCTATTCTTTTGAATATACTGATCCCGTAGCTGGTATCGGTTATCCCCACACTGTTATTGCTATCTTTACTGCCGACGAGGCTCTGCTCGCTCGAGCTGAGGCCTATACCATGATGCATGAGTATAAAAAGGCTGCCACAGACATGCAGCTATGGGTGACCAATATTATTAATACTCTCAAAAGTACGCCTGCAATAACAGTCAGTCTTATCGACGATTTTTATAGCGAGAAAGGATACTGCTATGATGATGACAATCATATAGCGTCAGACTATAAAAAACATCTCCATCCGTCTTTTGAGATAGATGTGGAGGGCTCAACACAGGAGCATATGCTACAGTTTATTCTCGCTATGCGACGTATAGAGACCCTTCACGATGGTTTGCGATGGTTTGATATCAAGCGTTATGGCATCGAGATCCCGCGTAGAATATGCAACGCAGAGGGTGTGCCGGATTACTCCACAGATTTCCTCACTAAGGATGACCCACGCAGAGTGTATCAGATACCGCAGGACGTGCGTGATGCAGGCTTTACTCCCAACCCCAGATAAATACTCTTGTAACTTAATAATAGTGATTCAATGAAACTATACAATATATTAACTGCGGTGGTGATAGCGGCTTCGGCTCTTTTTATCATTGGCTGCTCAAACGACGAACCGGACACTTCGATATCTATTATCACTGTGCCCGACTCTCCAAAGAATGACTTTGACAAATGGCTCGACAAGAACTTCGTCGAACCCTATAACATTGATTTTAAATATCGGTATGAGGACATAGAAGGCGACTTTGACTATTATTTGGTGCCTGCGCGCTATGAGGATGCTATCATGATGGCCCATCTCGTAAAATACCTATGTATAGAAACCTATGTCAAGATTGGTGGAGATGACTTTACGTGTACCTATTTCCCTAAGATGTTCTATAACGTGGGCGAGTGGGAGTATAACAATAATCACTCAATAGTGTTGGGTACTTCGGAGTCAGGACGCAAGATCTTCCTTGCCGGTCTTAATTACCTACCCAGATATATAAAGAGTGTTTTATTACTCAATGAGTTCTACTTTAAGACAATACACCACGAATTTGTGCATGTTCTCAACCAGAATAAGGCTATTCCCACAACCTTTCATCCAATATCATCAGAGAATTATGTTTCGGGTATGTGGAATCAGGATCCTTATAATAAAGACTACCTGTTGAGAGGTTTTATCTCAGACTACGCTCAAGATTCCTATAATGAGGATTTTGCAGAGATGATGTCTATATATATCACTAATTCTCCTGAATGGTGGGATGACCGGATGACGCGTGCAGGAGAGGAAGGTAGCGCCATTATTCAACTCAAGCTCGACATAGTGCGTGATTATATGCTTGAGAATTTTAATATAAACATTGATGAGCTGCGCGATGAACTTCAGAATCGACAAACTCAAATAATCGACGGAAAGATTGATCTCACTGACATTACTATCTAATAATACTTCGCCAATAATGAAAAAATCTCATATTTTCCCCTCCATCATTGTTGCCTTGCTGTCCGCTTTCGCGTTGAGTTGCACAAATGGCAATGAGGACATTTTCGATGACCCCGCATCAATACGTATGCAGCAAATGCTCGATAAAACCAAGCACATGCTTATAGCCGCTCCCAATGGCTGGGCTTTAGATTACTATCCCGACAAAAACATAAGTTATGGAGGTTTCGCCTATGTGGTCTCGTTCACTGAGACGCATGCAACTGTCGGAGCGGAGATCAAGCCTGATGAGTTCTGTACCAGTCTTTATAAAATGACTGATGATAATGGACCCGTTTTATCCTTCGACTCTTATAACGATATCATGCATTATTTTGCTAAACCTGACTCAGAAAATCCACACGCACATGACGGTGACTTTGAGTTTATTATTCTTGATGTAAAGGATGATATCATAAAACTGCGTGGTAAGCGTACGGGCAACGATATGTACATGTATCGACTAGATCGTCCTGCATCTGAGTATCTTAATGATGTAATGGACATGGTTCACGATATTTGTCTACCCGACCTCGTTGGTACTATAGGATCAATATCGATAAAAGGTCGGATTTCTCCCAACAACCGCTTCATGACACTGACATGGGGTAATAACCAAGTATCAGAATATTTCATTCCTACCGACAAGGGTATTCGTTTTCTCAATCCAGTGATTATTGAAGGCGAGGAAATCAGGGGTCTCAAGTACTCTCACAGGGAAATGACCTATACTAATCTAAACGAGACGGGACCACATATCTCGCTAACACATGTCGTAGGTGAAGACTATATGCTATATGAGGATATTGTAGGAATCTATGATCTAATTTATAAAAATGGAGAAGCGTCTCTCAGAGTAGAGCTAAAGTCTGTTGCAGAACGCACCCATTTCATCATGTCCGGACTAAATCCCAATTATGAAGTGGAAGTAACCTATGATCGCACCAAAGGATGTCCATTATTCCACTCTCAACAGATAGGCGTAGACTATGATGGTGACGAGAGTGTACTGGTGTGGTTCACATGTAAAGAATATGGTGGTAAGTATTCGGTTAACACAGGTTGTGGCATGTATGCACGTCCAGATTTAAATAAAACCGGATATTATACCCTCGAACCAAATGAATATGCTACCGTACACCCCAACTCTTTCTACATTGCTCAAATCAAAAGTCTTGAATATATATCCACTCTTGACGGTGACGCATCAACCAAGTGGCAGATTGACGGCAAAAATGATCTTGAACATGTAATTGGTATGAGGAAAATTGCTAATTTTTAAATAAACAATAGTTATGGAATGATTTAACGCGAGTTCGGGATAAATACCTTGATTTTACATACATCCGTAGTTGCATATTATCGGGCCGCCACATTGGATTGCTAAAGGGCATGACCCCGGCACAAATCATGGCTATCATTTCTGCAATCAAC
>CAZJKZ010000016.1:0-44427 GCA_964546885.1 uncultured Bacteroides sp.
AGACAAAACAAGATCCCGAATTCGTACGCGCACAGCAGATGTGCGAGGAATTCGCTAAACGCGAAGGTCGTCAGCCGCGTATCATGATTGCAAAAATGGGTCAGGACGGCCATGACCGTGGTGCTAAGGTAGTTGCTACCGGATATGCCGACTGTGGTTTTGATGTGGATATGGGTCCGCTTTTCCAGACTCCCGCAGAGGCTGCCCGTATGGCAGTGGAGAACGACGTGCATATTCTCGGTGTGTCTTCTCTTGCCGCCGGACACAAGACTCTTGTGCCGCAGGTTATCGAAGAGCTTAAGAAGCTCGGCCGTGAGGATATCATGGTTACAGCCGGTGGTGTTATCCCCGCACAGGACTACGACTTCCTCTACAATGCAGGCGTTGCAGCAATCTTCGGCCCCGGCACTCGTATCCCCGTGTCAGCAATCAAGATGCTCGAACTCTTGAACCAGGAATAACGGATTATATCCTATAAATAAGGCGGCAGCTCACAAGGTTGCCGCTTTTTTTATGATATATGGCAGTGAAATTGAGAAAAAATCAGTAAATTTGCCGAACAGAACTAATACCAAATTTTATAAATAAACTATATAACATTAATTTAGTAAATTTCATAAAAAGATATACGGGCATTTTGGCAGTCTACTGCTCAATAATGCTCACTGTGCTTTCAGGCACGATGGTGAGTGTGGCATTGCCGACGTTGACCGGAGTATTTGATGTGCAGCCATCGCAGACGGTATGGATTGTCAATAGCTACCAACTGGTTATTACCGTGTCACTGCTAATTTTCGCTGCCATTGCCGACAATGTTGGCTATAAACGCATTTTTTTGATAGGTGTGTGGGTATTCACATTGGCATCAATGGCTTGTGCGTTCTGTACCTCTCTGGCAGCTCTTGTTGCTGCCCGTGTGGCGCAGGGTATTGGCGCTTCGTGCATAATGAGCGTGAATATTGCGTTGGTAAGGATGATATATCCTCCCGAAAAGCTTGGGCGAGGCATGGGCATCAATGCTATGGTTGTGTCTATGTCGAGTGTGGCAGGTCCCACGCTTGCCGGCGCCATTTTGTCGGTGGCTTCTTGGCCGTGGCTCTTTCTTATAAATGTCCCTTTAGGAGTTGCAGCCATAATAATCGGCAGTAAATATCTGCGCGAATACAAAATACCCGAAGCAGAGAGAGAAAAATTTGATATGGTCAGTGCCGTGGAGTGCGCTCTGATATTATGGCTTTTCGTGAGCGTTCTCGACCTGATTACTAAGGACACCGATTGGAGGCTGATATTGGTCGAGAGTGTGGCTTTTCTTGTCGTGGGTCGCTTTTTCCTGCGTCGGCAGAAACGTTTTGCCCATCCTCTGCTGCCTATTGATTTGCTTAAAATTCCGCTTTTCGCCATGTCGGTGTCTACGTCAGTCATTTCATTTGCCGCACAGATGCTCGCATTGGTGTCGCTTCCTTTTTTGCTAAGTTCGTTGGGTATGGACCCGATGAAAATCGGTCTTTTGCTTTCGCCTTGGCCTATTGGCACAATGATTGCGGCTCCGCTTGCCGGACGTCTTGTTGAGAAATATCATGGGGGTATTTTAGGAGGTCTGGGTTTGGCTGTAATGACAGCCGGACTATTGCTATTATATTTTGCTCCGGCCGGATGTTCGCCTTGGAATATTGTTTGGCGGATGGCTCTTTGCGGGGCAGGGTGGGGACTATTTCAGACTCCCAACAATGTGACCCTTGCATCGTCATCACCGAAAAACAGAAGCGGAGCGGCCGGCGGCATGCAGGCTTCAGCGCGAGTGTTGGGCCAGACTGTGGGCACTACGCTTGTGGCTATGTTTATGCATATTGGAGGCAGTGAGGCTGCAGGAGCTCGTACTTGTCTTATTGTGGCGGCTGTTGTGTCGTCATGCGCCGCTTTTATGAGTCTGTTGCGGCTTTCCCAACATTCCACATATCAAGATGTCTGCCGCAAAAAGTGACGAGGTGGTATTAATAATTTTATCATAATAGACCATGAGAGACTTCAACAAATCCATATTGGCAATACTGTTCTTTATGCCATTTCTTATTTCTTTTGAAATGAACGGGCAGGGTAGCAGGTATGATGACCTTGACAATCCGTTTGGCCGAATACAAGTAGGCAGTCGGAAAAGCAGTCAAAGCGTTTATGACCGCTATAATCAGGAAGAATATGCCCAAAAAGAATCATATAAGCCAAAGTCCTCCAATCCCTGGATTATATATGCTTCTGCCGGACTTCACTCGTTTCGTGGTGACTATTCGTGTGTAGGAAAATTATCAGGCACGTTTTCACCGCAATGGAGTATAGGTGTGGGTAAGTGGCTCGCGCCATGGATAGGATTGAAAGCGGAGTTTATGAAGTCGCGTACTGATGGCTATACAAGATTCTCGCAGGGACACTATGGCTATGGACCGGATCTATACACAGATGAGGGTGTGTATTATCGTAAAATGAGATCGAGGTGGATTGACTTCAACGGCAGTATAATGCTGAATCTATCGCAGCTTTTTATGGGGAATGAAAGCTATAGGATGCTTAACCAGGTCACCGGAGGATTGGGACTTGGGGGTGTACACTATCTTGGGTTTGAGAATAGCGTGGGGTCCGACAATGAGATTGCAGCGCACCTCTATCTGCAATACAGCAGATTCCTGACATCGGAAAGGACCTTCTCTGCTGATATATCGCTCGGAGGCATATTTTATAAGTCAAAGCAGGAGATTGTGGAGACAGGAGCGTCAAGTGTCTGCTGCAACTTGGGTGTAAGCGTAGGATTCACATGGTATATAGGACAGGCGCCGTCTGATAAGCGTCGCTCATATGCTTATGATTACAGTAGGGAAGAAATGCACAGATCCATCTTCACTAATGGTGCGAGGGGTGATCGGAATGGTACAACACGGTCCATATCGTTTTATGTGATGTATCCCGAGCAGATGTATGGCGTGGATGTGAGTCGACTCGATGAAAATAGCATTGGCGAATGGCTTATCGGCGACCAATCCGATAAGGCGCTTGTTATGAACTCCCACTCAGGGCTGTCATATGTATATTCCACTTTCGGAAGAAAAAGTGGCGAGACCATAGTGAGTTTCGCTGACATGTATGCTGCGCTCAACGATATGAATGTCGACGATTTCACGAATGCTGATGTGCCCACCGTAGAACTATTGAACAACCTACTGTCAAAAGGAGTGGCGACGCTTATAGAAGTACATAGAGCGGGAGATGTGCCGAATCTTGATGATTATCGTACTACCACCATGGTGCAATGGTTAAAATCGTATCCGATTTTTTCAAATTCCAACACCATCGTATACGTCGACAACAATTTCTTGCCTCAAAGCACAAGAATACCCGACATAGTGAATCTCAACCGCTTAGTGAAAATAAAAATCCAGTTGGTATATTGAATGCCAGCCCCTCAAACCCGCAGCCCCTCAAACCCCGCAGCCCCTCCCCAGCCCTCCCCGCAAGGGAGGGAGTACATAGGCCGATACCGATGGGTGGCGTAGCCAACAAATATAGTAGCCGTGGGTGTAACCCACGGGCATAGGCCGCGAAGGCAACCCACGCATCACAGAAGCCAACACCCCGGGGGTGGCGGAGCCACCAAATATAGTAGCCGTGGGTGAAACCCACGGACAAAATCCCAATCAAACAACACGACCGATTTATCGGTCGAATACCACATACCGCACACAACGATGCCCCATACGTACGCACCAATTCCGTATCGAGCTAGCGTCAACTATTCGACCAATACATTGGTCGCTTCAATGGTGGCGCTCGTGGCCCGTGGGTTTCACCCACGGCTACATTATTCGTACCGCTACGCGGTAGGCCGATACCGAGGGGTGGCGTAGCCACCAAATATGGTAGCCGAGGGTGCAACCCACGGACCAAATCCCAATCAAACAACACGACCGATTTATCGGTCGAATACCTAATACCACCTGCACCGATATCCGAAACATAATCCCCCCACCAATTCCGTATCATATTTGCGGCAAATATTCGACCAATAAATTGGTCGGTTAATCATTGATGCCCGGAACCGTGGGTTTCACCCACGGCTACATTATTCATACCGCTACGCGGTAGGTCGATACCCCGGGGTGGCGGAGCCACCAAATATGGTAGCCGTGGGTGAAACCCACGGATCAAATCCCAATCAAACAACACGACCGATTTATCGGTCGAATACCTAATACCACCTGCACCGATATCCGAAACATAATCCCCCCACCAATTACATATCATATTCGCGGCAAATATTCGACCAATAAATTGGTCGATTCATCATTGACGCCCGGACCCGTGGGTTTCACCCGCGGCTACATTATTCATACCGCTACGCGGTAGGCCGATACCGAGGGGTGGCGTAGCCACCAAATATGGTAGCCGTGGGTGAAACCCACGGGTAGAGGCCGCGAAGGCAACCCACGCATCACAGAAGCCAACACCCCGGGGGTGGCGTAGCCACCAAATATAGTAGCCGTGGGTGAAACCCACGGACAAAAGCCAAATCAACAAACACGACCGATTTATCGGTCGAATACATAATACCACCTGCACCGATGTCCGAAACATAATCCCCCCACCAATTCCGTATCATATTTGCGGCAATTGTTCGACCAATAAATTGGTCGATTCATCATTGACGCCCGGAACCGTGGGTTTCACCCACGGCTACATTATTCATACCGCTACGCGGTACGTTCCGCACGGGGTTGGGTGAAACCCACGGCTACATTATTCATACCGCTACGCGGTACGTTCCGCACGGGGTTGGGTGAAACCTACGGCTACATTATTTATACCGCTACGCGGTATATTACACGCTATTCAGAGTGTCTTGGGTGGCGGAGCCACCAGATTCACCCACGGCCGCCCTATCTATACCTATATAATATAATGTGTACGGGCTGTTGCGGGAATCACAAAAAAGGCGTAACTTTGCATAAGATTTACAGCAGAATATGAAGCAACCAACATATACACGCGCCGGAGGCAGCCTATATCCGGCACACATAGAAGAAAAGATAGGCTTTGACACAGTGCGCAAGCTCGTGGCCGACTATTGCCTGTCGACCCTTGGCACTGACAAATGCGCAGAGATGACCTTCAGCAACTCTTTCGCGACAATAATGAAGCAGCTCAGCGAGACCCACGAGATGCAACTTATACAGGAGTCAGGCGAAGACTTCCCGCTCAACAGCGTACATGACCTCACCCCACAAATAAAAAGCATAAAGGCATACGGCACCCACATCAACGAGAGTGACCTGCTGCGTCTGCGCAACTCTCTTAGCACCGTAAACGATATAGCAGCCTTTTTCCGCACACACCGCAACGAAGAAGGCCTCACACCCTACCCATCCCTCGACAATATAAGCGCGGGCATAAGCGGATTCGGACACATAATCACGGCTATCGACCGTGTGATCGACAAATTCGGGCAAGTGAAGGACTCAGCCTCGCGCGAGCTCGCCCGTATACGCCAGCAGCTGTCATCGATGAGTGGAGCCATCAACGCCGCCTTGCGCCGAGTGATAGCCAATGCCATAAAAGCAGGATACCTCGACGCCGACACCACACCCTCGCTACGCGACGGACGCCCGGTGATACCGGTGGCTCCGATGCACAAACGCAGCATACCGGGCATCGTGCATGACGAGTCGGCATCGGGAAAGACATACTTTATAGAGCCTGCAGAGGTGGTGGAGACAAGCAACCGCATGCGAGAGCTGCAGATGGAAGAGCGCAGAGAGGTGCTACGCATCCTCGTGGAACTCACCGACACGCTGCGCCCCCACCGTGAGGAGATACTCGACGGCTTCAATATACTCGCACAGTTTGATTTCATACACGCCAAAGCAAGGTTTGCCGGAGAGTGCGGAGGTATGATGCCACACATCCATGACGGCATGCAGATGGAGTGGTACCACGCATGCCACCCCGTGCTTCGCCGGTCGCTCGCTTTACAAGGCAAAGAGATCGTGCCCATTGACATAACCCTTACGCAAAAGGAGCGCATACTCGTGATTTCGGGTCCAAACGCCGGAGGAAAATCAGTGACACTCAAGACTGTGGCCATCGTGCAGTATATGACGCAGTGCGGACTTCTGCCTCCGGTGTACGAAAATTCGCATGTGGGAATTGTCGACGGCATATTCATCGACATAGGCGACGACCAGTCGATGGAGGACGATTTGAGCACTTACTCGTCGCATCTGCGCAATATGAAGTATTTCCTCACCAAAGGCACTGACCGCACACTCATCCTCATTGACGAGTTCGGTAGTGGTACTGAGCCGCAGATTGGCGGTGCACTCGCCCAGGCTATGCTCGCAAGGTTCGTTGAGATAGGTATGTGGGGCGTGATTACCACCCATTTCCAGAATCTAAAGAATTTCGCTGACCATACCGAGGGACTTGTTAACGGTTCGATGCTGTATGACCGCCAGCTGATGCAGCCTTTGTTCCGGCTCTCGATAGGCACGCCGGGCAGTTCGTTTGCTTTGGAGATTGCCCGAAAAACGGGAATGCCGGAGAGTATAATCAAAAATGCGGAGGAAATAGTGGGCAGCGACTACATCAATCTTGACAAATACCTGCTTGATATAGCACGCGACAAGAGATACTGGGAAAACAAACGCAACCAGATAAGGCTCAAAGAGAAGAAAATCGACACGTTGATAGAAAAGTACGAGGACGACGCAGAGCAACTACGCTCGCACCGCCGCGAGATACTCGACGACGCCCGCCGACAGGCCAAGCAGATACTCGACGACAGCAACGCAGCCATAGAGCGCACAATACAGGATATCAAAGAGGCCAATGCTGAGAAGGAGCGCACACTGGCAGCGCGCCGAAGTCTTCAAGCCGACAAAGACGCACTGTCAAATGAAATAAACGCTGATCATCCACTTATAAAAAAGAAGAAGAGCAAGAAGCCGAAGACCCAAGCGCCAAAACCGAAGACTGAGAAAGAGGACTTTGCAGTGGGCGACAACGTGGTGCTTGAGGGGAGCGATACAGTGGGCAAAATCATGGAGCTGCAAGGCAACAACGCTCTGGTGGCTTTCGGTGTGCTGAAGACTCAGGTGAAGACCGACCGGCTGCGGCATACACTAAAGCAGGTGGTGTCGGGAGCGAAAAAGGCATCCACGCTGATTTCTGGGGCGACGGACACCTCGCGCGAGCGGCAACTCAATTTCAAGCAGGAGATCGACGTGAGGGGCATGCGTGCCGACGAGGCCATACAGGCTGTCACCTACTTTATCGACGATGCTCTCCAGTTTAATATAGGGCGCGTGCGTATCCTCCACGGCACAGGCACCGGAGCACTCCGCCAGGCTATACGCTCCTACCTCGACGGCATCCCCGGTGTCACAAGCTACCGCGACGAAGATGTTCGCTTCGGGGGCGCCGGTATCACCGTAGTGGAGCTGGCATAAACAACCCCCCTCAATCCCCCCGCAGGGGGGAAGCCCCGGTTTGCTCACTCAGCTCCCTCCCTTGCGGGGAGGGGCACGCAGGGGGGAAGCCCCGGTTTGCTTACTCAGCTCCCTCCCTTGCGGGGAGGGCTGGGGAGGGGCAGGGAGGACCTACCGCGTAGCGGTATAAATAATGTAGCCGTGGGTGCAACCCACGGATCCGGGCGTCAATGATGAAACGACCAATTTATTGGTCGAATATTTGCCGCGAATATGATACGGAATTGGTGGTGGGTATTATGTTTCGGATATCGGTGCATGTGGTATTATGTATTCGACCGATAAATCGGTCGTGTTTGTTGATTTGGCCTCTGTCCGTGGGTTTCACCCACGGCTACTATATTTGGTGGCTCCGTCACCCCCGGGGTATCGGCATACCGCGTAGCGGTATAAATAATGTAGCCGTGGGTGCAACCCACGGATCCGGACGTCAATGATGAAACGACCAATTTATTGGTCGAATATTTGCCGCGAATATGATACGGAATTGGTGGTGGGTATTATGTTTCGGATATCGGTGCATGTGGTATTATGTATTCGACCGATAAATCGGTCGTGTTTGTTGATTTGGCCTCTGTCCGTGGGTTTCACCCACGGCTACTATATTTGGTGGCTCCGCCACCCCGGATTGTCGGCATACCGCGTAGCGGTATAAATAATGTAGCCGTGGGTGAAACCCACGGTTCCGGGCATCAATGATTAGCCGACCAATTTATTGGTCGAATATTTGCCGCGAATATGATATGTAATTGGTGGTGGTATTATGTTTCGGATATCGGTGCATGTGGTATTATGTATTCGACCGATAAATCGGTCGTGTTTGTTGATTTGGCTTTTGTCCGTGGGTTTCACCCACGGCTACTATATTTGGTGGCTCCGCCACCCCTGGAGCTAGCGTAGCTCCAACCCCCCCTCAATCCCCCCGCAGGGGGGAAGCCCTCAATAGCAAATTCAGCTCCCTCCCTTGCGGGGAGGGATAGGGAGGGGTTGGCGGGGAGAGCCTACCGCGTAGCGGTATGAATAATGTAGCCGTGGGTGCAACCCACGGGTCCCGGTCATCAATGATTTATCGACCAATTTATTGGTCGAATATTTACCGCTAATATCCTCTGGGTATCGGCCTACCGCATAGCGATTTGAATAATGTAGCTCTTAATATTTTGCACATTATGACAAAAAAAATGTATAAATCTTTTGCCAAAACAAAAATGATTGCTAACTTTGCACAATATTAAAGCTTTAATCACTTAAATAATCTATGTTTCTGCAACAAACTAATAGTCCTTCTGCTGAATTCGCTGAATATCAGGGATATTGTGTCTATTCGTATGATGCACTTGTTAAATGACCAAGTTTTATAATACGGCAATATGACAAAACGCCACTTTATATTACCTTTATTCTTGTCGCTGATGAGCCTTTGCGCATCGGCGCAATCTACTACACACACATCTCAATCTTTCCTCAAAAATCTTTCTTCCGACCTAAAACTTAATAGCCTAAACCTTGGTGTAACAGCAGGTACTACAGGCCTGGGATTAGAGCTTGAACTTCCTGTGCTCTCACGTTTGAATGTCCGTACAGGCGTTAACTATACCCCGCGTACAAATATACCTATGACTTTTAACCTGATGGCGTATGCGGGCGATAACGCTGACCCTACAATGAACGATGATGACCGTTTCGATAAACTATCTGAGCTTATGGAGCAGTTTACCGGAATGAAAGTGGATCGTGAGGTGAAGACACATGCCAAAGGCACAATGGTGGATTTCAAATTCCTCGTTGATTTCTATCCTTTGCGCAACAACCGCCACTGGTACGCCACAGCAGGTTTCTACTGGGGATCCTCCAAAGTAGGCCATATAGAAAATACTATTGAAGAGGCTCCGTCGCTTATGGGTGTGGTGATGTATAATAAGATGTACGATTTTTTCGCAGACCAGAAATATTTCTTCGAACCCATCTATGGCGATGTCTTTCTTGATCCAATGGTTGGCATGACAATGGAAGAGAAATTCCTGCGCTACGGTCGTGTGGGTGCGCATCTCGGCGATTTTAAAGAAGGCGCACCTATTAAGGCTGGTACTCCTTATCTGCTTGAACCTGACGAGAACGGTACGGTGCACGCTGATATGTATGTCCATAGCTTTAAGCCATATGTCGGCATTGGATATAAAGCTTGCATATCAAAGGACGGACGTTGGAACATTGGCTTTGATGCCGGTGCCCTGTTTTGGGGAAAACCAAAGATCCTTACACACGAGAACTATATATACTATTCCGACGGCACGGTGGGCTACGGCACAATCACAGATCCTGATTTCGACGGTATCATAGGTCCGGCGGTAGATGTTGCGAAGGACGTGGCTGGAATCACAGGCAAAGTCGGATCATATTGTAAAGTAGCAAAGTCAATAAGTGTATATCCTGTCTTAAATTTTAAAATTTCTTATAAACTTTTTTAAACAGACAATTTTAATACTATTAACGCAATATCTAACCCTAACGAGAAATTAACTTAATTACTAATTAATATTTATTTTTGAGATGAAACTAAAATTCATTAACTTCATCCTTGCTTCCGCTCTGATGGTGGGGTCTGCGCAAGTCTTTACTTCATGTAAAGATAATGAGGCAGACAGCGTCCATGAGCTTAATAAAAAGGACAAGGCACTCCAGAAATTAATCGAAGAGAATCAGAGCAAGATCCAAGATCTCCGAAGCGATCTGATTGCAGAGACTAACAATCGTGTCGCTGATGTGGCTACTCTTAACGGCCGTATTGACGATACCAATAACAAACTTACTCAGCTCTCTTTGGCTCTCGGCAACTGCGCTACTAAAGAGGAATTCAATATCGTAAAAGGACAGATGGATCAGTTGATCGCAGCTGCCGGCGGTGATATTAACAAACTCGTAGAGTCAATCAAGACAATTGAGAAAAATAAGCTCGCTATCGAGCAAATCGACAATATCCTCAACGCTGAGGGTACAGGCGTGATTGCTCGTATTACCAAACTTGAGAGCGCTATCAGCATTGCTCAGGCTGCTATTGGTAATCTTGAGGAAACTGTAAACAATCACAGCGAACTGCTTACTGAGGTGGGCAATAAAGCTGCTGACGCTTTAGCTAAGGCTATTGCTAACGAGAGCGCTATTAACGCACTCACAGAGGCAATGGAAGGTTTGGCTACTAAGGAAGAACTGAATTTCTATGTTGATTCTCTTGGTAACGAGTTAGATCAGATTGCTAAGACCTATGCTTCAACTCAATGGGTGGATGCCAATTATGCTAAAAAGGGCGACCTTCTTAACTATGCATCAAAAGCTGAGTTGGCTACCGCTATAGCTGGTGTTGCATCGCAGATAAGCTCTGCTTGTGCTAATGCTGTGTCTACTGCCAACCAGTATACTGATCAGAAAATTCAAGATCTTATTGATCATATTGAAGACTATTTGCCTAATAATCCCGGCCCATCAGGTAGTGATTGGACAGAGGACCAGCTAAAAACCCTCATTAATAATGTGCTTAATGCTGAAGGTGGCGTAAATGATCGTCTTGCTGCTCTTGAGCTTGAAATTGCAAAACTTGATGAGGTTAACAATAAGATCGGTGAGCTTACAACACGTATTGAAGAACTCGCAGAACGTCTTAACGGCATCGTAGTACACCAGGCTGTCAGCAATGCTATCGGTACATTCAACCTTCCTATCGGTGTTACCAACAAGCTTCTTTTGGCTTACTCAGGTGAGAACTCGCAGCCAATGGATGTAGTTTTCCCGACATCCTTCATGACTATGGACGGTGAGGGCGTAGTTCCTGCCGACATTCTCAATGGTGTGGAGAAATATACTATCGAGCAAAACGAGTTCCTTATGACAGGTGCTCATGAAACCGGTAAGGGTCAGCTTGGTATTGTGTATTTGACTCTCAACCCCAACAACGTCAATTACAAGAACTTCAACTTCTCTCTCAAAAGCAGTAATACTAATTATAAGGGTGATGCAGAGGTTACATTGACTCCTTCCAACTCTGAGCTTATGCTTGGCTACGGTCGCGGCGAATCTAATGGCTTCTATGCAGCTGAAGTAACTGTTGAAGAGAAATACGTTCCTCAATATCGCTTCACACTCAGCAGCGGTTTCAAGAGCAAGGTGCAGAGTATCATCAGCGAACCGCGCTCACTTGCATCTGCAAGCACAATCGCTTCGCTTTCTGCAGCTCTTTACAGCGAAGTTAACGGTAAGCTTCCCGCTCTCGCTCTTTCTGCTTCTTGGACAGAAGGTCAAGGCGAAAATCAGAAGACTTTGAGCGTTAACTCTGAGTACAATATTGGTGCAACCGTGGTTACTCCGCTTTCGTTCCAGCTCTTCAAAACTCTCGAAGATCAGGGTAAGTTTGATAAGATCGCTAACAAACTGCGTATACCAGATCTCTCTAAACTCCCCGAGAAATTCGACGCTAAATTCGATGAAATGACTGGAAAACTTCATATCCAACTCGTAAATCCTGAGAAACCGGCATTTAAAGTTGAAAGGCCTGATTTTACTATTACAGTTAGTGGTATAACAGTTAATGTTCCTACACTTGATTCTGATGACGATCCTACAGTAACTGTAGTTACAGAAGTTAAGTTAGTAGATGGTGAAATTAAAATTTCTACTATAGAACAACCTGTTGAGGTTGCAGCTACAGTAAATCCTATGCTTGAACAATTGAAGGAGAATCTACAGAATGATATCAATGGAATGCTTGGTGATCTCCAAGGTCAGTTGGATGGACTCAATGAAGAAATAGGTGGAATGGTTGACTCCATTAACGAACAAGTTAATAATATGTTAGGTGAGATGGAGAATAATATAAACAATCAGCTTGAAGATATCCTCGCAGACATTAAGGGCCAGCTCAACAGCATGATTTCAGGTGCTATCGGTCGTTTCGATCCGGTTCTTGATAGAATGGAGTCTATCGTTAATAGAATGAAGAACATTATTAAATATCCTTCATACTATGTACAGCCTTGCCTCGTTTACAAGAACAACGGTAATGCCGGTCTTATATCTACCAACCCCCATATGCCTTCAGTATTCACTGTAAGCGGAAGCAATCCTGCAGTTACACTCGTTCCCACAACTTACACTCTTGAAGCAGCAGTTCCTTGCTATCTCAAGTATGTAGCCGTAGTAGAAGCCATCAATAATTCTACCAAGCAGAACGATGCACAGGCCGTTAAGGACGCTAACTCTGTTGAGAACATGAATAAGGTACTTCCCAGCAATGTTTATACAATGCCTATGGTGCCCCTTAAGCTTAAGAAAGGCTATACATATAAGATCGTATACCAGGCTATGGACTATAGCGGTATAATCAACGGTCGCGACTACTATGTAACCGTTAAGTAATCACACACTCAACTATTTATTCTGAATCATTAAAAGAATACAACAATGAATCTTAAGAAAATAATTCTTTCTTCTGTAATAGCTATGGGTGCTATTACCGGTTATGCCCAGGATGCAGGAGAAGTCGTAGAATACGATTTTAAACCTACTTTCTATATCCAGGCTCAAGTAGGCGGTCAGGAGTCAGTAGGCGAAGGAGGCTTTAAGCAAATGCTTTCTCCCAATGCTCAGTTTGGTATCGGTTACCAATGGAATCCTCTATTCGGTGCGCGTCTGTCAGCTAACGGCTGGCAGAGCCGTGCCGGCATGAACAGAATTAATTGGCACTGGGCATATGTGTCTCCTATGTTGGATTTCACCTTTAACCTCGCTAATGCTTTCGGTGGCTATAACCCCAACCGCATTTTCGACGTTAACTTGATTGCCGGTGTTGGTGGCAACTGCCACTTCCGCAACCAGCGTGCCAATAAGCTTAACGCAGCAGGCGGTGCACTCGAAGGTGGTCTTCAAAATATTTGGAACCACGGACAGTGGACACTTGTAGGCCGTGTTGGTTTGGGTCTTGACTTCAAGGTGTCAGACAACGTAAAATTGGGTCTCGAACTCACTATGAACGCTACCGACGATAAATACAACTCAAAGAAAGCCGCCAACAGCGACTTCTACTTCAACGGTCTCGTTGGTTTGAAGTATAGCTTTGGTAAGGGTTATGAGAAGCGTGTTGTACCCGTGGTTGCTCCTGTTAAGGAAATCATCCGTGAGACAGTTTACCGCGACACCGTGATCATGCAGCCCCCGGTACAGCAGACTTTGATCGAAGAGGTGGTTGAGGCTCAGGTATTCGAGCGCAACGTATTCTTCAAGATCAACCAGGCTATCATCCGTCCGCAGGAAATGGTGAAAGTTGAAGAGATCGCTGACTATATGAAGAATCACCCCAACAGCCGCGTACACATCACCGGTTATGCTGACAAGGGTACAGGTACACTTGCTATCAACCTCCGTCTTGCTCGCGAGCGTGCAAATGCCGTAGTCAACGCTCTTACCACAAAATATGGTATCTCAGGCGATCGTATCACATCTTCTTCGATGACCGATACACTCTTCCAGCCGTTTGACGAACCTGCTCAGAACCGTGTAGCAATCTGCGTGGTTGAATAATCCCCAATATGCATTTCAGAAATAAATGATGCTATAAATCCCATCCTTGCCGGATAGAAATATTCGGCAAGGATTTCCCTTTAATTTTTTATTATTAGACAGCTATAAATTCTTAATCTAATCTAAAAAATGCCCCCAAAGCGGAGACGCTCAGGCAATTTTATAATTCACTCATTAATCCCTTATGAAAAGATCACTCAGTCTTATAGTCTTGTGTATATCATTGGTCACAAGTGCTTTCGGTGCATCGGTTGCTAATTTAGCAAATGGGTACTATCGTATCAGTAATGATTTTACAAAACGTTATATACAGGTAGTAGAAAACCACGGTTCACTCAATTATCAGTCAGCTTCTGCTGATATGGCAGCTATACGCTTGCTTTTAGGTCTGGAAAATGTAATCTCTGACCCGGCTTCTGTGCTGTATATCGAAAAACAGTCAAGCGGTAAGTACGATATTAAAGCCCAGAATACGGGAATCTACGATATTATCAAGAGTCATGTCAATATTATTGATAATGGATCATCATATTGGGCTTACGGCGCTCAAAACGGTGTGACTCTTTACCTCTATGACTTATTGGGCACTTATGGAGATCTCTCAACACCAGAAAGTGCACTTTCAACTAATAAAAGTGACAAATATCCAAATGCCCGCAATTGGAAAATCACTCCTATAGACAACTCTACTGAAAACTATTTCGGTATTACACCCAGTGTGACTTCACAGGGAAAATATTATCAGCCGTTTTATGCTGATTTTCCCTTCTCTTGTGCTTCTGACGGAATGAAGGTGTTCTACGTGACAAAAATAGATGAAAATAAAGGCGTACTTTTATATAAAGAAATAAAAGGCACAGTTCCGGCTCTTACACCTGTTATTATAGAATGTTCAAGCCCTGACCCCGCAAATAATAAACTTAACATAGGCGGTAAGGCTGATCCTATCACTGATAATAAGCTTAAAGGTGTACTTTATGAGTATCACGTAAAGAAACATGAAAATTTTGTGACGTACAACGCTTCAACAATGCGCCTTCTCGGTAACACAGCCAACGGTGACCTTGGTGGTGTGATAGCAAAGTTCCCCGAAAATGCAAAGTACAAGGATGTTCCGCGCAACACGATCTATATACCTGTATCAAACAACGCTCCCGCAGAATTCAAATTTGTTGATGAATCAAGTGTTCCTGTTGATGTTGAGTCAATAACACTAAGTGCCACTACCGCACAAATTGAATTGGGCGAGACCGTGGAGCTTACAGCCACCGTTCTTCCTGAGAATGCTACCAACAAGACCGTAACCTGGACATCAAGCGATGAGTCTGTAGCAAAAGTTGACGCCGCCGGTAAAGTAACTTCTATAAAGGAAGGTAAGGCTACTATCACAGCAAGCTGCGGATCTGTATCGGCAACTTGCGAAGTTACTGTAGTCCTACCGATAATTCCTGCAGAATCAATAACGCTAAATGAGACTACAGCAGAATTGAAGATGGGTGAGACATTGACACTCACACCCACCGTTCTTCCTGAGAATACAACTGATAAGAAAGTCGCTTGGACATCAAGCGACGAATCAATAGCAAGAGTTGACGCTAACGGTAATGTTTCCGCTATATCTGTCGGCAACGTTACAATTACCGCTACTTGTGGAGATGCCACCGCATCATGTGTCGTTACCGTCACAGAAGCTCCTGTCGTTTCTGCCGAGTCAATAACATTGAGCGAGCAGACTGCTGAGTTGAAGGTTGGAGAAACCGTATCAATTACAGCTACCGTCCTTCCTGAGAATACGACAGACAAGAAAGTCACCTGGACATCAAGCGATGAATCTATTGCCACTGTAAATACTTTAGGTACGATTACAGCTGTATCCGTCGGCACTGTAACTATCACTGCTACATGCGGCGACATCACCGCTACATGCACCGTTACGGTTATAGAAGAACCTGCTATTACCGCCCAATTTATAACACTTAGCATGAACGACGCTAAGATGAAGGCAGGCGAAACCTTGACCCTTATTGCAACAGTCCTTCCTGAAAATGCTGTAGATAAGACTGTGGTTTGGTCTACAAGCGACGCATCTGTGGCAACCGTTGATTCTTATGGCCGTGTAAGCGCTCTAAATGCCGGAGAAGTTGTTATTACAGCAACCTGCGGGTCTGTCTCAGCGTCATGCGCTATTTCTGTAGAAAAAGAAGAGCCTAAAGGCGAGGATAAGATGTTTGTGGGTACACTCGAAATTGACATGGTTGGAGATGTAACTACTCTTGAAAACCAAAAACTCGATATCCTTGATATCAGAGATGGCAAGTGCATCCTCACTCTCCATAATTTCAATTTGGGAGACGGTACTGATCTCGGCGATATTGTCATTGAAGATGTAGCTGTAAGCGAGACTGACGGAGTCATCACTTACAAAAGCGACATGAAGGAGCTTTTGCTTGCCGGCGGCGTTATCAAAGCTGAAGCTGACTGCGACGGTACAGAGAATGCCGACGGTATAATCACCATAGTTATCAACGTGATCTGGAACAATATGCCTATCAAGGTTGTCTTCACCAACGATGTTTCAGGTATATTTGATATAACTGCTGAAGATGATCCCGCTGAATATTATCATATCAACGGTGTTAAAGCCACCGGTCTCACTCCGGGTCTCTACATCAAAGTCCAGGGCGGCAAAGCCACAAAAGTGCTGGTTAAATAAGTCTGAAGGTATAATATAAATGTAGATATGTTAGTTATTTATGTCAAAGTATTGGCATAAATGGACAAATTTTGAAAGTGCGAATTACATATTCGCACTTTTTTTGTAATTTTGCAACGACTTTCACGAATTAACTTATATTTATGAAAAAAATTTTACTTACAGTTTCAGCATGTGCTTCTCTCATCCCGATGATGGGCCAAGAACTCCTGAATTCCGATTTCAGCGGCGAATGGGTGGATTGCATCCCCTGGACAAGTAGCGACAACAAGGCTGCGCAAGGTACACAACCCGAACATTGGACAATCTCTAACGTTATAGGTATCGGTGGCTTAGGCGCTACTACCGTTGGCTTCAAGGATGAGGCAGCCAATGGCGACAGCACTGCCGTTAAGCTTGTCAACTGCCCGAATCCTTTCATGGCTTCTCAGATCGTACCCGGATACCTAACTCTTGGCACTACATGGTCAACAGCAGCCGGATTCCCTCCTGCTCATAAGGACGGTGGAACATTCGGCGGCACTGACTTCACTTACACTCCTGATGCAGTGGCTTTTAAATACAAAAGAGCTCATGCAGTGGATGTTGAAAGCCCAGATTCGCCTGTCAATGAAGATGAAGCAGCTACAGTAGTGGCATATCTTTGGAAAGGAACATATTCGCAGGCTGATGTGCCCGGAGATATTAGCTTGGGTGCTACGAACAACATCACTATGATTGACCGCGACCGCAATATCCTAGGTATGGCGACTGCCGAAGGTGGAGAAGTGACTGAATCAGAAGGCGCCGCGCTCATTGGCAAGCTTAACTACGCGATTACAGGCAATGCCGAAGAATGGACTGAATTCATGCAGCCCATCGAGTATCTTTCTGACGAAGTTCCTGAGAAGTTTAATCTCATAATCGCTGCCAATGACTATTTCGGCGCACCCGAAACAGTAGGTTGCGGAAATACACTCGTTGTTGATGACGTAAAACTCATTTATTACTCTCGTCTTGCAAGTTTTGAAATCGGCGGTCAGGAAATTCCCGGGTTCGACAGCGAGAAGTACGAGTATGACCTCGTTGTGCCTGCCGATGCCAATCCCGGCGCACTCATGGCCACAATGAAATATCCTGTGATGGGCCACAGCGCAGTAGCGATACCCGGTTTTGACCCAACCACATTCACAGCCACTCTTACTGTGAAGAACCAGGGTCCGGATATAGACGGCGAATCTGAGCATGTCTACACCTTCCACATTATCGTTGGCGCTGCTGAGGGCGACAGCAAAGAGTTTGTGGGCAGAATCGATATTGATCTGTACGGCGAAGTGACTTCCATTGACAATCAGACACTCAATATCATTGATATCGCAGACGGTCACTGCACTCTTGCGCTCTATCATTTCTCATTAGGCGATGACTCCGACCTTGGCGACATCATCATTGAGAATGTAGCAATGACAGAGGAAGACGGCGTGATCACTTACAAGGGAGCAAAGGAAGGCCTGGCGCTCGCACAAGGCTCAATCATCGCTGATGTGACATGCGAAGGCACACAAGACGCCGATGGCATCATCACAATGGACATTAACGTGCTTTGGAAAACCGGCGACGGCAATGAAATCCCAATCAAGGTGACATTCACCAATGACATTGCTGCTATCTCTGACATCATAGCTGAGGATGCTCCCGCTGAGTACTACCATATCAACGGCATCAAGGCCACAGGTCTAAATCCCGGACTCTACATCAAGGTGCAGGGCGGCAAAGCCACCAAGGTGCTTGTGAAATAAAACAAGGTGCTTGCGAAATAATAATTGTCGGACAGGTCTGATCTGCCCGACAATTTTATTCTTAAAAATTATTAATATAAACAATAATTGTCGGAATTTTTGGTTAATTTTGTATGAGATATTGCCATATTGTATCCTTTAAGGTGCATCAGCCTCTCCTCCATCAACGCTGACACCTCTGCAATGTGCGTATCCCGCCATAGACATGCAAAAATAAAAAACTAAATAAATGACAAGTAGATGGAACTATACTCCCACTACTATTAACAACCAAGAATTAGACAATGAGTTAGTTAGACGATTCGCAAAGTGCCCTACTGTAGCCAGACTTTTGCTGCAGCGAGGTATTACAACTATAGCGGAGGCTGAAAAATTCTTTCATCCTTCGCTACGCGATTTGCATGATCCCTTTCTCATGCCGGATATGCATTTGGCTGTTGATAGGCTTAATCGAGCCATGGGAGCGAAGGAGAAGATCATGGTCTATGGCGACTACGATGTGGACGGCACAACTGCCGTCGCATTGGTGTACCGTTACCTTCAGAACTTCTACTCCGAAATCGATTACTACATACCCACGAGGTATGACGACGGATATGGTATCACCACCAAGGTGATCGACGAGGCCGCTGAGGCCGGCGTAAAGCTAATCATCATTCTCGACTGCGGCATAAAAGCCATCGAGGAGATAAAATATGCTAAGACTCTTGGCATCGACTTCATAATTTGTGACCATCATGTGCCCGACGACGAGCTCCCTCCCGCTGTGGCAATCCTAAACCCCAAACTTGAAAATTCCACATATCCTTGCTCCCACCTGTCAGGCTGCGGGGTAGGGTACAAGCTGATGCAGGCTTTCTCGATAAGCAACGGTATAGGCACAGCCGAACTCGAAAGCATGACCGATCTTGTGGCTGTAAGTATAGCCGCGGATATAGTGCCGATGGTCGACGAAAACCGTGTGCTCGCTTATCAGGGACTAAAGCGCCTTAACTCCAACCCGAATATGGGTCTGCGCGCCATAATACGTACATGCGGACTCGGAGGCAAAGAAATCACCATCACTGATGTAATATTCAAGATAGGTCCACGCATCAATGCTTCCGGACGCATGCAGAGCGGACGCGAAGCCGTGGAGCTGCTCACGGCAAGAGATATCAAGACTGCCACAGAGCTGAGTCTGTCAATCGACCAATACAATAAGGACCGCAAGCAGCTCGACAAGCAGATCACCGAGGAGGCGAATGCCATACTCGCGGCAAGAGGCGAGGACAAATCGCCGAAGAAATCAATAGTGATTTATAACAAGGACTGGCACAAAGGCATAATAGGCATTGTAGCGTCAAGACTCACCGAGGTGTACTATAAGCCCTCTGTCGTGCTGACCCTTGCCAACGGACTTGCCACAGGTTCCAGCCGATCGGTCCAGGGCTTCGATGTTTACAAAGCCGTTGATTCCACGCGTGATTTGCTCGAGAATTTCGGCGGTCACACCTATGCCGTGGGGCTGTCGATGAAAGAAGAGAACATACCTGAATTTATGCGCCGCTTCGAAGAGTACGTGGCTGCCAATATCACCAACGAACAGCTCACACCCCAGCTTGACATCGACGCCGTGATAGCGTTTGCCGAAATCACTCCTGAGTTTGTGTCCACGCTCCGCTTGTTCAATCCTTTTGGACCGGGCAACCAGAAAGCCGTGTTCTGCACCAAGGGTGTAATGGATTTCGGCACCAGTCGGCTCGTGGGACACCAGTTGGAGCACATAAAGCTTGAGATTGTGGATGACACGAGCGGACGCGTCTTCAATGCTATTGCTTTTAATATGGCGCAATATTTCGAGGACATAAAAGCCGGTCGCCGCTTTGACATCTGCTACACCATCGAAGAAAACAAACACCGCAACGCCAACTCGACCATCCAGCTTATGGTGAAACAAATTAAATTTGTAGATTAAGAGTGCTTACCCCTCGCGATATCCTTAAGCAATATTGGGGCTACGATGATTTTCGCCCTCTGCAAGAGGATATCATCGGCTCCGTGCTTGCAGGCCATGACACCCTTGGCCTGCTCCCCACCGGAGGCGGCAAATCATTGACGTTTCAGGTGCCGGCAATGCTGCTGCCCGGTCTTACCGTGGTGGTAACGCCGCTCATATCCCTGATGAAGGACCAGGTGGACAATCTGCGGCAGCATGGCATACGGGCTTATGCCCTGCATTCCGGCCTCTCCTATGCCGAAAGCCGATTAGTTCACGACCGTTGCAGGCTCGGCAAAGCGAAAATCCTCTACCTCTCGCCCGAACGTCTGCAGAATGCCCAATTCCTGTCTGATTTGCGCGAGTGGGAAATCAGTCTTATTGTGGTCGACGAAGCCCACTGTATTTCTCAGTGGGGCTATGATTTCCGCCCCTCATATCTGAATATCTGCACACTGCGCCGCCTTTTCCCTGAAGTGAATGTGCTGGCCCTCACTGCGTCAGCCACCCCCGAAGTGGCGCGTGACATCACCGACCGCCTTGAATTCCTACCGGGATTCCGCACATTTGCAAAGAGTTTTACCCGCACCAATCTAAGCTATATCGTGCGATACGACGAATACAAAGAGCGCACCCTGCTGCAAGTGCTAAAACGCACTGTGGGATGTTCGATAGTGTACGTCCGCTCGCGCCGCCGATGTCGCGAGCTCGCCGACATGCTTGCTAACGAAGGCATAACTGCAGCCTATTATCATGCCGGACTCGCTCCCGAAGAAAAAGAAGAACGCCAGAACGCATGGAAGAGCGACGCCGTGCGCGTGATGGTAGCCACCAACGCTTTTGGTATGGGTATCGACAAGCCCGATGTGCGCCTTGTGGTGCATTTCGATATGCCCTCGTCATTGGAGGAGTATTATCAGGAGGCAGGGCGTGCCGGACGCGACGGCAAGGAGTCATATGCCGTGGCTATAGTGGCGAGCAGCGACAAGGCATTGCTGGCGCGCCGCTTATCCGATGCCTTTCCCGCCAAAGAATACATATTGAAGGTCTACGAGCTTCTTGGCAATTTCCTTAATGTCCCGGTTGGAGGCGGCTACCAACAAGTGTTTGAGTTTAACTACGACCTCTTCTGCGTGCGTTTCCAGTTGCAGCCATGGCTTGCCTATTCGTCGCTGAAACTGCTCACGCGGGCAGGATATATCGATTTCATTGATGAGGTGCAGTCGCGCTCAAGGGCAATGATAACGGTGGATAAGCATGATTTTTACTCGCTTGACCTTGATGATGTGACAGATGCCGTGTTCAACGCTCTGCAGCGTACCTATTCCGGGCTGTTTGCCGATTTCGTAAATATTGACGAATACCACCTCTCTCTACGAGCCGAAGTGACTCAGCAGCAAGTGTACGAGGCTCTTCTGAAACTTTCGCGCATGCATGTGCTGCAATACATACCCACAAAAAGCACGCCTTACATAGTGTACACCACTTCACGCGAATTGCCCAAACACGTGCTTTTGCCCTCCGAGATTTATGAGCAGCGACGCAAGCGTATGGAAATCAGAATCGATGCTGTAAAGAGGTTCGCATACGACACCTCTACATGCCGAGCCGTCACCATACTGCGCTATTTCGGCGAGAAGGACGCAAAGCCGTGCGGCAAGTGTGATGTGTGTCGCAGCTCCGTGCCGCAGCCGGTGGATACAGAAGCGTTGGAGGAGACAGTGCGGTCCATGACCCATATGCCCCCTGTGCAGATCATCAATTCTTTTCCTTTGGCGCAGCGTAAGGCTGTGACCGACATATTGCGCAAGCTCCAAGACTAATGAGAATGGATAATAAGCTGACATATCGGTATGTAATTGCGGCTGCTGTGCATGCCCTTATTTTTTGTGTGCCTCTGCTGTGCGCCGCCCGAAGCGTATGGCATGACAAACCGGTGAATATAGAGAGCGGCGACTACCTATTAGACAGTATTACCCCTGCAACTCAGAATTTTATGGCTCACACCAGAATTGCCATTGACCCTAAGATGCAATCGGAGTGGGGGATGTGTTGGGGCGATCCCGATGGCGATTTCACAACGGCAAGGATCATCATCCCCCCATTTAGGCAACACAACGACTCATACCGCGATGTGGAGGCTTTGCTGCAAGTGGAGAGAAACGAAGGCGGCAATACCCGGATAGTAAGCAACAAGCCCCTCGGCGCGATAGTAGACACCGAAGGACGGTCCAATTCGCTAAAATTGTTTTACGATAGAGAATCATCGCATTTGCTAATTTACGCCGGCAGCGAAATGCAGCAGTTGGTGGGCAAATCCGAAGTAAACGTCCCGTGCAAAGTGTGGTATTTCGTATGCCAGCCTTCCGGACTTATCGGCTGCGGTGCTCTTGCTCTCGATGGCACAGGCGTCCGCATAAAGAAATCTTCGAAATTTCACGACACCGACAGCTTAATGGAGTATCTTAAAGCCAGCGACGACAGCAAAGAAGGAGTATGGCGCTACCTCGACCGCAATATGAATGAAAAATACGCCGCTATGGGCGGACGCTACACTATTGCCACTGTAGCCAATGACAGCGGAGGCTATAATATAGTCTATCTGAGCGGAGCGGACACCAACGGTGCGCTTTGGGAGCCACTATCGGTGAAGGGAACGCTCGCTCCCACAATATTTATTGGGAATTACGATATGAGATGGATGGATGCCGAAGGCAAAGAATACACCGATGACACTAATGCTCAGTACTCCGACGACGGCTCAATCCTTACACTGTCTTTTCCAGCTTTGAATACACAGTTACGCTTCAGCCGACTCGTTCCCCGGTAGTACCTCGACTTTTATCAGTTCAAGGCGAGTGGCGCTTTTCTTCTCAATTGTCATCTTCAGATTGCCAAGCATTACAGTCTCTCCCGCTCCCGGGATAGTGCCTGTGCTTGCAAGGATGTATCCGGCAAGCGTCTGGTACTCGTCATCCTCAGGAATATCGAGGTGGAGTGCCTCGTTTATCCCTTCAATCTCGCAGCGGCCAGAGATTTCATATACGTTTGGCGCTAAGGTGCGCATTGTGAGTTTGCTCTTGTCATGCTCGTCCTGAATGTCGCCGAAAATCTCCTCCACGAGGTCTTCGAGTGTCACAAGTCCGGCGGTGCCGCCAAATTCGTCCACCACTATGGCTATCGAACGTTTCTCCTGTAGCAGACGGCGCATCATCTTTTTTGCCATAAGAGTCTCGGGAGCATACACCACATCTTTCAGGCATTTCTTCCAGTCGTTGTTTATGTTGAAGAGCTCGCTTACGTGTATATAGCCTATGATATTGTCAATGTCGCCGTTGTACACGATGATTTTAGATCGCCCTGTGCGTGTGAAGAGGTCTGATAGTTCTTCGGTCGTTGTGTCGTTGATATCGATGGCTGTTATCTCATTGCGCGGAGTCATGCAGTCGCGCAGATGTATCGAGGAGAAATCAAGCGCGTTCTGAAACAGCTTAACTTCGTTCTCCACCACCTCTTTCTTTTCCTCCAAGTCGTCGATGGTCTCTTCAAGGTAGTCGTTGAGGTCGCCCATAGTCAGCACTCTCAATCGGCTATTTTGCGCTTTGATGCCAAAAAGACCCATGAGCTTCTTTGACAGCCAGGAAGCGAAAAGAGAGATCGGATAAAAAAGAAAATAGAAGAAAAGTATAGGTAAGGCAAAAATTTTAAGCGAACTGTTGGGATTGATGCGAAAGATAGTCTTGGGCAGAAATTCACCTATGAAGAGAATAATGAGAGTGGAGATAAGAGTCTGGGATATTAGCACAAGCCATTCACGGTCGCCTACCACCGTGTAGAGCCAAGGCTCCAAGAGTGCGGCGGCTCCCATACCATAGATTACGAGCATCACATTGTTGCCAACGAGAATCGAGGATATAAAGAAATCGTTGTGGCTATAGAAGCGGTTGATGATGCGGCTTATTAAGCCTCCCTGCTTCACGTCAATTTCCATCCTCACCTTGTCGGCTGTGACATACGCTATCTCAGTGCCCGAAAATAGGGCGCTTAAAATCAAAGATATTATCGATATTATTAGCCAACCTGTCATTGATTTTTTATTTTTTCGTTTGCTTTTTAGGGGATGGTCTGGAATACTTGGAAGCCTGTGCGCTGAGAGGCGGGGCGGGGTGCGGGACGCAGACTCACACCCTCCTGAGATGCCTCTGCGTCGGCGGCTGCCTCTTCAGCCGAGGCCTGCGCGTTCTTATTCTCATTCACGGGGAAGATGCCTGTGGGGCGCTTTACGGTGTACATTGTCATCTGCTCGTTGGAGTCAAAGCCGTAGCCTTCGATTATACGGTCAGTCTTCACTATATGCACGAAGGAGTCGGAGAAGATTTTTCGCCGTGTCTGGTCCCAGAACACTTGATTGGTCAGAAAGCTGTCGCGTTCCACATTCACCATCACCACATTACCGTCGAGTTTCCAAATCCTTTTCTGTGTGAAATATCGAGCCGAGTCGCAGCGCAGAGTCGATTCGATATTGTGGTTGTTGTCGTACTGCTCGAGCTCCACTCCCGTAGGAAATTTCCAGTACGGGTCGTTGCACTCGTCGTACATATCCCACAGATCGGTGCGTATGAAATATTTGGTGTATCCTGAGTCGGAGATAAACGTATTGACATCTGTGGTGCTCATTGTGGGCACATCTCCGTCAGTCCCGATATTTGCCACATAATAGTGCCTCTCCTCCTCGCACGAAGCCAAGAGCAGCGACGCTATCATGATCAATATCGTCCAGGGCAGAAAACGCATCTCTCTATTCCAGGATTAATAAATCTTCGACTTGCGGAACCACAACTCGTTGAAGTTGATGCCCAAAGTGATATTCAAATAATTCTCCTTTATCAGTGCCTGCGGGCTTGCCTGGCGGTGCTTGTATTCAAGACCGATGTTTAGCATGCTCTTGTAGCCTGTGATTGGCAGACCTATACCGGCAGTAATGCCATATTCACGCACGTTATTGCCGTGCACCATCAGGTAGTCGTGGTTGTAGTAGGTGCCGAAACGGTACTGCATACGCTTGGCCCAGGTGCCGCGCGGATTGGGGGTGTACTGCGCTCCTAAAGCCACTTTCCAGCGATTGGCGAAGTCGGCGCGCTCAAAGTCCTCGATAGCGGTGTATTTTGCGTCCTTCCAAGGCTGATATGTGAAGTCGGCCTCTACCATCAGACGCTCGCGCCACAGATAGTTGACGCCCGCGCCCCATGTGGCTGGAAGAGAGTTCTTGCCGTTGAGCTTGGTGTATCCTATGGTGTCCACCTTGTTGGCGGTACTACCCGCGTCGTAGAATAGACCATAGGTCTCTCCATGCAGTCCCTTGCCGGGAGAGAACGAAAGTCCGAGAGTAAGGCGATTGTCCTGATTGATATTGACGGAATACTGCACGCCTAAATCAAGACGCCAGTCTGTCACCTTTATATAGCGCTCGAAGAGCGATGTGGAGCCCGTGATGGTGTAGGCATAGACATCGTTGGCCATAGACCCGAACATATAGGCAAAATTAGCTCCCAAATAAAGATTGCTGAACGGATTCACACCCACTCCGATATATGCTTCGCTGATGCTGCCGCTACCGGTGTGGCTCGACGATCCGTTGTCCACGTTGTCGGAGAAGCTGTATCCCGTGGTGGAGAAAGGAAGTAGGCCTATGCTTGCGCCTATGCGTTTTGAGATAGGGAATGCCATCGTAATGTAGTCAAGGCCACCCGAAATGTGGTCCTCCTTCAAGCCGTTCTCCTCCGCCCATAGTGAGTTGAGGTTAACGCCCATATCAAAGAGAAATGTGAGCGAGTCGATGGCGGCGTAGGATGCAGGGTTTTTCACATTAATCTGTCGCCCGGAGTTCATGGCATAGCCGACGCCACCCATGGCGCGCTGCATCGATGTGGAGTTGTCGCTGAGTATGCCATATCCGTAGCGGCTATAGGGTGTGAGCGTGCCGTTTTGGGCGTTGGTATATATCCCGCATAAGGCGGCTGTAATGATTAAGGCAAAAATTCGGTTAATCTTCATTGTAGTCAATAATATATTTAAGACCTGTAAGTACAAGATCCTTGTCAATCGTAACGGGGAAATCAAGATGAGGCAGCAGATAAGGCACAGCGCCACCGGTAAGCACTATCACGGCGTCTTTTGACAGACGGTTGCGATAGTAGTTGAGTTCGGCTACCACTCCGTAGTAGGCTCCGGCCTGCATAGCGTCGGCCGTGGATGTGCCCCAAAGCTCCACATCGTCGTTTGATGGCTTGAGATGCGGCAGCTTGGACGTGAAGCGGTAGAGAGCCTCCAGACGCAGGGCTATGCCAGGAGCTATATTGCCTCCGAGAAACACGCCGTCGGCGCTCAATATGTCGTATGTGATAGCCGTGCCGCAGTCAGCCACAAGAAGCTCGCAGCCCGGATGCAGGCTATGGGCGCCGGCAAGAGCGGCTATGCGGTCGGCTCCCAGCGTGAATGGAGTGGTGTAATGGCTGAAATCCAACGGCATAGGCGTGTATGCGTCCAAGGTTATAATTTTGCGCGACACGGCATTGGCCGCAAGGTAGAGATCGGCGCTGTTTTCAGCCACCGAACACCATATGCAGCAGTCAAACGTGCCGCCGCATTCCTTGGCGAGACGCTCGATATCGGCAGGCTCTAACGTGCCTGAAATTATCGGGCCAGCGAGCTTGTCGTCATGCCACACACCCACTTTTGTAGACGTGTTGCCGTTGTCTATGGTGATATAATTAGCCATTTGGGGTACAAAATTAGTAAAAGAGCCAATAAATGCCTAAAAAACTTTAACATTTAACTTTTATTTGTGGATAAATTGGCGCAAAATATGTAAATTTGTGCAAATTTTACGATTCAACTATGTGCCATACAGAAAAACTACCACTTTTAGGCCTTACTTTGACTCAGCTGCGCAGCGTTGCGGCTGATATGGGGCTGCCGTCGTTTGTAGGCTCACAGATGGCTGACTGGATCTATGTCAAGAGGGTTGCCACTATAGAAGAGATGACTAATCTCTCCAAGCAGGCTCGCGCCCGTCTTGCCGAAAAGTACTGCATCGGGTATATGTCGCCGAAAGAGAGCGTAGAGAGTAGTGATGGCACAATAAAATACCTCTTCCCCGGAGCCGGAGGCAAAGATGTGGAGGCTGTGTATATTCCCGACGGAGACCGCGCCACTCTGTGTGTGTCATCGCAGGCTGGATGCAAAATGGGCTGCACCTTCTGCATGACCGGCCGACAAGGATTTCACGGCAACCTTACCTCACGCGACATAATCAACCAGATAATGATGGTGCGCGACAGCGAAAAACTCACCAACATCGTGTTTATGGGTATGGGCGAACCGCTCGACAATATTGAGCCGGTGCTCACGGCTATCGAGATACTCACGGCCAAGTGGGGATTTGCGTGGAGCCCCAAGCGCATCACTGTAAGTTCTATTGGCAAGCTCGACGCCCTGCGCCGCCTTATCGACGAAACCAAGGTGCATGTGGCTATCAGCGTGCATTCGCCGGTGCCCGAGCAGCGCGAAAGGCTTATGCCGGTGCAGAGGGCATGGGATATACGCAAGGTGATGGACCTGCTGCGCAACTACGATTTCGCCCACCAGCGCCGATTGTCGGTAGAATATATAATGTGGCGCGGAGTCAACGACTCTCTCGCCTACGCTGACAAGCTCGCGCGCCTGATAAAGGGAACGGCGGCGAGAGTGAACCTAATCAGATTTCATGCTATCCCCGACTGCGATTTGCGTCCGTGCTCGCAGGAAGTGATGGAGGCATTTCGCGACCGCCTCAACGAGCTTGGCGTAACGGCCACAATAAGGGCATCGAGAGGCGAAGATATTATGGCTGCTTGCGGCATGCTCGCCGGCAACAAAAAATCAATAAATTGACGCACCGTCAATGTGACAAATTTTGAAATGAAAGAAAGAACAATAAGAGTGGGCATAACCCACGGAGATATAAACGGCATAGGCTACGAAGTAATACTCAAAATGCTCGCCGACGACAGAATGCTTGAGCTGTGCACCCCGGTGGTGTACGGTTCGGCTAAGATTGCCGGGTACTACCGCAAGGCATTGGACATGCCCAACATTAATTGGCGGCAAGCGGAGAGCGGAGACGATATTATCGACGGCGTGAACAACATTATAAATGTAGTGGGCGAGGATGTGAAGTTGGATCCCGGCCAGTCCACACCTGAAGCCGGAGCAGCTGCTTTGGCTGCTTTGGAGTGCGCCGTAGCTGACTTGAATGACGGAAACATCGATGTGCTCGTCACAGCTCCTATCAATAAATATAGCATGCAGAGCGACGATTTCCATTTCCCGGGTCACACCGAGTATTTGCAGGACCGCATCGGCGACGGCAACGAAGCCTTGATGGTGCTGTGCAACGACACGGTGCGCGTGGCTCTGGTCACAACACACATGCCTATACGCAATATCCCCGACGCTATCACTAAAGATGAGATATTGCACAAACTAAATATCTTCAACAACAGCCTTAGATATGATTTCGGCATCGACTCGCCGAAAATCGCCGTATTGTCGCTCAACCCGCACGCCGGAGAGAACGGTATGCTCGGCACAGAGGAAAACGAGGTGATAATACCGGCAATCGAAGAGGCTAAAGCCAACAAAATACTCGCTTTCGGGCCTTATGCCGCCGACGGATTCTTCGGTTCGGGAAGTTTCAAGAAATTTGACGGTATATTGGCCATGTACCACGACCAAGGGCTTGCCCCGTTCAAGACGCTCGCTATGGACAGCGGCGTGAACTTCACAGCCGGACTGCCTTACGTGCGCACCTCTCCCGACCACGGCACGGGATATGACATAGTGGGGCGCGGGCTGGCCGCCGAGGACAGTATGCGCAGTGCGGTCTACATGGCGATTGATATATACCGCTGCCGCCAGAACGAATCGGAGGCGCGTCGCCGTCCGCTCCGACGCCAGTACTATGACAAAGGCTCCGACAATGTGGTGCTCAATCTTGAATAGTTCGCTTTTGGCATCATTTTTGAGTGTAAGGCAAATACAGTCTAATCCTTTAGAATCTTAGAATAATGAAATATGCTATAATAGCCGCCGGAGAAGGTTCGCGATTGGTGCAGGAGGGCGTGGCGCTCCCCAAGCCTCTCGTCAATCTCAACGGTACACCGATGATTAAGCGTCTGATTGACATCTTTCTTGACTGCGATGCCACGGAAATAAGCGTCATAGTCAATGAGCATATGGTGCAGGTGCAGGAGTATCTCCGCAGTCTGCGGCTGCCGGTGCCTTTGCGGCTCACTGTGAAGTCAACCCCAAGCTCCATGCACAGCTTTTACGAGGTGTCAAAGGATTTCACTGACGGCAAATTCATACTTACCACCGTAGACACCATATTTCGCGAAGACGATTTCCGCGCTTACTCCAAGGCTTTTGAGGCAGATGACAGCCACGACGGATATATGGCAGTCACGTCATTTATCGACGATGAAAAACCCCTCTACATTGATGTGAACAAAGATATGCGTATCACAGCCTTCTGCGACAAGCCCTTTGACGGCGTGAAATACATATCGGGCGGCATCTACGGCCTTAACCACAAGGCTCTGCCGGTGCTGCGCAAATGTATCGACGAGGGAGTGAGCCGTATGCGCAACTATCAGCGGGCACTCGTTGACGCAGGTCTCGATCTGCTCGCCTATCCTTTTGAAAAAATTGTAGATGTAGACCATGCTGGCGATATAGCCACAGCAGAGGCTTTTATTAAATAATTACCATGGAAATAAAGAGTTTTAAACAATTAGAGGCAAATCTCCTTAACAGGAATAGCCGAAAAACTGTGGCTGTAGTGATGGCCACAGATGCCACTACCCGAGGCGCTATGGCCAAGGCTCTTGATGCCGGATTCGCCGACATGATTTTTGTGGGTGCCCGTCAACAAGTGGAGGCAGATGAAGAAATAATGAGACACAACGGCCATGTGAGCATTATCGACGCTGCCGACGGCGATGACGCTGCCGCAAAGGCAGTGGCTCTCGCCAAAGAAGGCAAAGCCGATGTGATAATGAAGGGACTTATTAATACTGATAATTTATTAAAGGCTATACTCAACAAAGAAACGGGTATTTTGGCAAAAGGCGAGGTGCTGACGCATATCACGGTTGCTGAGATTCCCGCCTACCATAAGCTCCTTCTCTTGAGCGATGTGGCTGTAATTCCGTACCCCACATTGCCCCAAAGAGAGGCGCAGGTGAGATATGTGGTAAATTTCGGTCATGAGATAGGTATTGAATGCCCGAGAGTTGCTCTTACCCACTGTTCCGAGAAGGTGGACGAGCGGCATTTTCCCTTTACAGCCGATTATGTGACGGTGTGCGGCAAAGCGGCAGCCGGCGACTACGGTAAGTGCATCGTGGACGGTCCGCTTGACGTTAAGACCTCATGCTCAAAAGCCGCTCTCGACAAGAAGGGAATAGTTTCGGCTGTTGACGGCGATGCAGATGCCCTTATATTCGCCGACATAGAGGCCGGCAACTGTTTCTATAAAACAGTGACTCTATTTGCCGGAGCCACTATCGCCGGATTGCTTTGCGGCTGCTCCGTACCTGTGGTGCTGCCCTCGCGAGGCGACAGCGTTGACTCGAAATACAACAGCCTTGTGGTGGCTGCCTTATGCGGAAAGCAACTTTAACCACTCACTATTTATTAGACAAAGCATATACTTTAAAGATAATATTCGATGAAAATATTGGTAATCAACCCGGGGTCAACCTCCACGAAGATTGCAGTGTACGACGATGAGAAAGAATTGATGTCGAAATCTCTTGCCCATGCCGCCAACGATCTGCTGAAATTCGAAAAGGTGACCGACCAGTGCGATTTCCGCCTGAATCTTATAAACAAGGCATTGCGTGAGGAAGGATATGATATCGATTTCGACGCAGTGATAGGTCGCGGACTTTTGGCTCGCCCTGTGAAGGGTGGTGTGTACGGCGTTTCTGAAAAGATGCTTGATGCCGCCTGGAATTGTTCGCACCAGCATGCTGCTGATCTCGGGTGTATCCTTGCCGACAGGATAGCACGCCACATCCCCGGCTGTAAGTGTCTGATAGCCGATCCAGGCACTGTGGACGAGCTTAACGATTACGCTCGTATCTCCGGTTCGCCCCACTGCCCGAGAGTGTGCATATGGCATGCTTTGAACCAGAGAGCCATAGCTCGCCGTTATTGCAAAGAGTACGGTAAAAAATACGAGGACCTTAACTTGATAATCTGTCATTTAGGCGGAGGCATATCCATAGCCGCGCATGATCATGGGCAGGCTGTAGACGCCAACAACGCCCTTGACGGCGAAGGACCGTTCTCGCCGGAGCGCGCAGGAAGTCTGCCTGCGGCTGCTCTCGTAAAACTGAGCTATAGCGGACGCTTCACCGAGCAGCAGCTCCTCAACCGCATTGCCGGAAAAGCCGGACTCACAGCCCACCTTGGCACCAACGACACCCGCGAGGTGATAAGGCGCATTGAGGAGGGCGACGAGAAAGCCCGTCTTATAACAGACGCGATGATTTACCATGTGGCCAAGAATATTGCGGCAGAGACTGCGGTGCTCTTTGGCAAAGTGGATGCGGTGCTCCTCACGGGCGGTATCGCTTACTCCGACTATGTGATAAGCCGCTTGATGCCCCGCATCGAGTGGATTGCCCCGGTGCATGTATATCCCGGCGAAGGCGAAATGGAGGCTCTTGCCAACAACGCCCTGCTTGCCCTGCGAGGCGAGTGCCCGGTCAAGGTATATTAAAATATCGCATTTTAGGGCCAAAGTTCGTAAACATAGTTCACATCTTTCACCTCAAATGGTAGTGCAGCCGCATTATGGGCTGCAATTTGAGCCGCGCGTGTAGCCTTTGTAGAATTATCCGGCACTATCTTGCTGCCGATCACGCATCTGTGAACAATACTTTCTACCCAGGCACACGCGGCTATGTATTTGCCCATTCTGTTGAGGTGGTTGCCGTCTCTATTCAGCTCGTCGCCAAGGATAGTGTTCCGGGCATTTTGTATGGCAGTTCCGCTGGGCACGATGAAGTCAAAGTCATATTCATCCATCAATCGAGAAGAAACACTCATAATCGAATCGTACATACACTCCTGGTCATTACCGTACTTTGTCGGGATATGCTCTCTGTCGTAAGCCCATGTCTGGTGCCAGCCGATTTTAGTGTCCTCCTTGGTGTGGCTTCTTACATAATCAAACATTTCAGGCAGAAACGGGACGATTGTCCCATATTCCCCCGACAAGAAGCTAAACTGCTGCATCGTCACATAGTCCCAATCGGTGTAGGCCATAGCCTTTGACAAAGGGCAGTTGTCGTACTCATGCAGACCTCCCTCAAAACTCTCCACTCTGAAATTGTAGGCGGCTGAATCGGTCTTGGCATTATGAAGGTGCAACTCCAATGTTGCGCTTGGTATATGAAGCACACCCACAATCACGTCGGTATTAAGATTCTTGCATATGTCGAAGAAAAAATTATACAGGGCATCTTGGGCAAAACTATTGCCTATGGCAAGCACGCTGATAGTGTCGCGCGGCAGTTTCGACATATACATATCGTCGATGTACTCCAAATTATTGCCGATAGTATAGTACGACGGGGTGTCGGGCATATCAGTAGCGCAGCTCGATAGCAACAGACTCAATATAGATAAAAGAGCGGTAAATCCTTTCATAATCAAAATTTGCGTAAAGATACGATAATATCACCAATCCGACAAATATTTGTGAAATGATATTTCAATAAAGATTTGCAAAATTTGAATATACACTTTTGATAGCCTAAAGCTAAAGATTATTGCCCCAATTTGTTGCTGAATTGGGGCAAAATGCGTAATTTTGCAGCCTAAAACGGATTCGAGCGGCACGCCAGGCGCGTCGGCCCGATTATCTGTGTATAGTGAACAAAAAATGGAAGTAGTAAGATCAGTAGCAAAATTGCGCGGTGAGCTTGATAAAGCTCGCGCTAAAGGGAAAACAATAGGCCTTGTGCCCACTATGGGCGCACTGCACGCCGGGCATATGTCGCTTATAGAAAGAGCACGCGCTGAAAACGACGTGGTGGTAGTGAGTGTGTTCGTCAATCCCACACAATTCAATAATCCTGAAGATTTGCGCACTTATCCGCGCACCGAGGAAGCCGACTGCAGTAAGCTCGAGGCCGCAGGTGTAGACTTTGCATTGGTGCCCACCGTAGAGGAGATGTATCCGGAGCCCGATACAAGAGAGTTCGACCTCGGACCGGTGGCGGAGGTGATGGAGGGAGCCATGCGTCCCGGCCATTTCAACGGTGTGGCTCAGATTGTGAGCAAACTCTTTGCAATCGTGCAGCCCACGCGCGCATATTTCGGAGAGAAGGATTTCCAGCAGATAGCCGTGATACGCCGTATGGTCGAACTCGAAGGCTTCGATCTCGAAATTATCGATTGCCCTATCAAGCGCGAGAGCGACGGGCTGGCTATGAGCAGCCGCAACGTGCGCCTCACCCCCGAACAGCGAGCTATTGCGCCGGCGATACACAATACGCTCGAAGGCTCGATTGATTGGGCTAAGGACCACACTGTGGAGCAGACTATAAGATATGTTGTGGACGAAATCAATTCGTTTCCGCACATGCAGGTAGAGTACTACCAAATAGTGGACGGCACTACCATGCAGCCGATTAAAAGTTGGGAGGAGAGCAAGATGCCGGTAGGATGCGTTACGGTGTACTGCGGCGACGTGCGACTCATCGACAATATCAAATACAAAAAATAATGATATGACAATAGAGGTACTAAAGTCAAAAATACATCGTGTCACTGTCACAGAGGCTTGCCTAAACTATATAGGCAGCATCACAATCGACGAAGACCTACTTGACGCAGCCAACATGGTTCACGGCGAGAGAGTATATATAGTCAACAACAACAACGGCGCGCGATTTGACACTTATATCATCCCCGGCGAGAGAGGTTCAGGTGTGATTTGCCTAAATGGAGCGGCAGCGAGATTGGCACAGGTGGGTGACATCGTGATAATCATGAGCTATGCTACAATGACTATCGAAGAGGCGCGTGCATTCTCTCCCTCGGTTGTATTCCCGGACACTGCCACTAACAAGTTGGTGAAATGATTTTTATTGTAAATTAAACATCCGACGATTTGTCAATTTGACAAATCGTCGGAATAAAAAATAAAATATACACATGTTTGATAATCTTAGCGAGCGCCTTGAACGCAGCTTTAAAATACTTAAAGGTCAAGGCAAAATCACTGAAATAAATGTAGCCGAAACCTTAAAGGATGTGCGCCGTGCGCTGATTGAAGCCGACGTCAACTACAAGGTGGCAAAAAACTTTGTAGACACTGTAAAGCAGAAGGCTCTCGGACAGAATGTGCTCACAGCCCTTAAGCCAAGTCAGCTGATGGTGAAGATCGTGCACGATGAGCTCTCTACGCTTATGGGCTCGGATGCGGCCCCGCTCCAGCTTAAAGGCAAACCTGCCATCATCCTTATGTCGGGATTGCAGGGCTCGGGTAAAACAACATTCTCCGGCAAACTCGCCAAGATGCTCAAAAGCAAGGGTATGCGTCCGTTGCTCGTGGCTTGCGACGTGTACCGCCCCGCTGCTATCGACCAGTTGCAGACTCTCGCAAAGTCAATTGATGTGCCTGTCTACACTGAAGAGGGCAATAAAAATCCGGTGCAGATAGCCAAACACGCCATTGATTACGCTAAGTCCAACCACAATGATCTCGTGATAGTGGATACTGCCGGACGTCTGGCTGTAGACGAGCAGATGATGGATGAGATTGAATCAATAAAGAACGCCATTTCGCCTGATGAGACGCTTTTCGTTGTGGACTCGATGACCGGTCAGGATGCCGTGAACACAGCAAAGGCGTTCAACGACCGACTCGACTTTAACGGTGTGATCCTCACCAAGCTTGACGGTGACACCCGCGGCGGTGCTGCATTGTCGATTCGCACTGTGGTGACAAAGCCAATCAAATTCATCGGTACGAGCGAGACTCTCGATGGCATCGACGTGTTCCACCCCTCGCGTATGGCCGATCGTATTCTCGGAATGGGCGACGTGGTGTCACTCGTTGAGCGCGCTCAGCAGCAATTCGACGAGAAAGAAGCCCAGAAGCTTGCTGAAAAGCTGCGTAAGAACCAGTTCACATTCGACGACTTCTACAAGCAGATACAACAAATCAAGAAGATGGGTAATATCAAGGAACTCGCTTCTATGATTCCAGGCGTGGGCAAAGCTATAAAGGATATTGATATTGACAACAACGCCTTCAAAGGCATAGAGGCCATTATCAACTCCATGACTCCCTACGAGCGCCAGAACCCGGATGTGATAAATCCCTCGCGCCGCCAGCGTATAGCCAAAGGATCGGGAACGACTATCCAGGATGTCAACCGCCTAATCAAGCAGTTCGACGAGACTCGCAAGATGATGCGCATGGCTTCATCGGTGAAGAACCCGATGAAGATGATGGGACAGATGAAGCAAATGAGAAACATGAATCAGGGAAAACGCAGATGACAATAATTGACGGAAAAAAGACAGCTGCCGATATTAAGGCGGAGATAGCTCAGGAAGTGGCTCAAATGGTGGCGGAAGGAAAACGCCGCCCTCACCTTGCCGCAATACTTGTGGGCCACGATGGCGGCAGTGAAACTTATGTTGCCAACAAGGTGAAGGCTTGTGCGGAGTGTGGATTTGAGTCTTCGTTGATACGCTATGAAGATGATGTGACTGAAGAAACACTCTTAGAGAAAATCGCGGAACTCAATGCTGACCCGTCGGTGGACGGTTTTATTGTACAACTACCACTGCCCAAGCATATCTCTGAGCAGAAAATCATAGAGGCCATTGACTACCGCAAGGATGTGGACGGTTTCCACCCAATCAACGCTGGCCGCATGGCTATCGGATTGCCGTGCTTCATATCAGCCACTCCCTCCGGAATACTTGACTTGCTCGAAAGATACAATATCGAGACTAAGGGCAAGAAATGCGTGGTGCTCGGACGAAGCAACATCGTAGGTCGCCCGATGGCTGAACTGATGATGCAAAAGCGCTATCCGGGCAACTGCACGGTGACAGTGTGCCACAGTGCCACAAAAGACATAAAGGCTGAGACTCTTGAAGCTGATATCATTATCGCCGCTTTGGGTCAGCCCGGCTTCGTAACCGAGGATATGGTGAAGGACGGAGCTGTGATTGTGGATGTGGGCACAACGCGTGTTCCTGATTCCTCGCGTAAGAGCGGATTCAGACTTCGCGGCGATGTGGATTTCGAAAATGTGGCTCCTAAGTGCAGCTTCATTACTCCTGTGCCCGGCGGCGTTGGTCCGATGACGATATGCTCGCTAATGAAGAATACTCTTGCCGCGGCAAAACACCAATATTATAATTAAGAACCAATAATTTAATAATATCCAGCGGTGCACGAATTAGGTATAGCCGTACTTACAGCTCTCAATAGCGTGTTGTATCAGCCATCTGAGGCAACACTGCTATTTGCCGGAGATGCCATGATGCACGAAAAGCAGATAGAGGCGGCGCATCAAGGCGGCGGAAAGTATGATTTTTCCGGCTACTTCGAAAATATCAAGCCTCTTATAAGCGAAGCCGACTATGCTGTGGTCAACCTCGAAACACCTGTTGCTAAAGGGCGATATTCGGGATACCCGGTGTTTAATTCACCGGACGCTTATTTAGATGCTCTTAAAGATGCCGGGTTCGATATGATGCTCACCGCTAACAACCATACGCTCGACCGGCATGATCGAGGTGTGCGTCGTACGATAGAGACCCTTGACAGCCTTGGATTGCACCATGTAGGCACGTATGCCAACCGAAAGCAGCGTGATCAGGCTCTGCCGATGATAAAGGAAATAAACGGATTCAGGGTGGCATTTCTGAGCTATACCTACGGCACTAACGGAATTGATGTACAGGGTGATATAGTGGTGGACTATATCGATAGAGATCTTATGAAATCCGATATAGCCAAGGCGCGCGAAAAGGGTGCGGAAATTGTGTGTGTGGCGGTGCATTGGGGCGAAGAATATAAGCTTTTGCCAAATACATCACAGAAATCACTTGCCAACTTTCTATTATCGCAAGGTGCTGATATGGTGATAGGAGGCCATCCTCATGTGATACAACCTATGGAGATGCGTACAGGAGCTGACGGACGTAATCAGCTTTTGGTGTATTCTTTGGGCAATTTTATCTCAAACATGCGCACTCGCGACACACGAGGCGGAGCAATATTGCGTGCCCGACTCCGACGTGACGCCTCCGGAATGGCCTATGTCGACAGTGCAGATTATGATTTGGTGTTCACGATTGCCGGAACAAGAAATAATAAAAATTTCCGGCTTGTGTATGCCGACAGTTGCGACATCCCGGAGTGGAAAGCGCGCTGCCGCGAATTCACCACCTCGGCACGACATATATTCGACAATCATAACAAAAACGTGCCCAAAAGAGAATAATCAGCCGATATTCACGTTATATCATTAAGACAATATTAGCAAACAACACTTATACCCACATATTGGATGCTGACATATAATACAAAGTTCAAAAATCTCATAATGCCTGAATATGGAAGGAATGTGCAGCGTATGATCGACCATTGCCTTACATTGCCTGAGAAGGAGCAGCGCAACATATGCGCCAATACTATCATAGAGGCTATGTACCGTCTTTTTCCCCCTACGGGCGACCAGCAAGCATATCGCCGCAAGCTTTGGGATCATTTGGCTATCATGAGCGATTTTAATCTTGACATCGACTGGCCATTCGAGGTGATACGTAGGGACGAACTGAATACCAAGCCCGATATGGTGCCGCTTCCGGCATACAATATTCAGCGTCGCCATTATGGTAAGAATCTTGAATTGATGATAGGAGAAGCTTCGCTTATGCCGGAAGGAGAAGAGCGCGATGTACTGGCTCTGCGTATCGCCAACCATATGAAAAAGCTTATGGTGACATCCGACAACGACAATGTGGAAGACGAGCGTATATTCAGAGACCTGCGTGATATGTCGCACGGAGCCATTAATTTGGTGGGTAGCGATGTGCGCCTGCATGAATTTAAGGCCCTTCCGGGGCCGTCATCAAAAAAGAAGAAGAAAAAATGATCAAGGCTTCCGAAATATCATTGGTGGGTAAGGTGAATAAGACCCACGGCATCAACGGAGAGCTGTCAGTGTCCTTCTTCAACGAAGATGTGATGGACAGCGTAGAAAAGGACACATGCCTGATTTTCGATATTGATGGGATTTTTGTGCCTTTTTTTGCCGATAAGGTGCGTATGCGCAGTGCAGAAACGCTTCTTATCACGCTTGACGGCGAGGAAGAGCGCGAGTCGGTAGCTTCTTTGGTGGGAAAGAGTGTGTATATGCTGAAATCGGATATAACCGAGTCCACTGACGAAGAGGAAGGATTGTACGCGGCGCAACTTATTGGTTACGAGGCTGTGACCACAGATGGTAATATAATCGGAATAATTGATGACATTGACGACCATCAGGATAATCCTCTGTTTGTGATAGTGCCCGGCGAAGGCGGCTCAAAAGTGTATGTGCCTATTGTAGATGATTTTATTGTCGATATTGACATGGAGCAACGCACCATAGAGCTGAGTTTGCCCGAGGGTTTGCTCGAAATAAACGAATAAGAACTAAATTTTACACTACCATATGGAATATAGCGAAGAAGAGGCTCTGAATGCAATATGCGAGAGCTTGAAAAATAACGGAGGTAAGAAAGTGCCTGTTGATGAGATATTAAACGTGCTCGACGCAATGATGGACTATTACGACGACCACGGTCTTAACGAAATATCTGTGGACATTGAGGATGAGGACTTCCTTGACGAAGCCGATCTTATCAAATATGTTAAGAGAATGATTGCTAAGGATAAACATTCGCCTCTTACTCCTGAGGATGTAGAACTCATTGTGAAGGCCGAATTGGATTATGAGGATTCTTTGATCGATGCGGATGATTAAGAGATTAGTCTTTATTCTTATAGCTGTGTTGTCGTCAGTCTGCTTCGTAAATGCCGATAACAATACTGATAACGCCGCAGTGGTTGACTATGAAACGAATTTCAAGACACCTGTGGTGACGCCAAAGGCTGCTGCTTCCGTAAAGAAGCATATTGGAGATATCGGCAACGCATTGTCTCGCAATAAGTTCAATACTGATATGGTGAGAAAGGGCGAAGTGACGCGACTGACTATACCTTGTTCAGAATTTTTTATCTCCAACGACACTTCGCTTACTCAATCGGCCAAAACCAGGCTCGCGGCTCTTAAGCCTATACTTCAACAGCCCACAATGTACAAGGTAATAGTGGCGGTATATACCGACGATACGGGTGACGAAATGTACGCCAACGATATCACATGGTCAAGAGCGGCGGCAATCTATGATTTCCTGTATGAGTCAGCAGAGGTGAAAAATCCGAATGTAGTGCCGTATGGTATGGGGCATGATGATTCTAAGGCAGCCAACAATTCAATCAAAAATAGAGCGCTAAATCGGCGCGTGGAGATTTTGATTGTGCCGGAATGGAATCTGATTAAAGATGCGACTTCCGGGAAATTAAATTAGCCCTGTAAGAGCGATCTCAGCATTTCAGAGGCGAGCGATGGCTCATAACCTCTGCTTATAGCATATCGAAAAAGCTTGGTGCGCCCTTCGTAGCTTTCTTTAAGCTCGGGGCGCTCCTTTATTTTTCCCTTGAAAAAGTCGCGAAGATTTGAGGTGTATTGGTCTTTGTCAACAGCTTGGAGAGCGTCGCGTATTATATCTGGCGCTATTCGCTTCTGGAGGAGTCCCTGATACACTTTGCGCTTGCCCCAACGAGCGAATGTGATTTTGTCGTGGACATAAGCTGCGGTAAAACGTGTATCGTTAACGAATTTATGCTTGACAAGATTTTGCAGTATTGTAGAGGCTTCCGATGCGGACACTCCCCATCGGCGCAACTTCTCGCGCAGCTCGTATTCGCAGCGTTCGGCTCTTACGCACAGCTCCTCAAGACGTGCTTGAGCCTCGGATGCTGTCAATTCCTTCTTTGTCATTTACAAGCTATTGCAAAACGTTTAGCCCCTTTATAATCCAGTGCGATTTCCGCCTTTGAAAATCCAGTGCTTTTAAGGTTTTCAAGGATTTCAGATGCACAAAGAGGGTTGATTTCAAGATAAAGCATACCGCCGTCGGCGAGGTTAGAATAGGCGAATGATGAAATGGCAGAGTAGATGGCTATTCGTTTTTCGTCAGGCACGAACAGTGCAAGAGCGGGCTCATGGTCTCTAACACGCAAATCAATGCTCTCTCGTTCGCTTTCGAGCACATAAGGCGGATTGCTTACAATTATGTTGTAGGAGTGTTGGCTGATTTCCCTATAAGATGACAAATCAAAGGCATCAGCGTGAAAAAAATCCACCTTAGTATGATTAGCAGCGGCATTACCTTTGGCGATTGCGATGGCTTCATCGGAAATATCCACTGCTTTTACGCGTGAAAAAGGTAGATCAAGAGCCAATGTGACAGCTATACAGCCTGAGCCGGTGCCTATATCGAGAACGCTAAGATCAGAGTCTTTGCCCCAGCGGTCGATAATCATGTCCATTAGTTGCGATGTCTCAGGGCGAGGTATAAGCACCGAGGGGTCAACCTTGAATTTGCGCCCGTGAAACCATGCCGTGCCTAAGGCATACTGCGCCGGCTCGCCTTGGACTATTCTTTGGGTCACTTTGTCGATGCGCTCCGCTGTTTCAGGAAGCAACTCCCGGTCGGCGTGCATTACCAGCTCTACCGCCGTGTACCCCTTCACCTCTTCAAGGATAAGTTTTGCTGTGGCTTCGGCTTCGGAGTCGCCTAATATGGGTGATAGACTTTCTTTAATATGTCTTTTTGCTTCTCGGATGGTCATTTTGTAGTTTAAAATAGCTTTTTGGGCTTGGTGGCTTGGAAATCCTTGAGATATTCGGGGGTGCAGTAGGCGAGGTCGAGAAAGTCGTGCTTATTGTATGCCAAGTCGGCTAATGCAAGCATATCCACCGCAAGAGGCTTAACATTGGACACAAATTTGCAGTTGGAGTGCTGTAGCAGGGGTATTGCTTTCTCGCTTCCGTTGCCGAAGAAATAGATAGGGCGGGCAGTGGCAATAAGATCTGCGTATGAGTTTTCATCGAGTATGAGAGGTTGCGGGGTCATCAGCGGATTGAGCGCGAGATCATAGGCTGCAGTGTACACCTCCATACGGCGTGCGTCGATCATGGGTACGAATATCACATCTTCGGGCAAATCAATGCCGGAGAACATTACAGCTACCGTGAGCAGCTTGAGTGTGCTTATGCCAATAAGCGGAATATCGAGAGCGTAAGCGAGTCCTTTTGCTTCGCTGAGACCTATGCGCAATCCGGTGTAACTGCCCGGACCCATCGAAACGGCTATCGCCTCGAGTTTCATTCCTTTTTCCTTAAGATGATCGAGACACTCTTTGATAAATCCCGACAAGAGCGCGGCATGGTTGCGGCCGTCAAAGTTTTCGAGATGCTTCAGGATTGTGCCGTCATAGCTTATTGACACGGAGCAGACATCGGTGGAAGTCTCTATATTCAGTATTATTGCCATTTGGATATTATTGGTGCATTTGATTATTCTTCATTTCTTATGAGGAAGAGGCGAGTGGTGGCACGCGTTTCTGCTGTGTAGAGCCATCTGTAAAATTCGAGACCCATAGCTTCAGGCGGTATGTAGGAAGCGTCAACGAATACGTTTTTCCATTGTCCGCCTTGCGCTTTATGGCAAGTTACGGCATAGGCGTATTTGACGTTTAGGGCGTTCCAGTATGGGTTGCGTTTCAAGGCTTTTAGTCTTGTTTCAGCGGGAGTATACGGGCTGAAAAGCGCAGGATCCTCCATTATCGCATAGTATAGCTGATTGAATCGTTCAGTGGGAAGGTTGGCGGTGTCTACGTCAAGTGTATCAAGCATTACTTTAGCTGTAAACAGAATATCTGTTTCAGGGATGCTGAGTTGCACGTCGGCAAATCGGAATCCGTATTTGTCCTCGGTACTGATAACCTCCTGCACCTCAACGATGTCGCCGTTGGCGATGAAATTGATTTCCTTGATTTTCTCGCTCCAGAAGTAGTTGTTTTTCGTCACTATCAGCATTTCGCCTTTAGCTAACTGTTCTTCTATGTACAGCACGGACGACCGTATTTCGCGGTTGAAGCCAACAGCTCGCTGGTTGGAGCGTGTCACCACTATAGTGTCCTGAATACCGTCGCGATTATAAGCGGTATAGAGTTCCTCCGGCATTTCTTCGGGCGTGATTTCACGCACATCTTCGAAGTCGGTGAAGAATTGAGGGGTAGGGAGGGGATTGACTCTCATGGCCTTGCGCAGCCATGTGGCATTGTATAATATGCCTGATTTTGCGCCTTGACGGGCTATCTCCGACAGGGTCGCGCGTGTAACTCTCAGACCGAAGCTTTTGAGCACATCGGGCTGCATCGCAGGAGAAAAGTCGCTGCCTACGGGAGGCAACTGGGCGGTGTCGCCTAAAAGGATAAGGCGGCATCCGTCGCCGGTGTAGACGTATTGGATGAGGTCCTCCAACAGATTCTGACCCGATCCATCTTCGCCTGTAATCATAGAAGCCTCGTCAACGATAAAAAACGTGTTGGTAAAGCGATTTTCTGCTGTTTCTCTTGCGCCCTGCATATCCGATCCTATGCTTGCGTGGCGATAGATGATGCGGTGTATGGTGTAGGCGGGATGCTGCGCATATGTGCCGAACACCTTGGCTGCTCTGCCGGTAGGTGCAAGAAGCACAGAGTTGATGCCTACCTGCTTGAGCGACTTTACAAGAGCTCCGCACAACGAAGTCTTGCCGGTGCCGGCGTATCCTGCGAGCAAGAACACCGATTCTGCCGGAGCCGAAGGTGAACAGAAACGCGACAAAACCCCAATGACCTGTTGTTGCTGGCCATTGGGGGTATATGGGAGGTTACCGGTGATCAGTTGTGCAAATTCAGAGTCAAGCATTTTTATTTGATTATTTCTTGACACTCCACTCCACACCGTCCTTTGTGTCCTTCACGTCGAAGCCTATTTCAGCCATGCGGTTGCGGATACGGTCAGAGGTAGTCCAGTCTTTATTTGCTTTAGCGTTGGCGCGGATTTCAAGCAGAAGGTCCACTGCTTCTTCAAAAGGCTTTAGCTGCTCGTCGCCTCCGGCTGCCATTTCGGTGCGCACACCGAGTATTTCCACGAGGAAGGTGTCCATCACGCGTTTGAGTGTGTCGATATCCTCCTGGGTGGCTGTGGCTTTGCCGTCGTTCACTTGGTTGATGATACGACATGCGTCGAAAAGGTGAGCTATAACTACGGGTGTGTTGAAGTCGTCGTCGATAGCCTCATAGCAGTTCTTTTCAAGCTGCGACACATCCACGGTGGAAGTGGCCGACGGCTTGAGATCCTGCAGACGGCGGTAGCCTTCGAGCATGCGCTGCAAGGCTTTTTCTGAAGCCTGGAGAGCCTCGTTGGAGAAATCAACAGTGCCGCGGTAGTGGGCCTGTAGAATGAAGAATCGGATGGTCATGGGCGAATACGGCTGGGTGAGCAGCTCATGGTCGCCTGTGAAGAATTGGTCGAGAGTGATGAAGTTGCCCAATGATTTACCCATCTTCTTCCCGTTGATGGTAATCATGTTGTTGTGCATCCAGTAGTGTAC
>CAZJKZ010000017.1:0-41697 GCA_964546885.1 uncultured Bacteroides sp.
AAAAAGCCGAAATGAACGGTGTGCTCAATTTCTCCGTGCTTGACGGATGGTGGTATGAAGGTTATCGCTTCAATGAGAAAGCCGGTTGGGCTCTCACTGACAAGCGTACCTTTACTGACCAGAGCCAGCAGGACAAGCTCGATGCTGCTACTATCTACTCAATGCTCGAGAACGAGATCATTCCTCTTTATTTTGCTAAGAACTCCAAGGGCTATTCTCCCGAGTGGATTCAGTATATCAAGGGTTCTATCGGTGACATCGCTCCCCACTTCACTATGCAGCGCATGATTGAGGACTACATCAAGCGCTTCTATGTGCCTGAGTACACACGCTTCTCCAAACTCGCTGCTAACGATGACGCTCTTGCAAAAGAGATTGCTGCCTGGAAAGAAGATGTTGTGTCTAAGTGGGATGGTATCAAGGTGTTCGATGTTAAGACTCAGGTGCAAGGCACCGACAATGTTACCGGCAATCCATTCAAAGTTGAGGCTGTTATCGACACTAACGGCTTAGGCAAGGATCTCGGTCTTGAGATGGTGACTTATCGCACTGAGGACGGAGAAGAGCATATCCACAATGTGCAGGAATTCAAAGTAGTGAAGGAAGAGGGCAATGTATTCACCTACCTTCTTGACACTAAGATTATGGATGCAGGCGTATTCCGTTATGGTTTCCGTCTCTATCCCAAGAATCCTAATCTGCCTCACCGTCAGGACTTCGCGTTTACTCGCTGGATCTAATTGGCTATTAAACAGCTTCTTCAAAATAAGAGCCCGCTTCATATGGAGCGGGCTTTTATTTTGAAGTGCTGATTTCTAATCCTCCCATTCGACTATATCGAGTCCAGTGGTTTTATGAAGGTCGATCAATCGTTGATTTGATGAGCCGCGAAAGAGTAGGGATGTGTCGCATTTCGATTCGATGAATGGTCCGTCAACAAGTACATCGGCTGCTGACAATATTTTTGACATTTTCTTGTCATTAAATACATGTTCGTATGTAAAGCCTGTATATACCCATATTGTCATACCCATTTTGTGCAGTTCGTTGCATAAAGCTGTGACTGCATCTAATTGAAAAAGTGGATCTCCTCCTGAGAGAGTGACATTGAAGCCGTTATCCTCCACATGGTCCAAAATTTCCGATATTGTTACATCCTTACCGGCATTGAAGTCCCACGACTGAGGGTTGTGGCACCCCGGACACGCATGCCGGCATCCAGCCAGGTATATTGATGTACGAAGCCCCGGGCCATCGACTATCGTACCATCGATAATATCGAGTACCCGGAGCTTAATGTCTAATGTTTCTTTCATGAGATCACTTATGCACCACGCGGTCTTTGAGTTCGGCAAGTTTAGCGCTGTTCCAGCGGTCGGTAGTGCCTACGAGGTAGCCTGTGATACGCTGAAGACGGTCGATGTGCTCACTGCCGCATTTCGGGCACTGTTTCAAGTCATGACTTGCATCCTCATATCCACATTCCATGCAGCGGTTCCTATTGTGGTTGACAGAGCAATAGCCTATGTTGTTTTTGTCCATAAGATCTACTATATCGCTGATTGCTTGAGAATTATGGGTAGCATCTCCGTCAATTTCCACATAAAATATGTGGCCGCCTCCTGTAAGAGCATGGTATGGTCCTTCTATCTCTGCTTTATGTTTTGGCGAACAGTGATAGTAAACAGGTACATGGTTGGAATTGGTATAATAAGCTTTGTCAGTTACTCCGGGTATTAGGCCGAAACGAGCGCGATCTTTCGTCGTGAACTTTCCTGAAAGACCTTCAGCAGGAGTTGCGAGGACTGAGAAATTGTGTTGATAGCGCTCGGAGAATGAGTTGACTCTGCTGCGCATAAATGACACGATTTTCAGACCGAGCTGCTGAGCTTCGTCCGATTCGCCGTGGTGTTTGCCGATAAGAGCTATCAGACACTCTGCAAGTCCGATGAATCCGATACCAAGCGTTCCTTGGTTTATTACCGATTCGATAGTGTCAGTAGGCTTAAGAGTCTCTGAGCCGTTCCAAAGGCGCGACATAAGCAGTGGAAATTGTTTGGCAAGTGCTGTCTTTTGGAAGTCGAAGCGTGAATTTAGCTGGCGTGCGGTTATCTCAAGAGTCTTGTCGAGTTTTTCGAAAAATTTCGCTATTCTCTTATCCTTGTCTTCGATTGGCATACATTCGATTGCTAAGCGCACTATATTTATTGTAGTGAAGCTCAGATTGCCGCGTCCAATTGATGTCTTTGCGCCAAAACGGTTTTCAAACACGCGTGTGCGGCAACCCATGGTCGCCACCTCATAGAGGTAACGTTGCGGATCGTCAGCACGCCATAGTTCATGCTGATTGTAAGTGGCGTCGAGGTTCACAAAATTGGGGAAGAACCGACGAGCCGTCACCTTACATGCCAATTTGTACAAATCATAATTGGGGTCATCGGGCAGATAGCTGACTCCGCGTTTCTTTTTCCATATCTGTATGGGGAATATAGCTGTCGAACCGTTGCCCACACCTTCGTAAGTGGATTTGAGTAATTCGCGGATTACGCAGCGTCCTTCCGCCGATGTGTCTGTACCATAGTTGATAGAGCTGAACACTACTTGATTGCCACCGCGCGAGTGGATTGTGTTCATATTGTGGATAAATGCCTCCATAGACTGATGCACGCGTCCTACAGTGCGGTTGATAGCGTGTTGTAGTATCCTCTGCTCACCTGTAAGTCCGTCAAGGCTTCGCTGTAGAAAATCATCAATCTTTATGTTATAGAGATTGCTGTGATCCAACCCATCAAGCTCTTCAAGGTTTTTCACCTCCTCGATAAAAGATGAACGCACGTAGGGTGCGAGATAGAAATCAAAAGCGGGGATAGCCTGACCTCCATGCATTTCATTCTGTGCAGTCTCAAGCGATATGCATGCTATCACACTCGCTGTCTCGATGCGTTTTGCAGGGCGCGATTCACCGTGGCCTGCCACGAAGCCATGCTTGAGAATATTTTCAAGAGGATGCTGTACACATGTCAGGCTTTTGGTGGGATAGTAATCTTTATCGTGAATGTGAATATATCCATTGTTTATTGCAGAGCGTACCTCTTGAGTAAGTAAGTAGTCGTCTACGAAAGGTTTAGTGGTTTCGCTGGCGAATTTCATCATCATACCGGCGGGAGAGTCGGTATTCATATTGGCATTTTCACGGGTTACGTCGTTATTTTTTGCCTCGATGATTTCAAGGAAAATATCACGTGTTTTTGCCTGACGAGCTATGTTGCGCTGGTCACGGTAAGCTATATAGCGTTTAGCCACTTCCTTACGCGGACTTTTCATGAGTTCCATCTCCACACGGTCCTGGATCTCTTCTACTGTCATCTGCTCAGAACCTGTGACACCAACACGAACAGCTATTTTCTGTATCAGCGATTCGTCTTCGCCAAGTTCCGTCTGAAGCATAGCCTTGCGAATGGCCGACTTTATTTTCTCTTCATTATAACCAACAATGCGGCCGTCGCGCTTTACTACTGTCTGTATCATTGATGAGGAAATTGTGTTAGGTTGTATTTCGTGCTGCAAAGGTAAAAAAAGATTTTTTAATTTCAACTATAGTTTTCAATAAAAGTTTAAAAATTTTTGTTTTGGAAAACTTTTTCAAATTTATAAAATTTTAAAATACTAATTATCAGATATATATCTTTTAGTTTTGGATAACTTTCTTAAATTCAACAACTTCAAAATTTCCTAAAAATATAACTTTTTGTATGTTATATTGTTACTATTTTGCAAGTAATTTTTAGTTAAAAAACATAAATTTTAATGGTTCGCTTTAAACCTCTTTTTTCTTATGTAATCTAAATTAATCGAAAATAATTATCTGAATGTGACATTTGAAATGAAAAAGTTTATTCTATCAATTGCTTTGTCGGCTTTGGCTGCTTTTGGCTTATATGCCCAGGATCGTTCTGGCGGCTCCTTTGGAGTACGTGCCGCATGGGATCTCAATTCCCCATCTACCTCTCTTCTTGGTCTGGGCAACGGCTCAGGCTTTTCAGTTGGAGCAGTGTACAATCTTCCAATTTCTAAAGGATGGTATTTTGAACCCGGCTTGAGCTTCTTCTATAATACAATGAGTGTCGACATCGCCGATTTTTCACCTTCTTCTTATTGGCCTGAAAATTCGGATCTTCCCCTAAGCCATGATTATGACTCAACTATACGTAACTCCGGAATAAGACTACCTATCACTTTCGGTTACCTTGTAGAGCTCGTCGACAATATAGATGTCTCAATATTTACCGGCCCCCAGATCAATTACGGTTTTTCGATGTCGGAGCATATCCACCATAATTTCTCCACAAAATTGTATGGTAAAGGCTATACTCACTTTGACGCTCAATGGCTATTTGGGTTACGAGTTCACTATCAGGACAACGTCTTTGTTGAAATAGGCGGTGGTATTGGTATGACCAACCTATTAGGTGTCAACCATAAATATCACAATGACAACCATTTGCGTCGCAACACCTTCTCTATCGGTGTTGGGTACATGTTCTGATAATGTCTGAATCAGAGTTGTCGGGGCGAAGGCATGACAGCTACTTCGAGGAACTGCTCGAAGCACTGATGCTACGCCCCAATTCACAGGCTGTATATAGAAGATATGTTTCGGTGTTCCATCGGCTGTTAGCTGAGAACACCCGGTTCGCCTCCATACAGTTTGGGGGTGACTATGCCCGCACGTCGCATTTGCTTAAAGAGCATGGAGCGTCTCCCAAATTCGCTTGGCAAGTGCATGACATGCGCGTGCGTTTTTCCAAATACGCCAACGCGCCCGACAAATTCTCTCTCTCGGCCTCCCTTGATGATAATTGTCTGTATGATTTCGAGACTCTTAGCCGTTTTGTGGCTCTAGTTCATGATTGCCATATCCCTCCTTCGCTGCTAAATCTTTTTCCGGCATCTAGAGATGAGCAAATCAGACCTCGTGTGGTCCGTGACACTGACTATATAAGATTAATGGTGGAACGTGTGGACGATGGGCATATTTATGGACACTCCGAAAGCTACGGACAAAACTTGAAGGTGGCTTTTGTGCGTAAAACGGGCGATGAAGATCCATTTGATTTCTCGTATTTAAAATCCAGCCTTAACGAAGGTACTATCCTCGGATTAGTACGCCCTGCCATGGACAATGGCATAATTTACGCCTACTTTATTATATTCGAGCCTGATTACCTTGTAAATGCCTCTGAGGTAGGCAGCTGCTTCCGCCCGTATGCCGTAACGCACTATCAGCAACTAATCGACCGTCTTAAGCCTGAGTCGCATACAGAGGCTATACTTTTGGGTAATTTCACAGGGCAGCTCCTTGATGAGGAAATCAACAGCGGCTCTGCGCCCGTCAATTATCGCAAAAGTGTGGAGAAATTTTTCAAATCTCATGCTTTTAGCCTTGTGTCCACTCCTATTCAAGCTGATTTCCACGAGAAGGCAAAACAGCAAAAGGAAAATATACACAGAACTTTTGAAGAGTTGCCTTCGGTCGTTAAATCATATGATAAATCCAAGGCGATACTTGAGCCGACGTTTCTCTCTCCTATGCTCGGATTGCAAGGACGCGTTGATCTGATGCTTCTCGACCATAGTTTTCTTGTGGAGCAGAAATCGGGAAATTCACAATTTCCGTGTCCTACCTCTCCTAAGCATCGTCCGCGAGCCCAGGAGCCGCATTATGTGCAGATGCTCCTTTATATGATGATAATGAGATACAACTATCCTAATACCTATGCCAAAAACAAGGGTATCTCTTCTTTCCTGCTTTATTCTAAGTATCCCGTGAGCCTTTGTGGATTAGGCTGGGCGCCACGGATTGAATTTGATGCCATAAAGGTTAGAAATTTAATAGCCATAGCCAATTATAGTTATGCAAAGAGCGGAGTAGGGGTCTTGGACCGGATAAATGCCGAAAGTTTGCGCATGCGCCCGGTGAGTGATAAATTGTGGAATAATTATTCCTTGCCAGAAATAGCGAGTGTGCTCAATCCTGTGCAAATGTCGTCTCTTCTCGAACGCAAGTATTTCCACAGAATGATGCGTTTTGTAAGTCTCGAACATATGTTGTCAAAAGTTGGCAGCAATGGCACGGATCAGCATGGCATGGCATCGGTATGGCTGAATCCTCTCGATATCAAGCTCGCCAACGGCGATATATACACGTCTATGCGTCTTTTGTCACCTGATAAAGGTTTTCGGGGCACAGTGAGCGATGTCGTACTCTCGTTTGACGGAGATGCGGATAATTCTATGGCAAATTTCCGGAAGGGCGACATTGTGATTCTTTATCCTTATCCCAAAGGAACTACTCCGGATGCTGTCCGGACAATGATATTGAGATGCGTGATATTTGAAATTAGAGCAGATAAAATAGTGCTTCGGCTCCATGCTCCTCAGAGTTCAACTCGTATATTCACCGAGCATATAGATAGCGCTTGGGCCATCGAACACGATTTTATGGAGTCGTCGTTCGCTCCGCATTATCGAGGACTGCACGCCTTGCTCACAACTGACAAAAGCAGACGTGATCTTCTCCTGATGCAAAGACATCCCATGGCGGATACTTCATTGGCTATCAACGGCGATTACGGCGCTTTTAATCAGTTGGCCACTCGTGTGAAGCAAGCTCGTGATTTCTTCATTATTATCGGACCTCCCGGCACGGGAAAGACATCTTTCGGTATGCTCAATACTCTTAAAGAGGAGCTTACCGATCCGGATGCCACCGTGATGGTTACGGCTTACACCAATAGGGCGGTTGATGAGATTTGCTCTAAATTAGTTACCAACGATATCGATTTCATCCGCATAGGAAGTGGAATGTCGGCAGAACTTAGGTATCATAAGTATTTGTTGGATCGCAAGGTTGAGGAGTGTGGCAATATCCACGATCTCAGGGAGGTGATTAGGTTGACTCGTGTGGTTGTGGGCACTACGGCTGCTTTCTGTCGGAATATCGCTATCTTCAGAATGAAGGTGTTTTCGCTCGCTATTATCGATGAGGCTTCTCAGATTCTTGAACCCCAGATTCTTCCTATACTCACGGCTATGCACGGACGGGATATTGCTGTTAAAAAGTTTGTGATGATTGGCGACCATAAACAACTCCCGGCAGTGGTGCAGCAACGTAAGGAAGAATCAGCTGTGGACGATGCCGACCTTAATGGAATCGGACTTTACGACTGTGGTCTATCCCTTTTCGAGAGACTGCTGAGAAGATATGGCGACGATCCTACTGTCGCATTCATGCTCAGGCGACAAGGGCGAATGCATCGTGATATCGCTGAATTTGTCAACAAAGCATTCTATAATGGGAACCTCGATGTGGTGCCGCTTAAGCATCAGATTGCTGACTTGCCGGAGGCGAAGATAGACGAATCAAGCATAGCTTCCATCGTTATGTCAAAGCGCATAGCTTTTATTGGTGTAAAGGCTTCAGGTGACACCGAAAATATTTCTGATAAAGTAAACACAAGAGAAGCCGAAATAATTGCGTCTGTTGTGGCAGAAGTCTATAAAATTCGTGAGAAGTCTTTCTCGGTGAACGACACTATAGGTGTGATAGTGCCTTACCGCAATCAGATTGTAGCCATACGTAAGGCGATAGAGAGCTACGGAATTCCCCATTTAAGTGACATCACCATTGATACGGTTGAACGATATCAGGGGTCTCAGCGAGATGTAATAATTTATGGGTTTACTGTGCGCCGCCGTTATCAACTCGATTTCCTCACCTCAACTTCATTTGAAGAAAACGGCTCAATCATCGACCGTAAACTCAATGTGGCTATGACGAGAGCTAAGGAGCATTTAATCCTTGTCGGTGACCCAGACATACTTTCTATCGACTCTACGCATAAAAAACTCATAGAATACTCCAAAGCACATTCTGCTTTTTTCCATACTTCGCATTGAGGGGCATTGCATAAACTAAGTAGAAGATGCACAAAAATTTACACATATGCTGTGGGTATGCGCAATAAAGTGTTAAAATATTGAATAATTAAGTTAAAAGCGCAGAAAATACTTGACTTTTAACGGTGATTTTTGTAACTTTGCGATACAAAATCTATACTACAACTTTAAATCTTACGAGCTAAGATTTAAACTGATACTTTAAGGTTATGAAGAAAATTATCGCATTATCAATGTTTTTGTTGACCTTGGGAGGTAACGCGTTCTCTGCCCCTGATCAGTTGCAGTCCGACTCTCAGTCATTCATTGACGATAGATTCGATTTTGAATCGGCCGTATTGGATCCTACCACGGCCTTTATCTTTTTAGATGGAGATGAATATGATACTCCGGGAATTGATGCCTCTGAAATCATAGCTTTTGCAAAACAATATATGGGTCGCCCTTATCGCAGTGGCGCAAAAGGCCCAAAAGCTTTTGACTGCTCAGGATTCACAAGTTTTGTTTATCGTAATTTTGATATAAGCCTAAATCCGTCATCAAGCGCTCAGTCCACTCAGGGCGAGAAAATCTCGCGTTCGGATATACGTCCGGGTGACCTTCTTTTCTTCAAAGGTCGTGGAGGTCGATCTGTAGGTCATGTAGGAATAGCCGTAGATGTTGAGGAATCGGGTAATGTAAAGTTCATCCATGCCGCAACTTCAAGCGGTATTCGCATAGACAACCTTAATGATGGTGGATATTACCAAAAACGATATGTAGGAGCGCGCCGAGTGCTTAACTGATAAATACTGAATATCAAATTTAATTTATTAGCCATACAACCCCCCAATGTAGCTTGTTACGGTGGAGGTTGTATGGTTCGATTTATAGACACTTATATTAAATAGTGTTAAATTTTAATAAATATTCGTGTATTGTGTTATAATTGCCTATTAATTTCGTCTTTTGAGTAAACTGTTAACTTTATTACGATATGCGAAAATTTATCTCAAGCATTGCAGCCCTTACAATAGGCTCAATACTTATTTCAGCACAGACTTCGTTGGTGTTTCCCGATATGGAAGATGGTACTTCACTTTCAGCCGAGAAACATTCAGATGTAACATCTGTTCGTTATGGAAACTTGGACTATATGCCAAGTCACTCATTTTACAATCTTCCTGAACTTGAAGAAATAATTTTCGATGGAATGATTGGACATATCGATGGGTATATGATTGAAAATTGCCCCAAGTTGAAGAGGGTTGTGTTTAATGGCCCTATACTCAGCACCGGTGGTCAGGTATTTGCATCCAAATGTCCTAATTTAACAGATGTAGAGGTTAATGGACTTTCGTTCCGTTTTTATTTGGTTGATAATCCAGAGTGTCCGGCTCTGAATGGAGTAACTGTTAATGGGGCCATCGTTGAGACTTGTGATTCCTTAGTTCCAACAATTTCTGTTTCTGAACTTGCGGAGCGCCCTGATCTTGTAAGTCAGCTTGAACGTCTTGCTGATTGGCAGATTAAATATTTGCCGGATACGGATTTTAAGGGGTATATATGTAAGAGTTATGAAGGGGATATGAAGCTGACGCTTGATTCAGCCGGACTTGGGTCGAAAGCGATTGAGCTTGACTCTGTTTTCAATGCCTGCAAGGGTGACTTTGGTAAGACTAAGCTCCAGGTCCTCAAGGAATCGGCTCCTTACGATACATACACTGGCACGGAAGATCTGGTATTCAAATATGCTGATCCATCAGACTCGCAGCTCACTGTCACACGTGAATATTTCAATCTTGATAGCATTGCCGGAAGTGGTGACGATATCTCCCGCATTAAGAATCTACTCTATTGGGTCCATGATCTTGTGCGTCATGACGGAAGTTCCTCTTGGCCTGATTGTAATTATAATTTGGTTGATCTCTATAATGTTTGCCGTGACGGTAGCCGCGGTCTTAACTGCCGATTTATGGCCATTATGCTTACTGAAGCATTGCTTGCTGAGGGAATTCCAGCCCGCTATCTTACTTGCGAGTCAAAAGAATATGACACCGAAAGCGATTGTCACGTTATCACTGTTGCTTGATCAGAGTCTCTCGGAAAATGGGTGTGGGTTGATCCGACTTTTGCCGCTTACGTCACAGATGAGAATGGACTGATGCTCCATCCAGGTGAGGTTCGTTACCGTTTGCAGAATGATTTGCCCCTTGTATTAAATGAAGATGCCAACTGGAATCACAAGCAACCTCAGACCAAAGAAAATTATTTGGACGAATATATGGCTAAAAATCTATATATCATCTCTTCCAATCTTCTTCAACAGTCTGAACCGGAGGGAAAGACATCCCATCCTAAGGGTAAAGTATGTGCTTTAGTACCTGCCAACTTTTACTACAATAATACGCACTATGTCATTTCCGACGATAAGATCTTCTGGGCAGCTCCTTCAATGACCTCGCCTGATTGATATTAACACCTTTCGTCGATTACCTATTTCTCCTTTCTTCAGCCAATTTCAAATAGTAAAAAAAATATGCCGTCAAAACTCACTGGGCGGCATATTTTTACTTTAATGCACCGTGTGGTATTTGCATTGTCACGCAGTGCAGCGAGCCATGCTGCTGTATCAAAGGTAGGCAGTTAATCGGAACTATATCATAGTGCGGAAGCACTTCCTTGAGTGTAGAGATGGCAAGTTCATCGTAGTAGCTGTCACCATATACCGGCAGAAGGACAGCGTTGTTTATTAAAAGGAAATTAGCATATGTTGCGGGTAATCTTTGTCTATCCGCATCATATATGGCATCAGGGATGGGAAGAGGTACAAGATTATATCCTTCTGACTCTGCAAAACCTTTAAGTTGCTGTTCCATCTTGCCAAGCTCTGTGTAATGCTCGTCATCTGGTCGATCGCAAGCAGTATATGCGATCTTTTTGCCTGGCAGGAAGCGAGCGAGTGTGTCCACATGGCTGTCGGTATCATCACCGGCAAGATATCCATGGTCAAGCCACAATATCCGTTTGCAGCCAAGCGTTGCTTTTAGTCGCAACTCAATTTCCGACTTGCTTAAATCACCGTTGCGATTAGGCGAAAGCAGACATTCACTTGTGGTAAGCAATGTGCCTTCTTCATCAATATCTATGGAGCCGCCTTCAAGCACGAATCCGAGACGGTTGGCATATATTGCATCGTCTGATTTCAAACCTGCGTCAAGAATATGCCTGGTGATAAGATTATCATGACATGAGGCAAATTTTAGTCCCCATCCGTCAAATTTGAAATCGTTGATGGTGACTCGTCCGTCTTCACTTACACTGCATATCATACCAAAATCGCGTGCCCATGTGTCGTTTGTAGGCATTTCTACCATACGTCTCCGGTCCATATTGACTAAATCCTTTAGTTCGTTGGCGACCTCGGATATGTCAGGAGCAACTATAAGAACTTTAGCAAAGCGTGTTGCAGATTTTACTATTTGTGTGAAACAGAGCCTAACTTCATCGAGCATATACGCCCAGTCGCTGTCTTTATGAGGCCAGGAAAGTAGGATATATTCGTTAGGCGCCCACTCAGGAGGCAGTCTATATAGAGTAGGTTCAGTTGTCATAGTCAGTTAGAGATTCCCAAATTGAATCTTGATTATCACGATACTCTTCGCAAAAATCACGAAAACCGTCCCTTTCTGAGCTGCCTACTTCATGGCACCACTCACTATAACGTTTACGGAGGTTCGGATCCTCAGCAAGTATCTTCTTAAATTCGGATTCGGCTATATCAACACTTCTGTGCTGGTTGAGCAAATCAACGAAATAGGTCTCTATATCTTCCATTAGCAATTTTAGATACGTTAATTTAATAAAGCAATAAGGATTCAATATGGCCTCAAACATTGTATAAGGCTTAGATATCCAAGTCTCTATCTCACTAACGCATAAGATGTCAATTTTATTGTGTGCAAGTGTGGGTAATTATGTTCAAAGGTGTTAAAATGTGCAGAAAATGTGTGGTAATGATGATAAAATTGTGAAATGTAATGAACTTTATGTGATTCGATAGTGTTTTTATTTCGTAATATCAATTTGAATTAAGCAACACAAAAATTCACATTTTAGATTAATTAACATTGGTGTACCATAGTTCTTGCCCAAATTGACAAGTAACTTTGTGGCGTAAACAATAAAAATTTATGATTATGAACGCATCTGTAATATTTTCACCGAGAGTACTTCACACTATTAACTCTCTTCCTGAATCTGACCGTCAGGCTGTCGCTTCCGCGGTTACCGGCGAATTTATACTTGGTGCCGGACAGGCTTCTGATCTTACGCCAATGCAGTCGCTTGTTATGGTAATTATAAGACAATATGTACGCCACGACATGTGCATGCTCGCAAAAAACAGCTGAATGACAATATAAGTCAGAACTTAAATGTTAAACAAAATAGGATGAGAGTATCGATAATATTCCCATCCTATTCATTTTTATATTTGGTGAGTTAGAATTCCGACGTGAAGTGGAATTTAATTTTAGGAAAATCTGACTGAGCCATTTGCAGCACATAGTTAGAGTCCGCAAGAAATACGTCGCGTCCGTCGCGGTCCACTGCCATATACTGATACTTGCGTTTCTTGAATGCCTCCAATGCTTCCTCATCATCGCTTTCAATCCAGCAAGCCTTGTAGAGTGAGATAGGCTCCCAGCGGCATTGTGCGCCGTACTCATGCAGCAGGCGGTATTGAATCACCTCGAACTGGAGTTGGCCAACTGTGCCTATAAGTTTACGGCCGTTGAACTGATTGATGAATAACTGAGCCACGCCTTCGTCCATAAGCTGTTGCACGCCTTTCTCAAGCTGCTTGGTCTTCATGGGATCGGTATTTTCGATGTATTTAAACATCTCCGGCGAGAAGCTTGGCAAACCTTTGAAGTGTATTTCTTCGCCACTGGTAAGAGTGTCGCCGATTTTGAAATTACCGGTGTCGGGTATGCCGACAATATCGCCGGGAAATGCCTCGTCTACAATGCTCTTCTTCTGTGCCATAAAAGCCGTAGGTGCGGCAAATCGCATCATTTTGCCTGAACGCACATGCTTATAATTGGCATTGCGCTCAAATTTTCCGCTGCAAATTTTCACGAAAGCTATGCATGACCGGTGGTTGGGATCCATATTCGCGTGGATTTTGAACACGAAACCGGAGAAGGGTTCCTCTTCCGGACGTATTTCCCGCTCTTCTGCCTGAATGGGTCGCGGCGCTGGGGCGATTCTAACAAAACAGTCAAGAAGCTCTTTCACACCAAAAGTGTTGAGCGCCGATCCAAAAAATACAGGCGCAAGCTTGCCACTGAGATAGTCGTTGACATCGAACTCAGGATATACACCCTCTATCAGTTCCAAGTCCTCTCTAAGTTTGGCTGCGTCGGCCTCTCCTACGGCTTCATCGATGCGAGGATCGTTGATATCATTGATTTCCACGCGCTCCGACACCTTTTGCTTATCAGGAGTAAAAAGGTCAAGGCCATGCTCGTATATATTATACACGCCCTTGAATTTTGCTCCTATATTGATAGGCCAGCTGAGAGGACGAACGTTTATTTTCAGTTCGGTTTCAAGTTCGTCGAGTATGTCAAAGGGATCACGTCCTTCACGGTCAAGCTTGTTCACAAATATAATTACAGGGGTATTGCGCATACGGCAGACCTCCATAAGTTTTCGGGTCTGTTGCTCCACGCCTTTTGCCACATCCACTACAATTATTACTGAATCAACGGCTGTAAGGGTGCGGTAAGTGTCCTCCGCAAAGTCCTGGTGGCCCGGGGTGTCGAGAATATTTATTTTATAGTCTCCGTAGTTAAATCCCATGACAGAAGTGGCTACGGATATACCGCGTTGTTTCTCTATCTCCATCCAGTCGCTGGTAGCGGTCTTTTTTATTTTATTTGATTTTACTGCTCCGGCTATATGTATAGCGCCACCGAAAAGAAGAAGCTTTTCGGTGAGGGTGGTCTTTCCGGCATCAGGATGCGATATAATGGCAAATGTGCGTCGCCTGTTTATTTCATCAGTGAGTGACATATTGGGGTTGTTTTATGTGTTGTTTAGCCAAACTTACTGATTTTGCGCAGCAGAGGTTCGTTGAGTATTTTAATGTTGCGGCCGTCTACCACTATAAGGTGTTCGGTCACAAATCCTGAAAGAGTGCGTATGGCATTGGAAGTGGTCATATTGGATAGATTCGCTAAATCCTCTCTCGAAAGGTATATTTTCAGAGTTACATTATCATCTTCATAGCCGTAGCTGTCAACAAGCACCATCAATGCCTCGGCCAGGCGCCCGCGTATGTGCTTCTGTGTCAAGTTGACGATGCGCGAGTCGGAGTTGCCTAAATTACGGGAAAGTTCATGAAGGAAAAACCACGCCACATCCTTATTATTGTCAATAAGCCGGCAAACTATGTCCATAGGCAATGAGCCTATAGTTGAGGGTTCAAATGCTGACGTGCTTGAAACATACGGTTCCTCGGCAAAATATGCTCTGTAACCGAAATACTGTACCGGACGTATCAGTCTGAGTATCTGCTGTCGTCCGCCTACGCCATCTTTATATATTTTCACCTTACCCTTGAGCAGACACCATAGATATTCAGGCGTCTCATGTTCTGCATATATTATTTGGTTCTTTTTGAAATTGTGTATGGTAAATTTGTCGATGATCAACCTCTTCTCTTCAGGGGTTAATATCGACCATATACCTGACAAATCTTCTTTAATTACCTTTTCAATTGCTTCCTTAATCATTAGGATGTCCTATAATAATGTTTTAAAACATGCAAATTTACGTATTTTTTTTCAATAAAGAACAATTTGACGAAAAAATATACATTTATGAATCAAAACATATCGTGCAGCTCTTTAACCATTTCATCCGGCACGGTGAGGCGGATGTCTGTTTTGTCATGGCCTTTTATTATCATGGATATGAAATGCGGGTTTTCTAAGGCATAAACATGGTGCATGGCCGAATTATGTGAAGCGACCGAGCCGGTGGAATAACTTATATTGGCTAATCGGTCGGCAAATTTACATAGAGGGGCATAAGGCGTAGAGCGAATGCCTCGGTAATACTTATCATTGGCGCGTTCCGAACGTGTACGACCCTTTTCGTTTGTAAGAGCATACACTATTTCGGTAGCTAATGTGGCCTTTTCCGGGCCAATTAGATGGGATGCGAGATGGTGTACATTATTATAAGTAAGGCGTGCATCCTCAATGGAGTCGTGGAAATAAGCGCCGAATATCAGCGGCATTATTTCCTCGGTGCTTTCTACTATAGGCGCAGCATATTTTTTCACATATTCAACCACTCTGTCGAGATGGAAGCCATAAGGGAGGGTATGGTCATAGTGCTGGTTGACATCTGAATGCACCTTGTGGGCTGCCACTCTAATAAGTTCTATTTTATCGGAGTTTTCAGCTAAATATGTGTCGAATGATTGTTTATCCATGACTTATTGAAGTTTTTTTCATTACTTTGCGCAAAAATAATAAAAAATCCGCTTTTATTGCGTAATTTTGCAGATGAAATTTCGACAAATATTATTTCACAAAAATATCAACGAATACTGATGGCAAAAATTGGTTCAAAATTCACTCATGCCGGTAAAAAAGCTCTTCTTTTGGGCAGCGGTGAATTAGGTAAAGAAGTTACTATCGAACTTCAGCGTTTAGGCGTGGAAGTAGTGGCATGTGACAAATACGCTCTTGCGCCTGCAATGCACGTGGCCGATGAATCGGCAGTGCTGAATATGCTCAACGCAAAAGAGCTGCATGAGCTTGTTGTAAGCGAGCACCCCGATCATATAATTCCCGAAGTGGAGGCTATAGCTACACCCGAACTTGTGCGCCTTGAGAAGGAGGGATACAATGTGACCCCCACTGCAAAGGCGGCTCTGCTCACTATGAACCGTGAAGGCATTCGTCGTCTTGCTGCTGAGCAGCTTGGCATACCTACATCGCCTTATCGTTTCGCTTCTGACTATGATGAGTTTAAGAATGCTGTGGAGGAGATAGGTATTCCTTGTGTCGTAAAGCCTGTAATGAGCTCTTCGGGCCACGGACAATCTACAATAAAGAAGCCGGAGGACATAGAATCAGCTTGGAATGAAGCACAGAGTGGCGGTCGCGCCGGTGCCGGAAAAGTGATTGTGGAAGGTTTCGTTGATTTTGATTACGAGATTACTCTGCTGACTGTACGCAGTGTCTCCGGCACAACATTCTGCCAGCCGGTTGGACATGTGCAGGTGGACGGCGACTATCGCGAGTCATGGCAGCCGCAGCCGATGAGCGCTGAGGCTCTTGCCGAAGCACAAGAATATGCCAAAAAGGTGACCGACGCTCTTGGCGGCTATGGTATCTTTGGAGTTGAACTCTTCATTAAAGATAATAAGGCGATTTTCAGCGAGGTATCTCCGCGTCCCCACGATACGGGTATGGTGACTATGATTTCGCAGGATATGAGCGAATTTGCATTGCACGCTCGCGCCCTTCTTGGTATTCCGGTGCCTGAAATCCGCTTTTATGGTCCTTCCGCATCCCGTGCTATCGTAGTCGAAGGAGATACTGATGCCATAGAGTTCGACAACATTGACAAAGCGCTTGCCGAACCGGGAGTGCAAATGCGTATATTCGGCAAACCTGAGATTAAGGGTCATCGCCGTATGGGTGTGATTCTTGCAACAGCCGATACCGTGGAGGAGGCTCGTGCTAAAACAAAACGCGCATACGATGCTCTTTCTATCAAAGTGCTTCCTCGTCAAAAATGATTGTAAATTAAATAACAATAAGATTAAAGTATGAAAAAATTATTAATGATGGCTTGTGCATCAGCTATTCTGATGCTCTTAGTCAACTGCTCTAATAAGAGCGATAAACAGCAGGAAGCTACGGACTCCACCTCTACAGAGGTTTATGAAAGCCCTGCTGTGGCTAATGCAAAAAAGGGTGCTAAGTATCTCGCAGATCTTCAAGCTAAGGATTCTACCGTCCATGTCACAGAGTCGGGTCTTGGCTACAAGGTGATAAAACAAGGCGAGGGAGCTTCACCTAACGCTGAGAGTGTGGCTCAGGTAATTTACACCGGAAAACATCTCGACGGCTCACAGTTTGACTCTTCAAACGGCTCGGCTGTACCTTTCCCGTTGCAGCGTGTAGTGCCAGGATTCAGTGAGGGGATTATGAAAATGAACAAAGGAGCTATATACGAATTGTACATCCCCGGACCGTTAGGTTACGGTGCTAATGGTGCGCCTGGGGCCGGTATCGGACCAAACGAAATGTTGGTATTCGAGGTGGAATTAGTAGATTTTGAATAATTTATTGATTTACAAAGAATAAAGGGCTATCATTGTTTAATGGTAGTCCTTTTATTTATAAAAGAGGCAAAGATTAATGGTCGATATTATTACAATTTTGTAACATTTCGTAATTAATTAAACAATTTTGAAACAACTTCGTTATAGTTTATACAAAAGCGATATTAATAATTACAAAACACAGTTAGAATCATGATTACAAAAGAAGTCATCGACCAGATTTATAAGCAGTATAATAAAAAGCCTAAAGGTGAGTCACAAGTAGATCTCGGATTGCTATTCAGCAAGACAGGCTTAGTGCATGATGTTCTTATTGATCCGGACACATACGAACTTACCATTTCATCAATCGAGCCGGATTCTCCTTTCCACTCGATTCCTGTAAATAATATCATAGCAGTGGTGCCCTTCGAAGAATGGACGGCTATTGTGCTTCACTCTTCTATTATATTTCTTAACAACAACAAGCCGATTTCATCAATACACTTGCGTCCGCAGCAGCTCTCATTCTGGGCAAAGCTTACACGTCACAACGCAGCAATTTAAATTTCTCAACAAATATTTATCCCCGCAGATATGTCTCTTGTGGCATATACGCGGGGATTTTTTGTTAAACAAATGGATTATGATGTTGCTCGTATCCTACAGTAGTGTAATTACCGTGGCCGGGCAAAATCCTGACATCTGAGGGTAGGGTGAGTATCTTATCGCGTATACTCTTTATAAGCTGCATCTGATTTCCTCCGGGAAGGTCAGTTCTTCCAACTGAACCATAAAAAATTGTGTCACCTGAAAACAGCAACTTGTCTTTCTCGTCATAAAGACATATACCTCCTTGAGTATGTCCCGGAGTTGATATTACCTTAAGCGTACTTTCTCCTATTTCTATGATATCGCCATCGGTGAGATTAACATCGATATCTACAGTTTCATTCACTGGTTTTATACCAAACATCTGATATTGTTGAGGTATGATTTTCCCCAGAATAGCATCGGGTTGGGCAGCCATAAGCTTTACGCCATATGTACGTTTTACCCAGTTTGCTCCAAAACAATGATCAAGGTGCAAATGGGTATTGATAATATTAGTGATTTCCAGATTGTTTTCGCTTATATAATCGGATATTTCAATCTCTTCACCAGGCCGCTGCATGGCTGCATCGATAATCGCGGCTTTTTTGGTAACTTCGTCAATAGCCAAATAGGTATTGACTCCGAATAAGCTGAACTCGAATTTTTTTACTTTCAACATAATAATATTTTTTAGTTATACTTATTGTTGGTTATGATCTAACCCTTTCTTAGCTAAATGGGATATATATCAAAGATTTCTGGACAAAACGTTCTTCCGGTATAAATTCATTTACCGGATAGTCGATGATAGAGCGGCTAACCCCTTTGCTTTCTTGTGTGAGGTCTCCTCCTTTCAAGCATATAAGCCCGTTGGCATATCTATTGGTGCTTCCTTTCTTTTCAGGCAAGACATTTTTTAAAATTAAGCGGTAAAGTTCGTTGAGTGGCATCACGGCACGACTCACCACATAATTGTACCGTCCTTTACATTCCTTAATGTCACCATGCTGGTAAGTCACATTTTTTAGCCCTATAGAGTTGGCTATCTCCTCGGCCACCCTGAGTTTTTTGCCTATACGGTCGATTAGGTGGAAGGTGCTTTGCGGGTAATATATGGCGAGCGGAATGCCGGGGAAGCCTCCGCCGGTGCCTAAATCCAAGAAAGATGTGGAGGTGTCGAGCGGACCTAAAAATTTTGCTATCGATAGCGAGTGTAGTATATGGTTGAGGTACAGATTGTCGATGTCCTTGCGTGAGATAACATTGATGCGCTCATTCCATTCAGGATACAGCGTACCCAACATTTCAAATTGCTTTATCTGAGTTTCGTTTAGGTCATTGAAGTGTTTTGATATAATATCGATATTGTCCATTTCAAAAGCAGATTAAAATTTACAGGTAGCGATTATCGATAACAATAATAATCAATAGGGCAGACAGCGCATAAAATATTTCTTTGCAGTTAGCCAAGGCACATACACTGAGTCAGAACCCGGAATGAAAGCCACCGGCTTTTCGTTCAGATCAAGCCGAACATAATACTTGCCCGATTTTGTATTTTTGAAAATTATGAGTTGCAAATTGGCTGCCATAGGCACAATATCGAAGTCTTTCCAGTTCTTAGCTACTGTATCAAAGTAGTTGGTCATGTAATAGCAGCCCGGCAAACGCATTAGCGATACAAGAGGCAGCAATGTTTCGGCATGTCCGAATCTCAGCCACACACTTGTTGTGGTTTTGCCGTCAATAAAGTCGTCAGTTGTTTGAATTAAATTTTCAAGAAGCGCACCCGCTATATCAGCTGGAACAGATGATAGGGTGGAAGAAGTGCGCTGAAGATATTGTTTTAGATTGAAGCACGACCAAAGAGCGTTAACTTCTTCAACCGTAAAGAAATCACTTAGATTACACCCTTTATATGCCATTGCGCTGAGTCCTGACAACACGTGATATTCAGCATAAGCAAGCGATTTTTTCTGATCGGCATCTTTATAATCAAAGTTTTTGCCAAGCACACGCTCAATTGCTGTAACAGGACAAGTCTTTTCGAAATAATCCTGATAAGTATCCACTAAAACTGCCGATTTTAGAAAATCCTTAAATTGCTCGTCAAGGTCGAACGGACGCATAAGCTCTGAATTCTGTCGACCAGTGGAAGTTTGAAATTCGAGTTTGTTGTTGAGCCTATCGAGTTGATGGGTAAAGCAATACATACTCATCATGGCTCTTGGAGAATATGAAGATATTGCATTGACTTTACCGCTTTCAAAGGCGGGTTTGAATGTTGCATACATTCTGGATGCCAACATCCTTTGCTCGTATTCGCCGAGAGAATCCAGTGCTCCCCATTTGCCTTCGCTTAAGGTGATAATATCGTTGGTTATTTTTAGAAGCGATTTCCCCAAAGTCGTGATAGTACCGGACGTTTGGGCTTTTTCAAGCGCACGCTTCAATATCTGGCTGTTTTGTGACGAAGAGGGATAGCGGGCTCCGTGTCGACCGACATGGTTGATCATGACAGGCTCTAAACTATCGGGGTATGCCACTGTTTTGGTATCCAAAGGGTACGGCATGAGCGAGCCTTCACATTGGTCATAGGTGTAAGTTGTGGCCATAGGGTCGGCAGCACGCATCGGCAACAAGGATACCAATGCTAAAATAATTGACAAAAAGCGTAACGACATAATTTATCTTTAATGAAAATTTTGAAGTGTGAACAATAATTTATAATTTTGAACAATCAAAATTAATAAAAAGATGGAACTTACGCAAAAAATCGAACAATTTATTTCAGATTGTCATTTTGATAAGGCTATTGAGGTGCTTGATGAAGCTATAGTCAGGAATCCTAATGACTCTTATCTTTGGTATCTCCGGGGCAAAACATATTGGCGAATTGGCAATAAGGCAGCAGCCATTTCAGATTTTGAGGAGGCTGTGCATATCAATCCTGATTCTCCGGCATCTCTTGCGCTTGAAATGACACATAGTGTCATGAATTTTTATAATCCTGATCTGCTTAATCCATAAATAACAAGTCAGACCTATGTGAAGGGTCTGACTTGTTATTAATACCAGCATGGTGTGTGGGGCGCTATCTCAGGTATAGTTGTCGCTTTATACACAGGGTCAAGACCTTTGAGCAGTTGCAGTCTATAGTCTTTGAGGCATATTATTGCATATTTTCCTAAAAGTACAATGGCAGCAAGATTGCAAATAGTCATCATAGCCATCGTAATGTCGGCGAATCCCCATACAATTTCAAGTGAAGATATAGAACCTATCATAACTATTGCTCCTACACAAAGTCGATAGAATAATATAAGAGCTGGGCTTCTGCGTATGAATAGCAAATTGGTCTCTCCATAATAATAGTTGGCTATTATAGAGGTGAAAGCAAAGAAAAAAATAGCTACGCTGATAAATGATGCTCCAAAGCCTTCGAAAATCCCTATTTCTTTATCAATGGCATTTTGAGTGAGAACAATGCCGTCAAATCCATCAACCCAAACTCCGCTGCAAAGGATGATCAAGGCAGTACATGAGCATATCAACAGAGTATCAGTATAAACTCCAAGACTCTGTATCAGACCCTGTTTCACGGGATGGCTTACACTTGCAGTTGCGGCTGCGTTTGGTGTGGAGCCTTCGCCGGCCTCATTAGAGAATAGGCCGCGTTTTACTCCCATAATCATGGCTGCTCCTATAGTTCCACCCATAGCTTGGTCAAACCCGAAAGCATTGTCTATTATTAGAATAAAAATAGAAGGAATACGTGTGATATTCATACAAATGATTATAATAGCTACGATCATATACGCTATTGCCATGATTGGCACTACCCATTGGCTGAATCGTGCAATACTTTGGATTCCACCACATATAATTATGAGTGTAAGTATAGTAAGTGATATGCCGGTAATGTATGTCGGTATTCCGAAAGATGAGGAAAAGGCATCAGCTATAGTATTGGACTGCACCGAGTTGAAAGCAATACCAAAAGTGAGGGTGATGAGAATGGCGAACGTAACTGCCCACCACCGACAATGAAGACCGTTGAGTATGTAATAAGCGGGTCCCCCTAAAAAGGATGTCTTGCCTCTTACTTTGTAAAGTTGGGCAAGAGTACTCTCTATAAATGCTGTCGCTGCTCCTAAAAGTGCGATTATCCACATCCAAAATACTGCTCCGGGACCTCCTATAGCTATAGCGGATGCTACTCCTGCAAGATTTCCGGTGCCGACTCTACTGGCGATGGATACTGCAAACGCTTGAAACGAGCTGATTGAATGATTACCATCGCTATGGTATCGCGGATCATTATCTCGTTGTCCTGAATGTATTAGCAGACGGCACATCTGACCAAACATACCAAATTGTACACCTCGAGTAATAATTGTAAAATACATTGCTGCTATCAGAAGTAATGTTACAAGAATGTAGTCAGAAATAAAAGTTCCGATACCTTGGATTGTCTCTATCATATTTAATTTATTTTAATCTTCCAACTTGATGAATTCGCCGAAAGTTCTGGATCGCTTTGGCTTTTGATAGTGGTCTCCCCTGAGAAGAAGTTTCCAGCAAGTGTAACATACATCTCATAGGACATAATGTATGTTCTTGGATACACATTTTTTAAATTGAAAATAGTCTGTCCTTCACGATTCTCCATATAATTCTCTACAGTTCCTGCCCATATCAATTTGGGCAACTTATCCACCGATAGAAATGCGGCGGGATGCTCATCAATGATTTTGAGGTCTTTTATATTACGATTACAGTTAATAGTGAGGACTATCTTAACTCGATCACCCACATGCAAGCTATCTGCCAAAACCCATTCGGATGCTCGTTGAACAAGGAGCTGCTTTTCAATGTAGAAATCAGAAACACTATTTTGGTTAGAATGATTGTCGGAAACATTGAGCGGTATATTATTACCCAATACCTTTATTATTTGCTGCTCACCATCTGAGGACGTGCCGTTTGATGATTTCACACGGTAGCCAACCGCATGTTCATCATCTACTTTCATATCTACTACCACTGTATCTGTCTGCATTGGCTTTATCGTATTCGTAAAAGTCTTTATACTTCTTGACACCTGGCTTAGTGGATCAAATATCTCCACAGTTGTCGTTATTATCTGTGTTGTATCTGTGTTATTCATCACTAAGGCAAGTATCTTTGCGGAATCACCACGGCGTAGGAAGGGCGGAAGATTTGGGTGCACCATTACTGGCTTAGAGGCCACGAAATCATGCACTGTTGATCCTGTTTCCATTTTCTTGTTCCATGCAATAGCACGCAGTCTCCATGTGGTATTGGTATCAGGCACTCGGAAGGAGTAAACAACATGTCCATGGACATCTGTATTTAGAATAGGCGCCCAAATTGCTGTGGAGAGGTCCGAATTACGGTAATTAAGATTTCCGAGATTTAGCACTTCTATGTTTTCTTCAGCGTTCAGTGTTTCGTCAATATCATCATCTTGGATAGAGTCTTTAGCATAAGCTCTACTTTTTCTATTTCCTATATACGACAGATTATAAAATATCTCTTTATTGAAATACCCGTAAAGATAAAAAGAGGGATTGTTGATCCATACATTATCAAGCTTTGTAATTTCCTGATTAATGTCTGTTGATGTGTTACCAAAACTCAAGTATCTTGTGTCAAAATATCTGTTTTTGCTTATTAATGTATGATTTATTGATGAGTGATTAATATTTAAATTATAGGGTATAATAGATTCAAGAGCTTTATTGTACATCTCTAAAGCAAGGGCCGCTTCAATAGGTTTACCATCAGAATCCTCAATACATATTTTCCATGTTTCATCCACACCTTGTGTTAGATAGTCTCGGAAACTGTCGCATACAATACGTAAATCAGATTTTTCTTTTATATTTACATTGACAGTAAGAGCTGTCATTTTGCAATCCATCAATGTATAAAAATATATGGTAGCTTGGGTGTTTCCATCAGGTATATCAACTTCTAAAGTATGGTAACCGGCATCGGCTTTAATCATTTTTACAGGTGAGGCAGAATTATTGCCGTTAACACAATAATATATGTATGTATTATCTTTAGAATTAGCATAGTCTATGACTGCTTTATCTTTAAAATCAATTGTATAGTTTTGTGAGGGCAAATAGAGTATAGCGTTATCAGGAACTATACCACTTTTTCGATTGTAGATGGTAATCTCTTTTGAGGCTGAGTTGGATAAAGTTGTGTCTGATGCTACTATTGTAAGTGTATAAGTCGCAGGAGGTATGCTATGGAGATCTATACTTCCATCAAATACCCCGGTTGCAATTGTTTCCTTATCAGTTTTTAGTCTCCACAATAAAGGTAAAATAACCTGTGAACCATCTGGTGTGAAAACTTTTACATCCGGTCTTAAGAGATTTTCTCCATTTATGTTATTGTCGCATGATAACTCAATATGATATTTTGCTTTAATTGCAAAAAGTCCGAAAGTGCTTATTTTATAACCAGAATTTGAAATCACATCTATATTTGCTTTATACATAGTAAGCTTATCTGTAAGTGTCCCATTAGGAATCACGAAGGTAAACTCTCCATTTCTGTCAGTATTGATGTCGGCTGTGTAAATGCTTTTTTTGTTGTCATACCACTCTTCCCAGATCCATTCTGCTTTTTTGAGATTAAGTGAGACTTTTGTTTCTGTAACAGGCATTCCTGAATATGTTGCAACTCTTCCTCTTATTGTTACGCAGCCGGTAGAGGGCATATCACAGGCTATTTCATTAATTTTCACCTCTAAATCATCAATTCTATAATGGCATACCATAAATTTAGAAGTTCCCAGTGATTTGCCACCGTCCTCATCTGCAATATTTATGCTATATTCACCTTCAGTTGCTTCAATTGGAAGAAGAAACCGGAGTACCGCTCTACCATATGAATCGGTATCTACCACTGTATCTGCGACAAGAATATTTTCTTTATTCCTTAGACTTATTTTCAACTTCTTGTCAGTACAGACTCCGGTTACCACGGTTGAATTAGGTAATAAGAATGCACTTGACAAAATCACAAGGGCGTCCACGGTGTCTCCCGGATTATAAATTGGACGTGAAAATAGCGTATTTACTGTGAATTGCTCTTTTTCGAATGGAATATATGGGCGGTACGCATAGATGTCCGGGAAAAGATATTGTTTATCATTAATATCTATACGTAGATTATCTAAATCCTGGGCCGAATATACATGATTAACGTCTGTTATACCCATAGCGTTGCTTTCTCCCGCTTTAACGTATTCACCGGGACCTCCTTCGCTAAACCAAATCATGGCATTTTTAATCGGTGCACCAGTGTATGGATCAAGAGTAATCATAAAGGCCTTATCAGGATTGGTGATTAAAATAGGATAGACACCGAGGCACCTCATGGGAGTTAAGTAATCACTTTCTTTGGTTTTCTCAGAATTAAGGCGTGGATAGATATAATAGTATCCAGGTCTGTCAATTTTAACTTTAATTACAGTATCCTCTTGGAAGGGCGCAACTTTTTGATTCTTAATCTCTGATGTTTTCCAGGGTCTCAACGCCTTTATTGACAGATTTGCGTTGCGACCGTTAACTGTGAAGTCTTTTTCTCCAGTATAGTAAATGTCGACATAGTAATTAGTCGCATTTGTATTCTCTATTTTGACTTCTACCTCATTTCCTGGTGCACAGTATAATGGGTAGAGGACTTCTACTTTCTCAGATTTACAGGAATTGATGCCGTTGAGTATATTGTTTTTGAATGGAGTATCTGGGAAGTTATTCATGTATCGTTCTGCCATGTCAACGTATTTTATTGCATCAGAGAAATACGCGATTTCTCTGGCAGCGTCAGATACCAGTAGCCCTGCATATTGGTTGTCTATAAAAGAAGAAATCTCATTAACTAATTCATCATAATTATGATAAAGTTTATTTGACCTCCAAATCCAGAGTATATTAGATGCACTTCCTGGCACTGTTTTAGAAAGAGCCTGCTCAATTAAATCCATTCTATCACTATCATCTTGTTGGTCACTCATAAGCTCAATTGCATTGCTGTATACGAAGTCTTGCAGTGTAGTGTAATAGATCGAAGATAATTTATTACATGAGATTAAGTCTGTGTATTCGTTTAATGGACAATCTTTCAATCCAGGAGAATTTATGGAAGCTATACATAGCTCTTTAATACGTGTATGTAACTGCTTACCACTCCATTCAGTAAGATTGACAGGAAGGGGATTAGGTGAAACTTGTCGTTCTTCATATTTCCAATAATCCATATGAAGGAAAGAATAGTAAAGGTAGGCAAGCCAAGCTTGAAATAAACCATGAAGCTTATCTTTAGAAAATTTCGCTGATACTTTTTCTGTTTTTCTAATTACCTTTTGTAGATCATTAGGGTCATTAAGCCTTTCTGCGACATATAAACGTATCAGTGCATTAAGAGCTCCATGTGCGTTACCGTCTTTCTCCGCCTTATTTACCAAGCTTTCCGATTCCGTAATTACTGTTTTAGGCAGTGCAAAATTAGGGCTTTCAATCTGTTGTGCAAACGACCGAAATAAAGAAATAATACATAACAATAGTAACACTGACCTTTTCATAATTAAAAAAATGGAATGCTGTGTTATGGAATGGAAATCTTCGGCTCACATTTGCAGCCGTAATGGATTAAAATACACTGCTGCGATTAGCAGCAGTGTAACAGGAATTCAGTCGGAGAAAAAAACTCCGGCTTATGGAAATTTATTCTACCTTAATATTTGAACCTGCTGAGTGCGCCGATAGCTCGGGTGCATACTGGCTTTGGATCGTTGCCACTCCCGAAGTGAAATCACCTGCCAGATTGACGTTCATCTCATAAGTCAGCAGGTAAGTACCGGGACCCATGTATACAATATGGAGGTTGGTTTGAGCGTCCCGGTTTTCTCTGTAGAATCCCACACCCTCGCTCCACATCCATCCAGGTAGCTGTTCTACAGGCTCGAAACACGCCGGACGCTCGTCAATTATTTCTACATACTGCAGGTTGCGCTTGCAGTGGATTGTGAGTTGCACTTTCACTCTGTCGCCCACATTCAGTTTGTTTGCAGCTTCCCACTCAGATCCTCGGCGTACAAAGAGCTGCTTCTCAATGTCAAGATCTGCGCAGCTGTAAGACTTAACGTGCTCCATACGTTGATCGAACTGGGCGTAGACTGCTCCATAAGCGGGTCCCGTTCCTGAAGTGGTGATTGTAAGATCTTTACCTGTAAATGCGGAAAGATCGGCGCGCATGTATCCGGTTGCTGTCTCGATAGCCCCCGTGGGCTTAATCACTTCGTTAGCTACCTTAACTTCTGCTCCTTTTGCATTTACTGTCCAAATAGTGCCAGTTGATAAAATTGATTTTACCACTTGCGTTGTAACAACCGCACTCCCCCAATCGGCTGCTTGTTTTCTCACAATCAGCTGCTGACGCAGACCATCAACTTCTTTACTGCCCGGAAGTATCGTAGAGTAAGCCTCAAGAAGCAGGCCGTAACTATATAGAGCGTTGACGGATGGGAATGAAAGTCCTTGATCTTTGGTATACACACCAAATTCGCTAACAGATTTCATAATTTCGAGTGCACTCTTTTTTTCACCGTTCAGATATAAAGCTTGTGCTGCCATTGCCTTGGAAGCAGGGTCAGTTATATTCTTCCATTCCTTCTTTAAGTCTGAAAGAGTTGCCTTTATTACCTTTTCTCCATTTGTCGAAACTTTTGATGAGAACATAGGACGCACAAGGCAGTAAAGCATGTCAGTCTTCTCCACTGTTGAATCATAGTATTTCAAAGCCTTTTCAATCATGTCCTGAAGCTTAGAATTTGCAGGAAGCCATCCGAAACGTCTAAGCTGTCCAAGCATATCAAGCACATTTGCTGTAACCCAAACAGATGAGGTCTCGCTCCATTTGCTCCATGACCAGCCTCCGTCATTGTTTTGTAAGTCAGAAAGAATTTTTAGAGCCGAATCAATAGATTTATTAACTTCATTTTCATCAAATATCATTGCAAGATTGGCCATTCTCTCTGTTTGAGATTTAGCTGCCTGTACCCACGGAGTTGAGTTTAGTACGGCTATTTTCAGATCCTCATTCTTTTGGAGCATAGATATGAGTGCGGAGTCTGTCGGATTTTCAGCCCACTGTTTAATGGCTTCTCCAATTTTGGGATTATCCATCACTATGCCTCGGGATATTGAAGCTGAGAAAAGAGCTGCCGCAGCCGAGTTGGCATACTCTGATATATCTTGCCTCAGACCGGGAAGAGCCGATACAACAGTCCAAGCCGGATTTTCACAGAATGTTAGAGACAAACGAGCATTTTCCACAGTAGGTAATGTGGTAGAGTATACAGAGTCGCCGGAATTAAGGTAGAAAGGCGAGGTCTCGATTAGAGCTGCGTTAGAACTGAGTACACGTATCACTTTTTGCTCTCCATCTGAGAAAGTTCCGTTTGACGATCTCACACGATATCCAATTGCTGTCGCATCGTTGTCTACATACATCGTCACAGCCACTTTATCGGTCTGTTTTGGAGCTATCGTCTGTTTAAAGTTTTTTATTACTCTTGGTTCTTGTGTTAGGGGGTCGAAAATCTCCACTGTTGTGATTATTGTCTGAGTTGTATCGGAATTATTCATAACAGAGGCAAGCACTTTTGCTTCATCGCCTTGTCGTAGGAATCGCGGAAGGTTGGGTTGCACCATTACTGGTTTTGAGGCAACAAAATCGCGCATCATCGATCCTATCTGCATGTTTTTACTCCATGCCACGGCACGAAGTCGCCAGGTTGTATTGGCATTGGGTACAGGGAAAGAGTAGACTATATTGCCCTGATCGTCGGTGTTTAGAGATGGTGCCCATATAGCCATTGCTACCTCTGAATCACGATAGTCAAAGTCGGTCATCTCTGATGTTTCACCGCTTTCTTCAGCCATATCTTCCTCAACCTCTGCCTCTTCAACAGCTTCAGCTGTATCAGCGGCACTAAAAGAACTATTCATCATACGAGGGGCAGCCGTTGCAATACTCTTCATTTTTGCGCCACGTACTTTAATTGCGCCACCTGCATACTCCATAACTTCTTCCTTTGTTGCCATCATATCACCTAAATAATATCCATATAGGTTAAATGTTGGTGCTACAAACTCAGCCATCTTGAGGAATTGGGGATTCTGGCTTACATTAACGCTGCGGATATAATTATTAGGGTAGTTGGCCCCTATGAATCTATCTCTCCATATCATGGGACGTGAGATATTGAAAGAGTGGGGAGCAAGTGATTCAAGAGACTTGTTGTACATATCTAATGCAAGAGCTGCCTCAAGAGGTTTACCATCAGCATTTACAATACGGATACGCCATGTCTCTACTGCTCCCGGTATGAGTCCGTCACGGAAGCTTTCACCTTCAATATGAAGATTTGTATTTACATCACGCTTGATTTCTGCAATTGCCGACGTAAGGTTGCAATCTTTTAGCGTGTAGAGGTATACATTGGCTTGATTGCAACCGGTGGGCAGGTTCACCTCTAAATTATGGTATCCGGATTCAACCTTTGTCATCTTTAACGGCGATGACGAGTCTTTGGTTTTTATAAGATAATATATATAGGTGTTATTTTTAGCATTAGCGAACTCCAACAAGGCTTTGCCATTTGAGTCGGTTCTATAGCTGCTTATTGGCAAATAAAGAGTTGCGTCATCAGGCACTATTCCGCTTGCACGGTTATACACCGTTATGTTGGTGTTGACAGTGTCGGCAAGTGAGGGATCAGCAGGAAATATGTTCAGTTTGTACGTGGCAGGGCGGATGTTTTTCAAGTCTATGCTGCCTTCAAATGCACCCGAGGCGATAGTGTCTTTGTCTGTGGTAAGACTCCATTCCAGAGGGATATTCGCAGTCGATCCGTCCGGCCCGAAAACTTTCACGTCCGGAGAGTATGGTTTTTCTCCATCAATATTAATATAGGAAGAGAAGGAAATTTGATATTTTTTCGTCAAGGCGAAAGCCGTGCTTTCGCTTACAGTGTTTCCCGATATCGATACGACATCAATGGTGGCCTTGTAGAGCGAATTTTTATCGTTGAGCACACTATCCGGAATTACAAAGGTGAATTTGCCGGATGTATCGGTGGCAGTTTCTGAAGAATATATATTCATGCTTTCATTATGCCATCTCCACCATCCCCATTGAGTCATGCTGAGATTAAGAGTCACTTTCGCGTCAGACATTGGCATACCTGAGTATGAGGTTGCAGTTCCTTTTATTGTAACGAAACCTGCGGAGGGTACATCACACGCTGTCTCGTCAATCACAACCTCGAAATCCGGCATCTTGTAGTCACTTACCATAAAATGAGTGGCGGAAATAGTATTATGCCCATTCTCATTAGAAACTTCTATGCTGTAGTTTCCCGTGAGTCCATCTGTCGGAAGAGCAAAATTTGTTGTCGCTCTTCCGTATGAGTCTGTCTCCACAATTGTGTCGGCTATAGTCTGGTAATTGGCATCCATAAGCTTTAACCTGAGCTTCTGATTGGCAGACACTGTTGTAGCTTCAGTTGAGTCGGGACGCTGATAGGCTTTGGAAAGCACTATGAGAGCGTCTACCTTCTCTCCAGGGTGATAGATTGAACGGGAAAGCAAAATGTTGGCCATTGTTCGCTCGCTTTCGGTATTAGCCGAACGGCGATATACATTAACATCCGGGAAAATGTACTGCTTTCCAGCGTAATCTATGCGTGTGGAGTAGAGATCATGTCCTTCAATCATTCGAGAGATATCTGTTACGCCTTCGGTATTGCTCTTTCCGGCGTTAGTGTATTCTGTTTTTCGATTTTTTCTGAGCCAAACCGAAGCATTTGCCACCGGGGCTCCGGTGTATGGGTCGAGTGACAGCATCAAAGTCTGGTCCGTATTAGAAATAGCAAGAGGGAAGATGCCAAGGCAACGCATAGATCGTATGTACATAGCATCGTCGGACGTGCCTGACGATAGACGAGGCAGTATATAATAATATCCCGGCTTGTCAATGTTCACTTTTAGTATTGTGTCTTCTCTGAAAGGCACGGCAGTGACTGTACACACGTCAAGAGTCTGCCAAGGCTTCATAGTTTTAAGAATCCTCTTAACATTTCTATTGTCAGATGTCAGATCTTTCTCTCCGGAATAAAATATGTCGATTTTGCATACATTTGCGTTTGTGTTCTCCACTTTGAGATCGATCGTATGACCGGGGGCACAGTATAAAGGATAATCGACTCTTACTCTCTCCGTTTTGCTAGAAGTGATTTCGTTAAGAATATTGTTCTTGAAAGGAGTGTTGGGAAATTTTTTCAGATATCCTTCGGCTGTCTCGATAAATTTTTTTACGTTCAGGATATTATTGTTGTCAAGGAACGCACCCACTTTCCATACCAAAAGACCGGCATATTCGTTGTTAAGGTACGGATGGATAGCCTTTAAATGTTCTTCATAATTATCGTAACGTTTGTTTGAAAGCCAATTCCATAGAATATTAGAAGGACTGCCTGCTGCTGAAGATTCAAGCGCAATAGTTTCTATATTCTCTGACTCTGGTCGCATATTTATCCCGTCGAGGATGTTGATGGCGTTGATGTAAACGAAATCCTGAAGTGATGTATAATAGATTAGGGAAAGCTTGTCGCATGAAATGATGTCAGTATAGTCGCTCAAACGACAATCTTTCAACTCTGATGTGCTGATGGAGGCTTTACACAGGTTGCTGATATAAGTGCGGAATTGCTCTCCACTCCATTCTGTAAGATCCGCAGGAAGGGGAGATAACGGCAATTTCCTGTTATTGTATTTCCAACGGTCGCTGTTATATAACGAATTGTACAGGTAGGCTATCCAAGCTTGGAACAGCCCATGAAGCTTGTCATTTGAAAATTCTTGAGCCGTCTTTTCGCTTTCCTTTATCATCTGCTGCAATTTGGCCGGATCAACCATGCTTTCCGAAAGCGTAAGGCGTATCAAAGCATTGAGAGCGGCATGAGCGTCACCGTCCTTATTAGCCTTTATCAGATCCGTGTCTGCCTCTTTAGCCACCGTTTTGGGATATGCGAAATCTGGAGCTTTCATCTGAGCATTTGCCATAAAGAATGATATGAGAAATAAGATGAATAATATTGTTTTTGACTTCATAATTTCATAGACTAAGTGATTGACAATCATAATGTACAATTCTGTACAGCATTAAAAGCGACGCGTGAGCTTCACAACATTCTCCACATGTTGTGTATGCGGGAACATATCCACCGGCTGCACGGCTTCTATTTTGTACTTTGTGTCGAGAAGTGCCAAATCGCGCGCTTGGGTGGCGGGATTACAGCTTACATATACAAGTCGTTGTGGTTCGGCGTTGAGTATAACATCTACTACGTCAGCATGCATGCCTGCACGCGGGGGGTCGATTATCATTACATCGGGACGGCCGTGCTTCTCAATGAATTCTGCATTAAGCACGTCCTTCATGTCTCCGGCATAAAAGAGGGTGTTATCTATACCGTTGATTGCCGAATTGATTTTTGCATCTTCTATGGCTTCCGGTACATACTCAATACCTATAACCTTCTTGGCTTTACGGCTGACAAAGTTGGCGATGGTGCCTGTGCCGGTATAGAGGTCGTAGACGAGTTCATCGCCTTTAAGATCGGCAAAATCGCGGGCAACTTTGTAGAGTTCGTATGCTTGGCGTGAATTTGTCTGATAAAAAGATTTAGGTCCTACTCTGAATCTAAGACCTTCCATCTCTTCCTCAATAAATTCTTTTCCGCTGTGTAGTAGTATCTCTTGATCGGTGATTGTATCATTCACTTTCAAATTAATTACATATAGCAACGAAGTGATATCGGGGAATTGCCTACGTATAGCATCCATTAAGTCTTTGATATTGACTTGGTCATTCTCGCCAAACACCATAACAGCCATAGTTTCGCCGGTGGATGCGGTACGTATCATAAGTGTACGAATCAATCCGGAATTTGCACGTAAATCATAGAATGTAAGATTGTGTTCTTTCGCATATTCTTTTACAAAGTTGCGAAGATCGTTGGAAATGCCTCCCTGAAGGTGGCAACGATGGATATCAAGTACCTTATCAAAAGCCCCCGGAATATGGAATCCGGCTGCTCTTCGGTCAGGAAATTCTTCGCCGCTCTGCAGCTGCTCGTAGGTGAGCCAGCATTTATTTGAGAAAGTGTATTCCATCTTGTTGCGGTATTCCCATATATTCTCTGATCCCTTGATCGGCGTGATCTCAGGATACTCCACTTTAGCGATTCTCCGCAAACAGTCGTCTACCACCTGCTGCTTGCATTGGAGCTGCAAAGAGTAGGGAAGGTGTTGCCAGCGACATCCGCCGCATATCGTAAAGTGCTCGCATTTCGGATCTTCGCGTACTTCTGAAGGCTTTATTATTTTCACTATATGTCCCTCAGCGTATGATTTACGCTTACGGTCGATTTTTACGTCAACCACATCACCCGGTGCGCCGAAGGGCACGAACACCACCATATCATTGACGCGTGCCACCGAGTTGCCCTCAGCTCCCACGCTAAGTATTTCCACCCCCTCAAGTACAGGGAGTTCTTTACGTTTTCTGCTCATGTATATTTAAGTAAATTTAATTGCGGTAAGTAATAATATTTAGATATCAACTTTATAAATAAGTTTAAAATCTTAGTATTAAATGACAAATTTACGGAAAAACTATGAGTTTTCGTCGTTAATTTGTCAAAAATCTCATTAATAATTTTATTTTTGCTTGTTGTACTCAAAATAATTAGCTATTTTTGTATCAAATATTGGTAACTACCAATATTTCTTATTGGATTATGACAATTATAAATGTAGTTTTAATAATGGTAAAGACAATATATCTTGCGGGAGGGTGCTTCTGGGGTACTGATCATCTTTTTTCCCTCGTTCCGGGTGTAGTCTCTACAGAGGCAGGTTATGCCAACAGCAAATGTGAATATCCCGACTATAAGCTAGTCTGCACAGGTGTCACAAACGCCGCAGAAACAGTTAAAGTAGAATATGATGATAATATAGTGAGTCTTAGTGATTTGCTAACCCTATTTTTTAAAAGTATCGACCCTCTTTCGATAAATAAGCAAGGTGGAGACGTAGGCACTCAATATCGCACCGGTATCTATTATACCGACGAGCGTGATGTGCCTGTGATAGATGCCCAACTTGCCACTTTGCAGCGTCGCTACAAACAGAAGCTCGCCATCGAGTTTGCCCCTCTCGAAAATTTTTATCCAGCGGAGGAGTATCACCAGGAATATCTGTACAAAAATCCTAATGGATATTGCCATATCAATCCCTCGCTGTTTAAGGAAGCGGCTCAAATGCGTCATACTTGCGACAACGATTCCCTTAGACAGCGTCTTACTCCGTTGCAGTGGGAAGTAACACAAAATGGAGCAACTGAACGACCTTTTGTCAATGAGTACGACCATGAGTTCAGACGTGGTATCTATGTGGATATCACTGATGGCACACCTCTGTTTTTGTCGAGTCGAAAATACGACTCCGGTTGCGGATGGCCGGCATTCACGCGTCCTATATCAGATGAACTTATCAGTGAACATCTCGACACGAGTTATGGACGGATCCGCACGGAAGTAAGGTCAGCATCGAGCGGATCCCATCTTGGACATGTGTTTAACGACGGTCCGCGCGAAGAGGGTGGTTTGCGCTATTGCATCAATTCCGCCTCTTTAAGATTTATTCCGGCCGAAGAAATGGCAGCTGAGGGCTACGGTGACTATCTTCCTCTTCTTGATGACTGATTTAACGTATTTGAGGTGAGAGAAACGAGATATTTCAATGTTGCCGGACATCTCTTTTGTGTAACTGCCGACAATGAAGAATTGCGGCTGATGGACAATTATGAGCCTTTTGCTGTTGTAAATCCTTCGAAATCCAAGCTGCCACTTTTCGCCCTGAACATCGAGTCATGCGATGTCCCTCCTTTTTCGGAGGAATTGATACAAGAGGAAGAAGGTCAGACAATGATATGCGGAAAAACGCCTGATGGTAAACCCATATTTGAGTTTCAATGGCATGGAGTGAGGGCTGGGACCCTGATATGTTCGGAAACTTATCATGATGCATGTTTGGCAATAACGGGAAATTATAGAAAACCCTCTATCGACAATGCTCTGATGGTGATGTATGCGATGGCTGCGGCGGACAAAAGTACGGTGTTGTTTCATGCAGCTGTGGTAAGCTACAAGAGTAAGGGCTATATGTTTATTGGACCAAGCGGCACGGGCAAAAGCACCCATGCGCGCCTATGGCGGCAGTATATCGCAGGCGTTGAATTGGTAAACGATGATAATCCCGTTGTGCGTATTGACGATGATGGACACGTGGCAGTCTATGGAAGTCCATGGAGCGGCAAAACTCCGTGTTACCTTAACGTGGATTATCCATTGGGCGGAATCGTTAGGTTGAGTCAAGCTCCATATAATCGGATAAGCCGTTTGAGAGGCATTGCGGCATACACTGCGCTTCGCCCGAGCATCAGCGGAAAGCGTTGGGATAAAAAGATTGCCGACGGACTTCATGAAACGGAGAATGAGTTGACGAAAAAAATACCTGTATGGCACATGGAGTGTCTGCCGGATAGGGAGGCTGCGGAAATCTGTCGGTCGGCGATAATGATTGATAATGATGAATGACGACCGTATCATAGATGAAGTCATTAGATTGGTTGACGAGGGCGTTAGCGTCACATTGCCTGTCACTGGACAGAGCATGTTGCCGTTTTTGGTTGGTGGCCGGAACAGTGTGATTTTGCAGAAACCAGAACACCCACAAAAGGGGGATGTTGTTTTGGCTCGGATAGAAGAGCGGCGCTATGTGTTGCATCGAATCGTCAGCATTGTTGATGAAAACGTCACAATGATGGGTGATGGCAATCTATCGGGTGTTGAGCATTGTTTGTTAAGCGACATTAAAGCTCTTGCCACTCACATAGTGGATGGTAGTAAAAAATATTATTTATATAATAGAAAAAGAAGGTTTATTGCCGTACTGTGGTATCAGTTGCGGCCTATTAGAAAATATTTATTAGCTATATACAAAAGATTATGAAAATTAAAGATGGATTTGTGCTGCGCGAAGTTTGCGGCGAGACAGTGATTATTGGAGAGGGACTTGAAGCTGTAGATTTTGGTAAACTTTTGGTGTTGAACGAAACGGCATCCTGGTTATGGAAAGAGGCTTTGGCGCAAGTAAATTTTACTACTGAATCGCTTGCCGCACGACTTTGTGAGGAATACGATGTGTCGGAGGAGGTGGCAAAAGCCGATATAAAAGACATTTTGTCTAATTGGCAAGAAATTAATGTGATAGAGTTATAATTTAGTGCATTTTTATGCCGAAATGATGAAATTGTCGCATCTGAAAACGAAATTGTCGCATCTGAAAATTGGTCATTTGAAGCTTGCATATTAATTTTGCACCTCAAAAATAGGACTAAACTAATATTATCAAATGGAGGACAGCAAAACAAAAAAACCTTACGTGAAACCGACATCGGAGATCGTGAACATAGAAAATAATTTACCAATTCTTTGTGCTTCTGGCAATGATTTTGGAAATGGAGGAACTTGGTGGTAATTGTACAATTTAGTTAATTTCCCCAATTCTTTTGGAAACTGATGTTCACTTCGTAATGGAATAAATTGCATCAGGGCGAGAGCAATGACATGGAAGAGAGACATCGTAGTGTCAGCAACTGTCGGTCAGCTTCTGGAGCTGATCAGGTCATCATTATGGCAGACATCAGTAGAGTGTCTGCCATTTGAAGTTTTGCCCATAGATTGGGATGAGATTGGTAAGCTGTCGTTGCAGCAGACTGTGGCACCTCTTGTATTCAGTGCCGCCTTGAGGATGCCCGAAGGAAAGCGACCACCCAAAGAATGGCTACTCAGGGCATATTCTTTGATAGAGAGAAACCGTCAAACACATAGACTTCTTGACAGATGTGTTGCAGAAACATATGTCAAACTCACTGATGCCGGCTTGCGACCTATTCTGTTAAAAGGGCAAGCCTATGCCAGAGTTTATCCGGACGCTACATTAAGGCAGTGTGGCGACATTGATTTATATATCGGGGAGAAAAATTATCAAGAAGCCTATTCGGTTTCTAAGATTTATGGCTGGGAGAGCAAGGAGCGATTTAATCCACAGGCAAAGCATTACGGATGCTCATTGAATGGAGTAAAAGTAGAACTTTACAAGGTGGCAGGACGGCTACCCACGCCTTCAGTCGATCAGCAATTTCAGGATTGGAGTCAGAGTCAACTTCTCTCAGGCAGAACCGTACAAATTGGAGGGAAAGATATTGAAGTGCCCACTCCTGTTTTTGATGTGGTGTTCGTATTTATGCACTTGTATCATCACTTCCTTAACGGAGGCATAGGTTTGAGACAAGTCTGCGACTGGACAATGCTTTTACACCTTCATCATAAAGATATAAACGTGGCAGAGCTTGAAAAAACGCTTAAAAAATTTCGCTTGCTTCGCGGATGGCGATTATTCACCCCGATAGCCGTCGAATATTTGGGACTGTCCGAAAACGAGTGTCCGCTCTACTCTAAGGAATATAGAAAGGAGGCTGACCGGATACTGTCTTTCATCCTTTATGAAGGAAATTTTGGAAAAGTCAGGCAAAGCGCCTTCAAAAGACCAAAAAACTATTTTGCAGGTAAATTATATTCATTTCATCACCTTACAAAAAAGTTGGTTTCGAAATTTTCGATTGATCCAAAGCTAATAATAGCTCAGTATATAAGTTTCGTAAAAAATGGTTTAAGGCAAGTCGTAAGGGATCTGCAACAATTTTTGACCATGAAGCGTTAATAGGATAAAAACATTTTTCAACTATAATATTTCGACTATGGCAAAAAGATATATACCGGAATCAGAGTTTATAATCAATCCTGACGGTAGCGCATTTCATATACATTTACTCCCTGAGCTGCTAACCGACAATATCATTCTTGTTGGTGATCCTGGACGAGTTAATATGGTTGCGGCATTCTTCGATACTCAGAACTTTGAAGTACAGAGTCGCGAGTTTCACACGATTGGCGGTACATATAAAGGGAAGCCGATTATGTGTATAAGCCACGGTATCGGTCCTGACAACATTGATATAGTCATTACCGAACTCGATGCTCTTGCCAATGTTGACTTCAACACTCGAGAAGTAAAAGACAAGCATCGCACACTTACTATGGTGAGAATAGGCACTTCGGGCGCTCTACAGCCGGAAATCACACTTGGTACACCAGTAATTGCGGAGAAGTCGATAGGATTTGACGGAGTGCTCAACTATTATGCAGGGCGTGACAAAGTGTGCGATCTCGATTTTGAACAAGCTCTTTGTAACCATACTGACTGGAATAAACTGTGGGCAAAGCCATATGTGGTCAACGCCGACGAGGAATTGGTGAATAGGATAGGTGGCGATGACATGCTAAAAGGAAATACAATCTCCGCCGTTGGGTTCTACGGTCCGCAGGGAAGACATGTACGTCTTGATCTTGCCAACCCTGATTTGAACAGGAAAATTGAGGAGTTTGAATACAAGGGACGCAAAATCACCAACTATGAAATGGAAAGTGCGCCACTTCAAGGTATGGGAAGGCTTATGGGACATAAATGTATGACAGTATGCTCTATAATTGCTAATAGATACAACGAAAAGGCGAATCCTAATTACAAAAGAGGCATGGAGGATCTGGTCAATACGGTGCTCGAACGTCTCTGATAGAGGTTAAATATATTTAATCATAGCCGCAGAAGTAAAATTTTACGTACTTTTGCGGCTATGATTGCAGATACTAATCCAATAGCCCACTTGCAGCGTCAACATTTGCTGCTGCGAATGGAGTACGAATATGAGAAAGAAGAATTTAAGAGGCATACGGAGCAGATGGGCGTTTTGCGCAAGGTGAAACGCGGTATGTGCTGGTGGCCTGTCGCCATGCGCCGCAGCTATCACAATTCGCTCAACCAGCTTGTGGTGGAAATTGTTAGAGAAACGGACACCGATATAGAGCACACATTCGAATATGGGCGTCCGGTGTGTTTCTTCTATCAATCTCCTGATGGCAAAATCACATACTTTAATTTTACGGGTGTAGTGAGTTATGCCTCCCCGGATCGTATGGTTGTGGTTATGCCGGGTAGCGGAGCGGTGGCCGAGCTGCAGAATGTAGATGGTTTAGGCGTTCAGCTGAATTTTGATGAAACAAGCTATCAGGCTATGTTTGACGCATTGTCGGCAGTGATAGCGGCTAAGGACACCCGTCCCGCACAGTTGCGTGACGTGCTTATAGGAAGTGTGAAACCTCAAAAGCGCAATCTCTACCCTGTAAGGCTCCCCTGGCTTAACTCAGTGCAGGAGCAGGCAGTGAATAGCGTGATTGAGGCGAGAGAGGTGTCAATAGTACATGGACCGCCGGGTACAGGGAAGACAACGACTCTTGTAGAAGCAATATATGAAACTCTGCATCGAGAGCCGCAGGTGCTTGTATGCGCCCAAAGCAACACAGCCGTTGATTGGATAGCAGAAAAACTCGTTGACCGTGGCATCAATGTGCTTCGCATCGGCAATCCCACACGTGTCAACGACAAAATGCTTTCATTTACATATGAACGCAGATTTGAGAGTCATCCATCTTATCCGGAGTTGTGGGCTATACGTAAGGAACTTCGTCAAATCCGGTCCCAGGGACGTCGCAAAAGTTACGAGCAGCGAGAATCTTTAAGGAACCGCATATCCCGTCTTAAAGACCGTGCAGCCTCTATAGAAATAGCTATCAACACCGATCTTTTTAATTCGGCTAATGTGGTGGCTTCCACTCTTGTGAGTTGCAGCAACCGTCTGCTGTATGGGCATCATTTTGGCACACTATTTATTGATGAGGCTGCGCAGGCTCTTGAGGCTGCATGCTGGATCGCAATAAGTAAAGCCGACCGTGTGGTTCTTGCCGGCGATCATAAGCAATTGCCACCGACCATAAAGTGCTTTGAAGCTTCAAAGCAAGGTCTTGCCAAAACACTTATGGAGGTAATAGCAGAAAAGAAAAAGGATATCGTCACCCTGCTTGAGACGCAGTACCGCATGAACCACAGAATAATGCAATTCTCTTCTGAGTGGTTTTATGAGGGAAAGCTAAAAGCGGCTCCTGATGTGGAATTCCGCGGAATTCTCGACCTTGATATCCCTATATCCTGGGTGGATACTTCTGATATGGATTTTATGGAAGAATTTGTGGGAGAGAGTTTTGGTCGTATAAATAAAAAAGAGGCGGATTTACTTATGGAAAGCCTTCATTCGTATGTAGATAGGATAGGGATAGACCGGATTATCGAAGAGCGAATAGATTTTGGCATTATCTCGCCGTATAAGGCACAAGTACAGTATTTGCGCCGACTTATCAAGAGCGAGGCATGGCTACGACCCATAAGAGAATTTTTTACGGTGAATACGGTTGACGGTTTCCAAGGGCAGGAGCGCGACGTGATTTTCATAAGTCTTGTTCGAGCAAATGAAAATGGACAGATAGGCTTTCTAAGCGACTTACGCCGAATGAATGTGGCTATGACTCGCGCGCGTATGAAACTTATGATTTTCGGTGATGCCTCCACACTATCTCATCATCCGTTCTATAGAAAGCTTCTTGCTTACATCGAGGAGCTGGTTGACGAAAAAAGGTAGTCTCGAAATATCCAAGACTACCTTTATGGCGTGATTATTCGTCAAAATCATCTTCGAAATCATCATCGTCAAAATCGAAATCCCAGCCGTTGTCAAATGTGTCAGACGTAAATTTTTCCAGTTCGCGACCTTCTCGCTTTGTAGGACGGCCAAGACCCTTTCGACGGTCGATGAAACCTGATATTTTTACTACTTCAAGCAAATCATATTGATCCTTTGGTGTAATATTTTCCATATATTCTGGCACCAATTTGGCTCCGAGGCGATTTTCAGTGAGAGCAAGTACCTTGAAAGAGTAGGTGACAGGCGGTTTACGGACATGGATTATATCTCCGACCTTAATCATCCTTGAAGGTTTGGCTATGATGCCATCGCCTATTGTGACGCGCCCTTTCTTACATGCTTCAGTGGCTATGGTGCGCGTTTTGAATATTCTCATGGCCCAAAGCCACTTGTCGATTCTTACTTCCGATTTAGGCATAGCGGCTATTTGTTGTTGAATTTACACATTGCATCCTGCAACCCCGATAGAACGGCGTCATTAATAGCTTCTAAAGCCTTCTCGATGCGCACCGGCAGCATTTGGCGTTGCTCCACAGTGAAATGGCCTAATACGTAATCTATCTGACATCCGCGTGGAAAATCATTGCCAATTCCGAATTTCAGGCGCGGATAATTCTGTGTGTTTAGCATCTGGGCTATGTTTTTAAGCCCGTTGTGGCCGGCATCGCTGCCCGATGGCTTGATGCGTATGGCTCCAAAGGGTAGGGCAATATCATCTACAATTACGAGAATATTTTCAATCTCTATACCCTCCTTTTCTTTCCAATAGCGCACGGCATTGCCGCTGAGATTCATATACGTGGAAGGCTTAAGAAGAACCACCTGCTGGTTCTTGATACGCCCTCTGCCCACATCGCCATATCTCTCAGTGGTAAAAGAGATATTGGATGCCTCTGCAAAGGCATCCAATATCA